>JAFQUH010000097.1 GCA_017408635.1 Ruminiclostridium sp. | reverse complement strand
TGAGAAAATTCCTTGAAGAAAACAACATCTTCGACGAATACAAGCTGACCTATTCAATACTTGCGAAAAAGATATCCGCAACCATATTCGGAATGCTTGTCCGTTGCTGGTGGAAGGAGCCCAAAACCGCTTATCTGACAAAGAATTATTCCCGCAGTCGAAAATATCTGCGCATATATTCGGGTGAGGAATATTACTATACTCCATCCTCAAATTTAAAAATCAAGATATTATAAAGCAAAAGAGAATGTAAACCTTCGTTTTACATTCTCTTTTTATTTCTGATTACTTATTTTTCTTCTTGATGCTCATTACCACGAATACGATAATTGCAACTGCTAAAGCACCGCCTGCGAGGGCAATGGGAAGCCAGTCGATCGTAACGCCTGTTTCGGGATTGGGCGTGCTTGCACCGATGGTTTCAGCAAAGGCTGTAACACTCATCACAAGTGATAATGCGAGTGCGCTTAAAAATGAAGTGATTTTTTTCATCGTTATCTTTTCTCCGTTCTGTATTTATTACGAGTTTTGCTCTTCTCTTAATATACACTATTCTTTGCCTTTTTTCAATAGTTTATAACTATTTTTTAGAAAACTTTCATAAATATATAAAAAACTCCCTCCGATTACTCGGAGGGAGCGTGGTATTTAAGATTTAAATTAAGTAATTAAATTACTTGCTTCTCTTCTTAAGAACGATACCGGATGTAGCAAGAGCTGCTGCTGCGAGAGCTGCAGGAACTACTACTAATGTAACACCTGTAGGAGGGTTAGTACCGGATTCGCCACCAGGAACGTCGATAACGTCATCTTCTGTTACTTCGAGAGCTTCGCCAGCCTTAACAGCTACGAGTTCGATAGCGAGTTCGCTTTCTTCATCCTTGTTGTCTGTCTGAAGAGCGAGGAAGAAGTTTTCGCCTACTGTGATGAGCTTATCTGTTGTAAGTGTAAGAACATAGTAGCCATCCTTATCAATTGTGATAGGAGTATGTGTTACACCTGCGTTTGCAGCATTATCAGCGCCCCAGTATGCAAGACCTGTATCATCATTTGTAGCAAATGAGAGCCAAGCTGTGAAAGGAGCTGTTACGTTTGTAGCCTTGAACTTAACAGAGATTGTGTTGGAGTTAGCGAACTTTGTAGCATCAACGATGTTGAAAGCTTCCTTGTTTTCTTCGCCAGCCCAGGGGTGAACAAGGTTTACTCTCCAGCCGCCGTCCATTGTGATTGTACCAGCGTTGTCGAGTGCAACATCTGCAGGAGCAGCGGGTTCTTCAGGAACTTCTGTAGATTCGCCGGGAGCTTCTTCTGTATCGCCTACTGTGTTGTCGTCTTCTGTTGTGTCGTCGCCTGTTGTGTCATCATCGGGAGTTTCAGCAGCAGCAGGAGCGATAGAGAATGTGTAGTTAACATTAGCACCGTCTTCTGTACCTACAGCCTGGAATAAGAAACCACCAAAGTTAGCAACGTCTGTGCAAGAGATAGCATCCATAAGAGCCTGAACTGTTGTTTCTACTTCGAGAACGCCAGGTTCTGTCCAAACGCCAGCCCAGCCGCCCCAAGCGGAGTCAAATGCGTTGAGACCGATCTGCCAAGCAGATGTGTCTACGCCTTCGTCGCCGGAGATTGTAGCCTTGATAACGTCTGTTGCATTAACTTCAAGAGCGCCACCTGTAGCAGGTGTCTGAAGCTTTAAGCAGTTTGTACCATCGTTAGCGTCAGACTTGTCAATAACCTTAACACCGGATGTAGCCATTTCTGACTCAACTGCACTTGCAGGGATTGCAGCCATTGTTACAGCCATAGCTGCAGCAGTGATAGCTGCTAAAGTTTTTGTAAACTTCATTTTGAGTGTCCTCCATTTAAAAAATTTTAGCTTTATAGCTATTATAATGATACTACATTGCCATTCTGATTTCAATTGTCATTTTCCACAAAAAAAACCGCAAAAACTTGTTGAAACTTTTTAAAAGAAATTGCTTACTTCTTAAAGTCTGTTTAAGCCGTTTTTCCGCTTAAAATCGTAACTTACTCACATTATGGAAGTAATATCTTCAGCATTGCGGATTTACCGCATCTGCGTTACTCTAATATAATACATCATCAGAGCAAAAAAATCAATTGGCAATTTTGCACAATATTACGGAATTTCAGGTCTCGTTTTTTGTATCTTGTATAAAACTATAATAGCAGAATGCCCTAAAAAAAAGGGTGTTTTTAGACAGTTTCACCAAAGAATTTTGATAATAATAAAAAATTACAGTATCAGCAGGTCGATTTTGCACGGATTTTTCAATAAAATGCACAAAAAATTTTAAAAGGATGTAAATCGGGGTTTGACGGGGGATGTTTCATAAAAATTGCGGTGATTTATGCGGGGCGTCGAGGACGCCGCCCCCTACAGACGTGGTTTATAATATTGTGATAATATTGCCATAAATATCGATGAAAACGGGATTTGTAATGCCTTGCCCACAAAAATTTATAGGGGAAATGTAGGGGTCGGCGTCCCCGACGACCCGTTATTTATATTACACCAATCTCCCCGTCAAATTTCAATTTGACACACAATCAATGTGTACCCCCGCCGTTCACGAGGCTTCGCAACGCACAATCTGATAAAAGACGGGAACTGGGAGCGGCGGCACGCCGTCAAATTTCAAACTCACATACACCAAAAAAATGGCGTTCAGAAAATCTGAACGCCTTTCAATATCCATCCGACAAAGTCAGCAGTCCGCAGGACTGCGACCATTTTTGAAATCTTCGATTTCAAAAATATAGGATTCCATAACTTCGTGCAAAGCACGAAACATCGCTCCGACGGAGTCGGTACATCACACGGCGTAGCCGTGCATCACTTCGTGCAAAGCACGAAACATCACTTTGCAATTTGTCGGAGACAAATTGCAATCGAGCTGCACCGTAAGGTGCAACTTCACGAGCCGAAGGCTCGCTTCTCTCCTTCACTTTTGCGAAGCAAATACTTCACTTTGCAATTACCACAGATATTCGTTGTCGCCTACCTCGATAACGTAGATATCAACGTACTGTAGTCCCCATTCGCAGGAATCGATAAAGTGATCCTCGCAGTTGCCCATATATAAGTCAACGGGAATAGTACCATCCATCATACCGTCGCCTGTATCAGCCGCAATCGCATAGCCGTAGCATACGTTGTCGTTCTGACCTACAATGTAGAGCTTTGATCCGTAGGGGATGACGTTGGGGTTAACTGCACAGGTACCTATCTCGGCAAGTCTGCCGCTGGCTGTATAAGCTCCCATAGGTGCTGTGTAGGCTGTAGCCTTACCTGATACGATATATTCATAGTTTACAGGTCTGCCGTTTTCAAGAACGATAGAGGGATCGTCAATCTTGCAGTAGGGCTCTACTACAGAAGTTCCTTCGGCAATGACCTCATCAACCTTCTTCTGAAGAACTACCGTGTTCTTGGATACGTCTACCTTGATACCATCGATATATGTTGTTGTGGTTACTATTCTTATTCTGCCTGTTACGCCCTTTGTACGTACCTCGCTGTCGCCTATCGCCATAGCAATGCTGGGCACCTTCAAGGTTTCGTAGGGAATAGTCTGCTCTTCGTTTTCTTCTACTATCTCTACTCTTGATACCTTGATATCACAACCTTCGGTTATAACCTTGTCAAGCTCCTCGGATACCATATCGTCCTTATCAAGCGTGATATCCGCTCTTTTAAGAAGCTCTTCTACTGTGTTGTTAAAGCAACCTACCGTAACAGTCTTGCCGTCTGCTGTGATATTTACATCATAGGCTCTTGTGATATCGATTCTGTCGCCCTGCTTTACTATCTC
The DNA here is from genome assembly GCA_017408635.1 of Ruminiclostridium sp. Taxonomy (GTDB): domain Bacteria; phylum Bacillota; class Clostridia; order Oscillospirales; family Ruminococcaceae; genus Ruminiclostridium_E. Next base: position 23,639 of record JAFQUH010000097.1, on the reverse strand, counting down.
ATCTCTTGCAGGAGTAACTATATCGTATTCTCCTAAAGCTACGCCGAAATCCTTTAAAAGAGTTTCTACGTTACTGTCTACCGTGTAGACGTCTGCTATCTTTTCATCTTCTGAATAAACCTCAACCGCAAAGGCACGCTTTACTATAAGCTCTGCAGTTTCGCCTCTTTCACCAAAGCCGCTGAAATCAATCTTGTCGTATGCGCCGAGATTGATGTGATTCTCTCTTAAAATAGCTCTGGGATCTTCGCTGACTGTGTAGACGATACGCTGCGTATCACCGTCTGTAATTCTTACGTCGTTTCTGAAGTAAAGAAGACCGGTCATTGTGAATACTGCGAATACACTTGCACAGATAAGTGCCAGTCTTAAAATCGTGTTCTTGGTCGCCATGATCGTCAGCTTTGATTTCTTTATTCTGCTAATCATAATAAAACCTTTCTTTCCGTTGTTCTTTTCTTACTTACTTTTCTTTTTTACTATACGATTTTCTCTTTCATTTTAGCCTTTTCCCAAAGGTCTTAAACATTATATTAAGATTCTTTGGAAATGTCAAATAAAAATCATAGCCGTTTTTTGTTGAAAATGCACAAGAAAGTCAGATTTTGATTTGTTTCACAAATTGCAATTTGTATTTTTCTGGATTCATATTCCATTTACTGTAAAATATTTTAGGCGAAACTCCGAAATTGAAAGTCGGTTTTCCCTTCGCATTTTATATGAAAGTAACAAACAGAAAGCCGTTTTACTGGTAATGTTGCACAACAAACTGCTTCATCACGATAACGTAAAAAACGCCGTTTATGGCTTTGTGATAAGGTTTACAGGACATTACAGCCATTCAGAAAACAAGTAGAGCGGCGTCGGTTTTCCGACGTCGCTCTTTATATATATTTACAATAGTATATCAGCCTTCATACTCGCTGAACTTGGGAGCATTTGCAATTACGTCAGCTTCAAGTGCCTGAGGTAACTGATCGTAACGCTCAAACTTTGAAGTGAAGTAGCCCATACCTCTTGTTATCTGACGGATAACTGTTGCAAGGTCTGTAATTTCAGCCTGAGGCATTGTAGCTTCAAGAACAGTCATACCCTTTTCAGTTTCGGAAGGATTCATACCGAGAACTGTACCTCTGCGCTTGTTGACTACCGTCATAACGTCACCTGTGCTGGCGTCGTCAAGTACGATTTCAACGTGGCATACAGGCTCGAGTAAGCAAGGTGAAGCATTGGGAAGTCCCTGCTTGAATGCTAAATGAGCCGCCATCTTGAACGCCTGCTCGGAGCTGTCTACGTCGTGGTAGGAGCCATCGAAGAGAGTAGCCTTTAAGTTTACAACGGGATAGCCTGCAAGCACGCCGTGTGCCATACTTTCCTGAAGTCCCTTTTCAACTGCGGGGAAGAAGTTCTTGGGAACGCTACCGCCGAATACTCTTTCTTCAAATATGAGTGTTTCGCTGTCGCAAGGCTCAAACTCAATTTTAACGTGTCCGTACTGACCGTGACCGCCTGACTGTTTCTTGTGCTTACCTTCAGCGGAAACCTTTTTGCGAATGGATTCACGGTAAGCGATGACAGGCTCGGAAACCTCTACGTCTACACCGAACTTTGCCTTCATCTTGGAGATAACCGCATCAAGATGCTGCTCGCCAAGACCGCCTAAAATTCTCTGATGTGTTTCGTGGTTGTGGATGTATGAAAGTGTGAGATCTTCTTCTATCATTCTCTTAATAGCGTTACTGATCTTACCTTCGTCGTTCTTGTTCTTTGCAGAAACTGCCTTGTAGTAGCAAGCCTCGGGGAATACCTCTCTCGCAAACTCTACGCCAAGACCTGAGGCTGTAAGAGTATCACCTGTGTTTGCACCGAGCTTTGTAACTGCGATAATGTCACCTGCGTAGGCTTCAATCATTTCCTCGGACTTCTTGCCCTGAAGAGCAAGGAGCTTGCCGAGTCTTTCGGTTTCGCCTGTTCTCTGGTTATACACGCTTGCACCTGCGGCAAGTGTGCCGTTTACTACCTTTACGTAGCTCATCTTACCTACGAAGGGATCGGCTACTGTCTTGAATACCTTTACCGCAAGAGGCTTTGTTTCGTCGTAAGCTATCTTTTCGCCGTTTGCAGAAAGCTCGCCGCCTCTTTCGTCAGGGCTGGGGAGCATATATACGATAGTGTTGAGCATCATATCAACGCCTGCGAGAGTATCACCTGAGCAGCATACAACGGGAGTGATATAGCCCTTATCGATACCGTCGTGAAGTCCCTTTACAAGCTCTGCTTCTGTAAAGTCTTCGCCTTCGTTTTCAAAGAATCTCATCATAAGTTCTTCGTCAGTTTCTGCAACTGCTTCTGCCATTGCGGCACGAAGACCTTTAAGACGATTTTCTGAAGCGGGCATTTCTACCTCTGTGGGTACGCCGTTTTCATATGTATAAGCCTTCATTTCGAGAAGGTTGATGTAGCTTTCTACTGTTCCGTACTTGTCAAAGGGAACAACGATGGGGCAGATAGAGGGACCGAACTCGGTCTTTAACTCTTCAAGGCACTTGTAGAAGTTGGAGTTTTCTTCTTCCATTCTTGTTACTACGAACATTGTAGCCTTGCCACGCTTTACAGCTTCTCTGTACGCCTTGATGGTACCAACCTGAACGCCATCCTTTGCAGGAAGTGCGATAACTGCGCTTTCTGCGGCGCTGAGGCCTTCATACATACCAGCCGCAAAGTCAAACTGACCGGGAGTATCCAATATATTGATCTTTACATCCTTCCACTGACAGTAAGCGAGAGAAGTACCGAGGGAAACCTTTCTCTTGATTTCTTCGGGATCGTAGTCACATACGGAGCTACCGTCGGATACCTTACCCATTCTCTCGATTTCGCCGCACTTGTAAAGCAGACCTTCTACTACGGAGGTCTTTCCGCTTCCGCCGTGGCCTAAAAGGGCAATGTTTCGGATGTTTTTGCATTTGTAAGTTTTCATATTGTTTTTCGTCCTTTCGTAATTAATTTTACGGGATGTTTAAATTATATACGAAAATCTAAAAAATTACAATAGTTTTTTCGTGAAAATTGAAATACGGATGTAGAAATATTACAATTGTTTTTGTGCATATTTACTAAACAGGTGTAAAAATAGGGTATTTTATGTAAAAAAATGAGCGGAAGTATTCTCGTTTACTTCCGCTTTTTATACTATATCAGGCTACTGATACTCTCTATTATTTTCTCTACCGTCTGCTCTGCCGTAGCATTTTCGCAATTTACGGTGACGTCGGCATATTTTTCGTAATACGCCCTTCTCTCCTCGATTATTTCTGCTACGGTTTCGCCCTTTCTGCAGGCAATTCCTCTGGTTTTTATATTACTGAGTCTTTTTACAAGCTCCTGCTCGCTGACAGTAAGATAAACACAGATTCCACCGTTTTTCAGGTGCTTCATTCCCCTTTCGGAGAATATCGCAGAGCCGCCCGTGGCTACTACCGTGCAATCGAAGTCAATCGACGTGAGCGCCCGCTCCTCGCATTTCAAAAAGACGTCAATTCCCTCTTCGTCAATAATCTCCTGCAGTTTCTTTTTCTGCTGACTCTGTATTATAAGATCGGTGTCAAGGAAATTATAGCCCATCGACTTTGCAAGCAGTACACCTATGGTGCTTTTGCCGGCACCGGGCATACCTATAAGTATTATATTGTTCATTCCTGCACCTCTTCGTAATAGTACCAGTTTTCCTTAAGATCGGAAAGCAGGTCCTTTTCGGATTTCTTTTCAGGCTTTGCTTCACTGTATATCAGCTTTTTACTGCCGGATTCGTTAAAGGTAAGAGTAACGATACCCTTTTCACTTTTAATAGTATAGCAGTAGGAGTGGCAAAGCACGTCTACGTTATCCTTCAGCTTTTCATATACCGGCTTTCCTTTTTCGTCAGCGGTTATCACCGATTTCTGAAAAAGTCCGCCGTGCTTTGAATTTATTACAAAGTCGGTTTCCTTGCCTTCCTTCACTATAGCGTCAAGAGAAGCGGAATATTTATTCTTCACCTGCAGTATTTCTCTGCTGTCATATTCCACAACTCCCGCACGAAGCAGAAGATCACGCAGAAAGAAGGAGCCTATCAGCAGGATAACGCCGCCGACAATACAAAGGGCGGTTATTATTTTCTTTTTTGCAGAGCTTTTATTGTTCATTTTTCTCTTCCTTTCCCTTCATCGCAGTCAGCACGTTCTTCATTACCTCAAGAGGTGTATCCTTTTTATCCAGCTTCACCTTGAAGTTTGCCTTACCCGTGAGATTGAGAGTCATATTCTTGCCGAATTTTTCTGATACAAAAGAAATTCTCTCCATTGCTTTTTCATTCACCTCATCGGGATAGAAAAGCATAAACTCGCCGCTTTGTATGATTTCGGTAATATGCATATCCTGTGCCATATGACGATATTTTGCCACCTTTACAAGTCCTTCGACTGCTCTCGGCACGTCACCGTAGCGGTCGATAAGCTCATCCAGTACGTCGGTTGCATCCTCCTCGGTTTCGATGAGGGCAATTTTTCTGTAGCAATCGATTCGCTGACCGGGGCTTGAAATATAGCTTTCGGGAATGAAGGCGTCTATTTTTATGTCAACTAAACACTCGGGGCGTATTTCGGGTGCTTTTCCCTGCTGTTCCATAACCGCCTCGGTAAGCAGCTTTACGTACATATCATAGCCGACTGTGGCAAGATGTCCCGACTGATTCTGACCGAGTACCGAGCCTGCGCCTCTTATCTCTAAATCCTTCATAGCGATTCTGAAGCCTGAACCGAATTTTGTAAATTCTCTTATAGCGTCAAGTCTTTTCGTAGCTATCTCGGTTAAGGCTTTACCTCTCTTGAAGGTAAAATATGCATAGGCTCTGCGGTTTGTTCTGCCGACTCTTCCTCTTAACTGATGAAGCTGGGCAAGTCCCATATTATCGGCATTTTCGATAATAAGAGTATTGCAGTTAGGCACATCGACGCCCGTTTCTATAATAGTAGTGCAGACAAGAATATCTATCTCGGCATCAATCAGCTTACGCCATACCTCCAGAAGCTCCTCCTCGCCCATCTTTCCATGAGCGACTCCTATTCTTGCCTCGGGAATCATTTCCTGAAGGGATGCGGCGCAGGAATAGATACTGCTTACTCTGTTATGCAGATAGTATACCTGACCATTACGGCGAAGCTCCTTGTTTATCGCCTGAACTATAACGCCCTTGTCATGCTCTATAACGTAGGTAGTTATAGGTTGTCTGTCGCCCGGAGGAGTTTCTATTACACTCATATCCCTGATACCCGTCATAGCCATATTGAGCGTTCTGGGGATAGGGGTTGCGGATAAAGTCAGGATGTCTATTCCGTTATAGTTTTCCTTGAATTTTTCCTTATGATTTACACCGAAGCGTTGCTCCTCATCAATTATCGCAAGACCTAAATCAAAGAATTTCACATCATCCTGAACAAGTCTGTGAGTACCGATAATGATATCAATATCGCCCTCTTCAAGCTGTTTTAGGATCTGCTTCTGCTCCTTTGCACTACGGAAACGGGATAAAAGCTGTACCTTTACCTTAAAGCCTTCCATTCTTTTGAGTACAGTCTGATAATGCTGCCAGGCAAGAACGGTGGTAGGTACGAGTATTGCACATTGCTTTCCATCAAGGAAGCATTTGAAGGCGGCACGGAGCGCAACCTCGGTCTTACCGAAGCCTACGTCACCGCAGAGAAGTCTTTCCATAGGTGCGGTGCGCATCATATCGTGCTTTATTTCCTCTATGCATCTTAGCTGATCGTCGGTTTCGATATAATTAAAATGGTCGTCAAAGATATGCTGTTGCTCACCATCGGGTGAAAAAGCAAAGCCCTTTGCCTTCATTCTCTTGGAATAAAGCTCTATAAGCTCAGTCGCCATCTCCTTGGCGGCAGTCTTTGCCTTTGCCTTTGCTTTTTTCCAGGTGTCGGTATGGAGCTTGTTCAGCTTTACAGTTCCCACGTCGCCCGTACCGATATATCTTGATATCATATCAAGATGGGTAACGGGAATATAAAGCACGTCGGTGCCTGCGTATTTCAGCTTGATATAATCCTTCTGTACGCCGTCGGCGGTCATCTTCTGCACGCCGTCGAACACGCCTATACCGTGGGAGGCGTGTACTATAAGGTCGCCCATAGAGATATCTCCGAGGCTTCTTATCTGTTGTCCCTTCTTGAACTTTCTTGGCTTTAAGGGAGTTCTTGTTATTGCTCCCTGACTTCTGGTTATCGCCGCCAGCTTTTCTTCTTTATATTCAAAGCCTGCAGAGATAGTACCGGACAGTACGTATATCTTTTTAGCATAGAGCTTTTTTGCATCCTGATAGAAATCGGCAGGCAGTCCGCTGTCCCGCAGGTCACCTGCAAGCAGCTTTGCCGCTTTTTCCGTACCTGCATACACTATGCAGGAATATCCCTGCTCTATATAGTCCTTCAGCTCCTCGCAAAGCACCTTGTATTCTCCGCTCCAGGGAGAAAGCTGGACTGCGTCCACATTCTGAATATCAGAAAGCTGAAGTCCGCCGCCTCTTACAAAGGTGTCCATATAGAGTCTTGTGCTGTTTTCGATAATCTCCTTGAATTCGCTCTTTGTAAAAAGATATCGGTCAAGTCCCTTGCAGATAAATCCGCTTTCGGTAAGGAGCTTTAAATCTTCGTTATGAGAATCCGCTACGCCCTTAGCCGCGTCCATTGACGAAAAGCCTTCACAGACTATCAGAGTCTTGGCATAGTCAAAGACACTCCCTGACTTTTCGTAGCACAAGGGAAAATATCTGAATAAATTTCCCGCACCTACTCCGTCACGAAGTCTTGCTATATCACGGCGGAGTCTTTTTACAAGCTCCTCGTTTTTCTTTTTGGATTTTTCCGCTTTCTGAAGAAGAACGGTAATCTTTCCGATAAGCTCATCACTACTGCCGAATATCGTTTCAAAGCAGGGAGTTACCTCTGCTCTGTCGATAGGATCTGTTCTTCTCTGGGTTTCTATATCAAAGGCGGAAACCGTATCTACTTCATCTCCCCAAAGCTCCGCTCTTATCGGAAATTCGCTGTTAACAGGGTAAATGTCCACCAGAGAGCCACGGATGGAAAACTGTCCCTTTCCTTCGATAAGCTCGCACCTTGAATAGCCTGCGGATATCAGTCTTTCGGAAAGTCTTGCGGTATCAAGCTCTGCACCCGATTCTATCACAAAGGTATGCTCCTTGAGAATATCCTTTGGTACAGTAAGCTGTAACGCCGCCTCGGATGATGCAACTATGACCTTTGCCCTGCCGTTTATTGCCGCTGACAGAGTTTCTATTCTGCGATGGGAATACTCTGCCGACTGTGCCTCGGTATCGGTCAGTATCATATCTGCCGCCGGGAACTGATAGGCAGTTCTTTTACCGCAGAAGGTATTTATATCCTCGCACATTCTGACTGCCGCCGCTTCGCTCTCGACTATGCACAGAAGCGGAAGGGAGCTTCCAAGCTCTCCGCTTTGCACCATTGCCGCCAGAAAATGTGCCTTATGTACGTGCGAAAGCCCCGTCACCAACATGGGGACGGGTTCTGCACTCAAAATATGTTTTACTGAACGCCTGTAGGAAACAAGTGTTTCAGCCATATTTTTAAATATATCCATTTTGCGCCTGCACTTTCGGTTTAAGAATTATACTTGTTCATTGCTTCGTTTATCTTGCCTTCTACAATCAGCTTTACCGAAGCGGATGCGTTTTTGAGGCAGGATTCAAGTGCCTCTCCCTCTTCCTTTTTAAAGGGTGATAATACCCAGTCGGAAAGAGGAAAATCAGGGTGAGGCTTTGCGCCCACGCCTACCTTTACACGAGGGAACTTATCGCTACCTGTAAGGTATATGATACTTTTCATACCATTATGACCGCCGTCGCTACCCTTTTGTCTTATTCTCATTCTGCCTACGTCAAGTGATATATCATCATAAATGACTATCAGGTTTTCGGTAGTCAGCTTGTGGAAGTTCAGAGCCTCCACGACAGCCTCGCCGCTGTTGTTCATAAAGGTGGAGGGCTTCATCAGAAGGCATCTTTTTCCGCCTATCACCGTATCTCCCACAAGGGATTTGAATTTTATCTTCTTTACGTCTGTCTTAAGCTCGTCGGCAAGGGTGTCTATCGTCATAAAGCCTGCATTGTGTCTGGTGTTTTCGTACTGTGTACCGGGATTGCCCAGTCCCACGATTATATATTCCACCGGACCTGTCGGAGCAGGCTCACGCCCCATAGCGAGCTTTTTAAAAATGTCGTCTATTCCCATTTTGTCCTTTTGTTGTCCTTTTATCTCAGATATGCTTCAGCCAGCTTTTTAAGGAGCTTTGCCGATTTTGAAGAAGCGGGCTTTCTCATTCTCCAGCTCCAGTTTCCGCCGAGGGTGGAGGGGATATTCATTCTCGCCTCTGTACCGAGCCCTAAAACGTCCTGCATAGGTATTACCGCAAGAGCGGAGGGACTCTGATATACCGTTCTTATAAAGCTGATATGCTTTTTCTCAAAAAAGCTGGTGTTAACGTAATCGTTAGCCATTTTTGCCGCTTTTTTGTCTGCGCTGTGAAGCCAGCCTAAAATGGTATCGTTATCGTGAGTACCTGTGTAGGCTACGGAATTTACGGGGTAATTGTGAGCAAGATGGCTATTATCGTTATGCTCGTTGTTAAAGCCGAACTGTAACACTCTCATACCCGGGAAGCCGCTGTCCGAAAGCAGTTTCTTTACACTATCGAAGATATCGCCTAAATCCTCGGCTATGATGTTAACGTCACCCAGCGCCTTCTTTACCGCATCAAAGAGCTTCATTCCCGGACCGTTTTTCCAGTCACCGTATTCTGCCGTTTTTGCGTCGGCGGGAATTGCATAGTAGGTGTCAAAGGCTCTGAAATGGTCGATACGGACAATATCAAAGAGCTTCATGGCGTGGTCTATTCTGCTTATCCACCAGTTGAAGCCGTCTGCCTCCATGTTCTTCCAGTTATAAAGAGGATTGCCCCACAGTTGTCCCGTAGCGGAGAAATAATCCGGCGGTACGCCTGCCACAAGGGTAGGATTAAGCTCCATATCCATTGTAAAGAGTTTCGGCTGTGCCCATACGTCTGCACTGTCCATTGCGGCATAGATGGGTATATCACCTATTATGGCAATGCCCTTCTTACCCGCATAATCCTTGAGTCTTTTCCACTGATAGAAGAAGATATACTGTACAAAACGATGGAATTTTATCGAATCGGTGTTTTCCTCTCTGAACTTTTTCAGTACCTCGGGATTTCTTTTTCTGAACTCCTTATCCCAGGTAAGCCAGGAACGAAGCTCGTTCTTTTCCTTTATTGACATAAAGAGAGCATAATCCTCCAGCCACCAGGCATTTTCCTGTACAAAGGCAAGATAATTGACGTCCTCCTTAAAGGAGAAGAACGCCTTGTGAAGCAGCTCGTTCTTTATGGAAATTACTCTTTCATAATCCACTATAGCGGGATCTTCGCCGTATTCTCTGCCCTTGATATCCTCGGCAGAAAGCAGTCCCATATTCTTAAGCTCCCATAAATCTATAAGCAGGGGATTTCCTGCAAAGGAGGAGGGGGACTGATAGGGAGAATCTCCGTAGCCTGTGGGATGGATGGGAAGCACCTGCCAACAGCTCTGACCGGCTGACTTAAGCCAGTCGATAAATTCGTAGGCGGGCTTGCCCATTGTTCCTATACCTTCATTGTTAGGGAGTGACGTGATATGCATCAGCACTCCACAGCTTCTTTTAAGCTCCATAATCTATCCTTCTTTTTATCACTTATCCTGTGTGCTTGTTCTGAAGGGTGCTACGGGTATTCCGTTCTTTCCGTAAAGCACTACCTCGCTATAGTTTGTCCACAGATATCTGGCATATACAGGCTCTTTAACCTTTTCACTTCTTACAGTTATAGTATTGTCGGAATTTATAACCGCATCCGCCTTATAATATACCTTATCCTCGCCAGCTACTTCAAAGCATGATATTTCATCTCCCTTTACAGTAAAGCCGTTGTCGGCATATCTGAAGGAGATAACGATTCCGTCTTCCTTTTCGGTAGCATAATCGTAAACAGGTCCGAAGGCGTCGATGCTTTCATCACCGTAAAAATGCTTCATCGCCTGAAGATACATACGGTGTCCTACCGTCAACTTATCCTTGGGGTGGATCTCGTTGAATTCGCCGCAGTCGATTATTACCGCTACGCCCGTATTCTTAACAGTTTCATACACCTTCATCTGCGCCTCACGGAGAATGCACCAATGCTTTCTGTCCTCGTCAGCCTCGTATCTGTGCATAGGAAGCTGTGCGAAGATGAAGGGCAGTTCGTTGTCACCCCACTCGCTTCTCCAGTTACCGATAAGGTTTCTGAACAGCTTGTAATACATTTCAGGTCTGTGATCGTCCGACTCACCCTGATAGTAGATAAAGCCCTTTAAGGTATAGGGGCATACTCTCATCAGCATACTTTCGTAAAGTCCCGTAGGGTGATAGGGATTTGCAGGACATAAGGGACCGGGGTACTTACAAGGTCCGCAGTATTCAAGGCATCCGCCCCAGGTTGCGTTTTCCGTCTTGCTATAGTATTCGGCGGATTTTCTGTTCCATTCGTTGTGGTAGGCTTCATATTCACGGTATTCACAAAGCAGCTGTTCATCGCTTTTTCCCGCTATCGCTCTGTCGTATTCGTCCATATATATTCTGGTATCTATATCATCTGAAATTGCCGTTCTGCTCATCCAATGACTTGCACTCGTGCCGCCCCAGTTACAACCGATAATGCCGACTGTGACACCTAATTTTTCGGATAATTCCTTTGCGAAGAAATAGCCTACCGCACTCCAGCATTTTGCACTTTCCTCGTCAAATTCCTTCCATATCATCTTTTCCTCGCACTCGAAGAAATCCTCATCGGTCATACATTTTTTCTGAGTATAGTAAAAGCGAACATTTACGCCCTTGTCATTCTTCAGAAAATCCTGACCGCCGGTGCAGTTCTGAAGCTCAAGCTCCATATTACTCTGACCGCCTGCAAGCCATACCTCGCCTATCATTATATTTGTGAAATGATAGCTTTTATCCTCGCAGGATATCGTCATTTCGTAAGGGCCGCCCGCCTTCATAGGAGGTAACTTTGTCATCCATCTGCCGTACTTTATTTTTGCGGTCTTTTCCGTTCCGCAGAAGCTCACGGTTACGGTTTTTCCGTTTTCGCCGTAGCCGAAAACGGCTATATTCTTATCTCTCTGCAGTACCATATTACTGCTGAATACTGACGCCGCTCTGAATTTCATAAATATGTATTCCTTTCTTAAGGGCTTACTATCACACTCTTTTTACGCATCTTTTCCTGATACAGTCTTTCAGTAGCTATATCGGAAAGGGTGATCTTCTTCACCCATTCGTATCTGTCCTCATCATCTTTTGTAAATATCACGTTTACCGCAAGAGTGTGCTTTGTACACTTCATGACTGCGAGATAATGACAGGGCTTTATATTTACAAGCTTGTCCTTTAAGGCGGAAGGTCTGCCACAGAGGGGACACACGTAACGCCTTAATTCAGGCGACCTTAAAGCGCTGACTGTTCTTGTATATTTTCTTTTTCCGTAGATTGAAACGCATAACTGCTTATAGGGGTTAGCGTGAGCGTAGTCAACCTTTTTCTGCCACTTTATCCCCTCTTCGATATTTTTTACACCGAGAAGGATAAGAGCGGTATAATATGCGTCGTTTATTGCACTATGGTAGGAAAGCTCCTCGTCTATGCCCATAAGCTCCACCGCAGTAGCAAGGTTTATCTGTGTTCTCTGAAGCTGAAGCTGTCTTGTAACCAGCGGCTGAAGGTTGAACCAGGTGGGTATCCAGTCCTTGCCGTAGCCGAAGAAATCGCATTGCGCTCTTAAATTGGATACGTCGTCACAACCCCAGGTGCAGATGGCATCACCGCCGTATTTATCTATCCATTTGCGAAAACGTCTTAATACATTTCCGAAGGCATCGGCTTTTTTCAGTTCCTTTTCATTTATGCCTGTCAGCCTTTTTATGCGACTTTTAAGTATGGTATAATAGATAGGCTTTACGTATTCGGAAAACTGTTCCTCTATGATTTTTCCGTCTTTGACCATAACGGCACCCATCTGTATTATCTCAACAGGCAGAGTCTTGCCGCCTCTTATCAGCATCTTTTCCTTGCAGACCGGCTGGCTCCACTCCATATCAAGAACAATATACGTCACCTGCATACCTCCTTTATATAAAATGCGACAAGCCCCTGTTTTGCTTTCAGGGGCAGTCTTATTGTAAAATCAGATTGCGACCTCGATTTTTTCGTTAAAATCGTGGTACTTATAATCAAGAAGAGTAAAGCTCTCCTTTGTGAATTTATAGAAGTCGGTTATATCCTCCACCTGCATTGTGGGTGCGGGATAAGGCTCCTTTTCTATAATACGCTTTACAGCGTCTATATGTCTGTCGTAGATGTGAGCATCGGCAATTACGTGTACAAGCTCGCCCGCCTCAAGTCCCGAAGCCTTGGCAAACATTATGAGAAGCGCCGCATACTGACATACGTTCCAGTTGTTTGCGGTAAGCATATCCTGACTGCGCTGATTAAGTATCGCATTCAGCTTGTTGCCGCTTACGTTGAAGGTCATACTGTAGGCGCAGGGTGCCAGTCCCATTTCGTGCAGATCGTGATGATTGTACATATTGGTCATCATTCTGCGGCTGGCTCTGTTGTGTTTAAGATCGTGGAGTATTCTGTCCACCTGATCGAATTCGCCGTCGGGATAGATACTCTTCTGTCCTAACTGATAGCCGTATGCCTTACCGATAGTTCCGTTTTCGTCTGCCCATGCATCCCATATCTTTGTAGATAAATCAGCTACCTTGTTGCTCTTTTTCTGATATATCCACAGAATTTCTTCTATGCAGGAGCGGTAATATATCCTGCGAAGAGTCATTATCGGAAATTCCTTCTGCAAATCGTAGCGGTTTACAATACAGAATTTCTTTACCGTATGGGCAGGAGTTCCATCCTCCCAACGAGGTCTTACCTCCATATCGGTATCCCACACGCCGTTTTCAATGATATCACGGCAGTTTTCTATAAAATATTTATCCGCTAAACTCATTATGACTCCTCCGGACTGTTTTTAGTTTCTTAAATCTTTGATAAAACCTTTGTTGTTGTAAAGTCGATATCTGCAAAGCTCTTCTTCTCGAACATATCAAGACCTGTCACGTTGCTCATATCGTAGATGGAAACACCTGCGGATGCGGCGTAGGTCTTTACGTTCTTAAGCAGAGTCTTTGCCTGCTCGGGATAGTCATACTGACCGTCCTCTGTTTTAATCGCTTCGTCATAGGGCGTCAGCTGTGCACTGTAAATGCCGTCAAAGGCATAGAGATATATCTCTGTAAAGCCCTGATAGATAGCAAGCTGTAATGCCGCATAAAGATCGTCAACACGGCGTAATGCCTCGCTGGTCTGGGTTGACGCGAAGGAAGGAAGCTGGGGGATAAGTCCGTCGCCCATCATATTGATGTAGGTGGGGCGCTTTGCAAATTTATCCTCAAATACGTTTACGTTACTTGCTACAAAGCATTCAAGCTGGTCTATGTACTTGCCGTTACCCTGATAATGCTCTGCATTTGTGAGAAGATACTGGGAGGGACGAAGAGGAGTTTTTGTGAAGTAACTGCATATACCGTTATATGCGATACATCTTTCCTCAAGCATCACGTTGAGCTCTTCAAGGACAACGCCCTTCTTGTAGCCTATGATAAAGCAACGCTGACCTGCACACTTATCCTTGTAGGCTGCCATCTGGGCTTCTGTGCTTCTTACGAGCTTGCCGAGCTTCTTTTCGTTTGACTTTTCGTGTATGCCGTACATAGAGTTCTTGAACTTCATATATGCACCGAGAAGTCCTGCAGGCTCATTCATAAGGCAGAAATCACGATTTGTATAGCCGTACTGTTCAAGTCTTTGAGCAAGGAGCTTTGCACTGCCTATCTTACCCTCAAGTCCCTTCAGCTTTACTTCAAGATCGTCGTAGGAGGAAGCAACCAGCACGTAGTATGCCTTTGCCTTACCCTGAAGCTCGGTGATACTGCGGATACTGTCGTCACCCTTTACAAGATCACGCTCGTCGTTGGTAGCGTAGAAAGCAACCTCGGGAACACGAACGCCCTTCTTCTTGAGCTGTGCCAGTACCTTTTTCAGTATTGCGGCATTACCGCCGTTTACGTCGTCTAATATAACTAACTTTCTCTGTCCTATTATTTCGATATTTTTTACAATGTGCTTCTTATAGGTCTGTGCCTTAAAAAGTTTAACAAGTCCGCCTTTTGTAAGAGATTCGTAAGTCATAAATTTCTACCTTTCACATCTTTATTTTTTTGGAGCTGATTATTCAGCCTCGCTTAAAATGAACATATCATAGATAACCTTGATAGCCTTTTCAAAGTCAGCCTCGTGAATACCGATGATGATATTAAGCTCACTACTACCCTGGTCGATCATCTTGATGTTGATATCAGCGTGAGAAAGTGCCGCAAAGAGTCTTGTAGCAGTACCCTTCTTTGCCTTCATACCACGGCCAACTACTGCAACGAGTGCAAGATTGTTTTCGATTTCGATATGGTTGGGGGAAGTAACCTCGCAGATCTTTTCTACGATGTCGGGGCACTTGTCAACGTCTGCACCATCAACAACGATGCTCATTGTATCGATACCCGTAGGAATATGCTCGAAGCTGATATTGTTTGCTTCCATAAGGGTGAGTATTCTACGTAAGAAACCAACTTCGCTGTTCATCTCGTCCTTTTCAATGGAGATAACGGAGAAGTGCTTCTTACCTGCGATACCTGTTATAATGCTTTCAGCCTTTTCGTCGCTTCCGGGAACGATCATTGTACCATCAGCAGAGGGATCGTTTGTATTTCTGATATTTATCGGAATATTTGCACTTCTTACAGGGAAGATAGCGTCCTGGTGAAGTACCGAGAAGCCCATATAGGAAAGCTCACGGAGTTCTCTGTAGGTAATAACCTTGATGAATTTGGGGTTTTCAACGATTCTGGGATCGGCTACCGCTACACCGGGTACGTCTGTCCAGTTTTCGTAGATTTCTGCACCGATTGCCTTTGCTACTATAGAGCCTGTAACGTCGCTACCGCCTCTGGAGAAAGTGCGGATAGTACCGTCGGGGTTAGCTCCGTAGAAGCCGGGGATTACTGCGCTTTCCATTCCGTGAAGCACGGATGCAAGACAGGTATCTGTAAGCGTATCGTCAAACTTTCCGTCGGGACGGAAGAAGATAACCTTTGCCGCATCGACAAACTCAAAGCCAAGGTAGTTGGCTAAAATAATGCCGTTTAAATATTCGCCACGGCTTGCCGCATATTCTCTGCCTGCCTTCTTTCTGAAGTTTTCGATGATCTCTTCGTATTCTCTGTCAAGAGAAAGGGTAAGACCTAAATCGCTGATGATTCCGTTAAAGCGCTCTGCGATGGGTGCGAACTGATTGTAGGCGTTCTTGCCATCCTCTGCTATAGCCTCGTAGCAGGCGTAGAGCATATCCGTTACCTTGATATCCTCGGAAAATCTCTTACCGGGGGCGCTGGGTACTACGAATCGTCTTTCCTTGTCTGCTCTGATGATGTCTGCTACCTTGCGGAACTGATTTGCGTCTGCAAGAGAGCTGCCACCGAACTTTACTACCTTGCTCATAAAAAATGCTTCCTTTCTTCTGCCTTGTTATAAGGCAATATGTTCTTTATCTTAAGATTATATACTATATTAGTATAACATATGAAAAGAATAATTTCAATAGAAATCTGAAGAATTCTTAAAATTTGCAGTATGTACAAATTTGAAGGGGAATGGGGATTAATTTATATCTATTTTTTCATCCCTGCAGGCGCTTTTTTAACCGTCTTTGCTATTGTAATTTCTGTTCGTTTGGTGTATAATGAATAATGTATATTTATATGCAAATCAAAATTATACCGTTACGGAAAGGAAAAAAATCATGATAATTACAAAGGATACTATCATCGGAGATATTTTAGACGAATGTGCAGAAAAGACTGCACCCTATTTTCTTGAAATGGGTATGCACTGCCTCGGTTGTCCCTCTGCAAGAGGCGAAAGCGTAGAGCAGGCGTGCATGGTACACGGCGTTGACGCTGACGAAATGGTAGCAAAATTAAACAAGGCTATCGGTAACTGATATGATGGCGGTTAAGCTGTCGCCAAGACTTCTTGCGGCGGCAGAGCTTGTAAACGTAAACGGCTCGGTATGTGACGTGGGGACAGACCATGCTCTGCTCCCCTGCTATCTTTATCAGAAGGGTGTAAAAAATATCATCGCTTCGGATATAAACGATGGTCCCCTTGTTGCCGCAAGGGAAACGATAGAAAAATATATCGGTGCCGATTGTCCCATAAGGCTTGTAAAATCCGACGGACTGCGTAGCATCGACTATGCGGACAACGTCATCGTTGCAGGTATGGGTGGCGAGCTTATTGCAAGAATCGTCAGCGAGTGCAGTATTTTAAAGCCTGATGTCAGCTTTATCCTTCAGCAGATGACAAAGGCGGAGATACTACGCAGAGAGCTTTATAAAAACGGCTTTCGTATAACTGCGGAAAGGACTGCCGAGGAGGGCGACAAGCTGTACGTGATAATAAAAGCGGAATATACGGGTATCAGCGAAGAAATATCCGACGCCTTTTCCTACACGGGACTGTGCAAGGATAAGAAATATCTTGAAAAGCAGAAAAGCATACTTTTAAAGGCGGCTGAAAGCTGTAAGAATTCAGCACCCGACAGATATTCCGTTCTTTTTGCCACGGCGCAGGAAATAGAAAAAATAATAAACGAGGTGTAATTATGAAGGTTAAAAGCGTTTACGAATTTTTAAACGAATACGCACCCTTTGACGTCTGCGACAGTTTCGATAACTGCGGACTTATAGTGGGCAGTATGGATGCAAACGTAAAGGCAATCTGCCTTTGCCTTGATATCACGAATAAGGTTATCGAAGAGGCGGCAAAGAAAAAGGCAAATCTCATAATCTCCCATCATCCCGTTATCTTCAATCCTCTGAAGAGGATTGAATCGGATACTCCCGTTTATAATCTTATAAAGAATAAAATGAATGCGATCTGTATGCATACAAATGCGGATATGACCAAAAACGGCGTTACAGATATAATGCTGGAGTTACTGGATTTTGAAAATTCAGGCGTAACTCTTGAGCCTAAATATCCCGACGGGACAGGCTACGGAAAAATAATCGAGCTTCCTATCCCCACTACTCCGAAGGCTCTTGCAGAAAGCTGCAAAAAAGCCTTTGACTGCATGGTGGTGCGCTACGTGGATACAGACAGTCCCATCAGTAAGGTTGCTGTATGTTCAGGCGCAGGTGCAGGCGGCGGTAATCTGCAAAGAGCGATAGACGCCGGTTGTCAGGCTCTTATATCAGGGGACGTAAAGCACGACGTATGGATAGACGCAGAAAATAACAATTTCTGTCTTATCGATGCAGGTCACTTCCATACCGAAAATATACTGTGCAATTATTTAAGTGGCATTCTTTCAAGAAAATTCCACAAGGCAGAAATATTCGTTGCAGATAATAGCAAGGATCCTTGCAGCTACGTATAAAAGCAGATTAGAAATAAAAAAAGAAAGGTGGTGCTTTTATGTCGCTGGACGGTGCATTTTTACATGCGGTAAAAAACGAGCTTATCAGCCGTGAGCTTATAGGCGGCAGAGTGGATAAGATATACCAGCCCTCAAGAGAGGAAATCATAATTTCTCTTCGTGCGGCAGGAAAGCATCACAAATTACTTATAAGCGCAAATTCTATGTCGGCAAGAGTTCACCTTACCGAAAGAAATGCGGAAAATCCCGCATCACCCCCTATGTTCTGTATGCTTCTGCGAAAGCATCTGGGCGGCGGAAAGCTCCTTGATATAATCCAGGACGGACTTGAAAGAATCATCAGCTTTGATTTTCTTTGTATGAACGAAATCGGAGATATGGTGACAAATCGCCTTACCGCTGAAATTATGGGCAGACACAGTAACGTAATGCTGATGACCGAAAAGGACGGCATCATGCGTGTTATTGACAGTATAAAGAGAATTACCGATGATATATCATCAGTAAGACGCATACTGCCGAATATCCCCTACGAAGCACCTCCCAGAGATGAAAGCAGAGTGAATTTCCTCACCTGCTCAGACGAGGAGCTTATAAATGCAGTAAAGCAGGGCGTGGGAAAAAGACTTTCAAAGCATCTGACGACGGCTCTTGAAGGCGTATCCCCCGTATTTACAAGAGAATGTGCATATTATTCCTGCCGTGATATTGATTTTGCGGTAGAGGATATGACGGGTGATAACTATGACCGACTGCTCTTTTTTATAAAGAAGGCAAGAAGCTATATCGAAAAGGGTGGCGGCTTCACGATGCTGAAGGACACCTACGGAGCATACAAGGATTTCTGCTTTATGCCGATTGAACAGTACGGTCCCGCTATGGTGACGGTAGAATCGGAGGGTGCAAACAAGCTGCTTGATACCTTCTTCGGAAGTAAAGCGGACAACGAGAGAATGAAGCAACGCTCCCGTGATCTTCTCAAAATGCTTGCCAACACCTACGAAAGAATTTCAAGAAAGCTCGAAATACAGAAGACCGAGCTTGCCGCCTGCGGCGAGAGGGAGGTCTTCCGAGTCAATGCGGACATCATAAGCGCAAACATATATAAAATGGAAAAGGGACAGAAATCCCTTACCACTGAAAATTACTATACAGGCGAAACTGTGACTATAGAGCTTGACGAAAGGCTCTCCCCTTCCCAGAACGCCCAGAAATTCTATGCTGAATACAAAAGGCTTGAAAAGGCGGAAAAGATGCTGACAAAGCTGATTTCCGACGGCGAAAAGGAGCTTATCTACATCGACAGCGTATTCGACGCCGCCGCAAGAGCGGTATCAAACGCCGAGATAAGCGAGATAAAGCAGGAGCTGGCGCAGGGTGGATATATTCACGATAAGGGCGGCAAGAAAGCCTCCGTAAAACCTAAACCGCCTATGCATTTTGTGACTGATGACGGCTACGACGTATATATAGGCAGAAACAATCTGCAGAACGACAAGCTGACAAAGACCTCCTCCCCCGACGATATGTGGCTTCATACCAAGGATATTGCAGGCTCACACGTTATTATAAGGGCGAAGGACGGCGAGGTGTCGGACGATTCTATTCTGCAGGCGGCTTCGCTGGCGGCATACTGTTCAAAGGCGCAGAACAGCACCCGAGTCCCTGTGGACTATACTAAAGAAAGATTTGTCAAAAAGCCCTCAGGCGCAAAGCCGGGTATGGTGATATTCACAAATAATTATTCCGTTATCGTCGATCCCGACGAGGCACTTTACGAGCGAGTCGAAAAGTAGCGGATATCAAAAAGGTTAAATAAAGAAAGGACATATATAAAAATGAAGAAAGAACTGGCAAAAACCTATTCTCCTAAAGATTTTGAGGATAGACTCTATCACGAATGGGAGGAAAAGAAGTACTTCCATGCGGTAATCGACAAGAAAAAGAAACCCTTTACCATCGTTATTCCCCCACCGAACATCACAGGTCAGCTCCATATGGGACACGCCCTTGACAATACTCTTCAGGATATTCTTATCCGTTACAAGAGAATGCAGGGCTACTGCACACTCTGGCTTCCCGGTACAGACCATGCTTCTATCGCTACAGAAGCAAAGATCGTTAACGCTATGAAGGAAGAGGGCATCACAAAGGATGACATCGGCAGAGACGGATTTTTAGAGCGTGCCTGGGAATGGAAGAGAGTATACGGCGGACGTATCGTAGAGCAGCTCAAGAAGTTAGGCTCTTCCTGTGACTGGGACAGAGAACGCTTCACTCTTGACGACGGTTGCTCAAAGGCAGTACAGAAGGTATTTATTGATTTATACAACAAGGGACTTATCTACCACGGCGAAAGAATAATCAACTGGTGTCCCAACTGTAAGACATCTATTTCCGATATCGAATGTGAATACGAAGAGCAGGACGGCTTCTTCTGGCACATCAACTACCCCCTTGCTGACGGAAGCGGCAGTGTAGAGATCGCTACAACCCGTCCCGAAACCTTACTCGGTGACAGCGCAATTGCAGTACATCCCGAGGATGACAGATACAAGGATATCGTAGGCAAGATGGTAAAGCTCCCTCTCACAGACAGAGAGATTCCCGTTGTTGCTGACGAATACGTTGACAGAGAATTCGGTACAGGCGTTGTAAAGATCACACCTGCTCACGACCCTAACGACTTTGAAGTAGGTAAAAGACACGATCTGCCCATTATCCATATGATGAACGACGACGCTACCATCAAGGAAGGTATCGGCGGCAAGTATGCAGGTATGGACAGATACGAAGCAAGAAAGGCGATGGTTGCCGATTTAGAGGCACAGGGGCTTTTAGTAAAGGTTGAACCCCACAAGCACAACGTTGGTTGTTGTCAGCGTTGCGGTACTACCGTAGAGCCTATGGCAAGCTATCAGTGGTTTGTTGCTATGAAGGAGCTTGCGCAGCCCGCCATCGACGTAGTAAAGAGCGGTGAGCTTCGTTACGTTCCCAAGCGCTTTGAAAACGGCTACCTCTACTGGATGGAAAACATCCGTGACTGGTGCATCTCAAGACAGCTCTGGTGGGGACACAGAATCCCTGCTTACTACTGCCAGAATAAAGAATGCGGTCATACCGAAATCACTCTTGACGGCATCAGCGTATGCCCCAAGTGTGGCGGCGTAATGAAGCAGGATGAAGACACTCTTGATACCTGGTTCTCCTCTGCACTGTGGCCATTCTCCACACTGGGCTGGCCAGATGAAGACAGCGAAGACCTGAAATTCTTCTATCCGACAAGCACACTGGTAACAGGCTATGATATCATCTTCTTCTGGGTAGCAAGAATGATTTTCTCCGGCGTTGAACATATGGGTAAAGCTCCGTTTGATACTGTTCTTATCCACGGTATCGTTCGTGACGCCAACGGTGTAAAAATGTCCAAATCTCTGGGCAACGGCATCGACCCGCTGGAAGTTATTGACCAGTACGGTGCAGACGCACTGCGTTTCACACTGGCTACAGGTTCTTCCGCAGGTAACGATACACGTTACTCTGATGAAAAGGTAAAGGCTTCCAGAAACTTTGCAAACAAGCTGTGGAACGCTGCACGTTTCATCCTTATGAACATTGATGGCGAAATTGAACCTGGTCTGCCGGAAAAACTGGAACAGGAAGACAAATGGATTCTTTCCACACTGAACAACACTGCAAAAGCAGCTACAGAAAACCTGGAAAACTTTGACCAGGGCCTGGCAGCACAGAAAGCATACGACTTTATCTGGGACCAGCTGTGTGACAGATACATCGAAATTGCTAAAACACGTCTGAACAGTGATGACAAGGAAACAAAGGACAATGTAAGAAGAGTTCTGGTTTATGTAATGAACGGCGCTCTCAAACTGCTCCACCCATTTATGCCATTTATCACTGAAGAAATTTACCAGGCACTGCCAAACAATACAGACAGCATTATGGTAAGCCCATGGCCTGTATACACAGAAGAACTGAACTTTGAAAAAGAGGAAAAATCCCTTGACAGAATTTTTGCTCTTGCAAAAGAAATCCGTGCTCTGCGTGCACAGCTGGGTGCACATCCTACAAACAAAACAAATCTGATTATTGAAACAGAATATACAGACGACTTTGAACAGGGTCTGGTGTTTGTAGAAAAATTTGCATTCTCCAAAGATACACAGATTGTTACAAAATTTGAAGGCGATGCAAAACAGTATTCACAGATTGTTGTTGAAGGTGCCCGTGCATTTATCCCTACAGGTGACCTTGTAGACAAGGAAAAAGAAACAGCACGTCTCAACAAGGAACTGGCAAATGTTGAAAAGGATATCAAGATTATATCCGGCAAACTGAACAATGCAGGCTTTATGGCAAAAGCACCGCAGGCTGTTGTTGACCAGGAAAAAGCAAAACTTGAAAACGCTATGGCAAAGAAAGAAAAAATTCTTGAAAGCCTTGAAGCACTGAATTAATTGAATAATTTTAAAGGCGGAGTGTGAACTCCGCCTTTTGCCATTTATTCATTTTTGTAATTCTGAAGTGGAAGCAAGGAATCTCATCAACGGCTATGGAAACAGAAAACAAATATGCATATAATAAACTTAAAATTCTGTTTTTTCACCTGTTACAGTGTCTATGCGATACACATCACTTGTAAAGCTGTAAAAGAGTTTTTCGTTGTTGACTTCCTGAATACCAAAATTAACGCCTTCGACAGTTGAAATATCAGTTGTTTCGAGAGTTTCTTTGTTAATCTTCCATACAGGGCCTTTATATTCACTTACATACAGGTGTGTATTGTCAAACTGAGTTATATAAAGATTTTTAGCCGGTATTTCTTTGATTAATTTTTCATTGCAGCCGTCAATGTCACAGCGGTAAAGTTTGAAAGTTTCAGATGTCACCGGATCTATAAGTATATAGAAAACATAGTGATCTGTGACATGATACATGAATACACTTTTATTTTCATCTGAAAACAGTACAGTATTTCCATTTACATCTGTTTTATACAGCTTACCGAGTCCGTTTTCAACATTTTTTACAAATATTGACCCATCACTGATTTTAGTCCGTGCACGATACTCTCTTTCTGTTTCTGTAAGCTCCAGCGTTTCCGGCTTTATTATATAGCTTCTGTCATTGCCCATCATATAGTAATCCAGATACAGGTTGTCTTCCCACGTATAAAAGTTTGGTATTTGATTGGTATCTTCCAATATTACTTTATTCATACCTGTGCCGTCTGTTCCAACAGTTGCAAGCTGCATTACGCCAAATTCTCGTCCGATGCCAATCATATAAAGTGCATCGTCAAAATATTCAATGCAATTAAAATACATCAGATTGCCACCGTCAAAGGTGTAAACTGTTTCCACTGAGCTGTTATTCTTTGACATTTTCATAATTTTGTTTGAACTGTAAAAAAATATGTAATTATCATTTTCTGCAGTAATTCTGTTAGAATTATTATTCTGCACTATGGATATTGTTTTATGCAGTGTATCTTCTGCCTGCTGTCCGCCGCAGCCAGTAAATGAAAAACACATAATCCCGGCAAGCATAAAAGCAATAATTTTTTTCATAATGACACCTCTTCTGACGGATGTTTTTATTATTGATATTATACCATAATAATATTGCCAAAACTCAATTTTTACAATAATATCATATATTTATAGCTGGCAACTGCTGCTTTATTATAGTATAATACTTAATATAAATGCCCAGGGGGTGCGGTTATGAATGCAACTGCAGACCTGAAGAATATCTGTCTTGAAACAGACAGGCTGTGACTGTCTGCTATGCAGCTGCCCGCCGGAAAACAGGCAGTCTGCCAGAGTTATGGAAAAATGCGGTTTCCGCTTTATATCTGAAAAAATCAGGAAACTTTC
>JAFQUH010000096.1 GCA_017408635.1 Ruminiclostridium sp. | reverse complement strand
TCACGCACCGCAAAAATGCGTAAAATTCTGTACTTATCTTGCGAGCATACAAAACATTAATACAAAAGTTTAGGGAAGCCGAAAACGGCTTCCCTAAAGCATTTTTGCTTACTTCGTCACCCGCCCCTCAACGTACCTTATGCGAACACCTTGTCGTGCATCGTCGTGATGCACTTTTGGTGTTCGCTTTACGGCGTCCTTGCCGTATATATGCCTGTCGGGGCGGATGACGATTTTGACCGAACAGGTCAAAATCAATGGCTGACGTGCGTTTTTCGTCGTCTGACAGTGTGTAGACAAACGACTTTGTCTACACACTGTAAGGATTGACGGTACCCGTCAATCCTTTTAATTATATACAATCCAAAAGAGATTGCGGTTTTTTAAAAAATATGGTATAATAACATTAAATAGTCATTATACTTTTATTTAAATCGAAAATACATAATACTACCACAGGAGATTTTTTATGAAAAAGACATTACTTGGCTTTGCCATATTTATAATAACGGCGATATCCTGCATAGCGTCAGCAGGAGCGGAATCCTACGACGGCTACGAATATACCGTTTTACAGGATAATACCGTGGAGATTATCGGCTACAGCGGTGATAAGACAGAGCTGGAGCTTCCTGCTACCATAGGTGGCAGAAAGGTTTCTTCCATAGGTGACTACGCCTTTTACGGCTATTCTGCTCTGGAATCGGTCGTGATTCCCGAAAACGTAACAAGCATAGGCATTAACGCCTTCAGCGATTGTACCTCTCTTACTATAATCACTCTTGCTGACACGGTAACGGAAATAGGTGCAAACGCCTTCAGCGGTTGCTCTTCCCTTTTATCAGCGGAGCTTCCCGATAACGTGGCAAGTATAGGTGCATATACCTTTTCCGACTGTACCTCACTCATGTCGGTAAGTATTCCCGATAACGCAACTTCTATAGGCGAGTGCGCTTTTTACAATTGCTCATCTCTTGATACCATAATGATTCCAACGGGCATTATCGATATTGCGGACTACGCCTTCCTGAACTGTAGCTCGCTTGAAGCCATCGGGGTGGATGCACAAAACGAAAAATACTCGTCAAAAGACGGCGTTCTTTTAAGCAAGGATGAAAGCAGACTCATAATCTACCCTGCGGGAAAGACGGATTCTTCCTACTCCCTCCCCGAAGGAGTTACCGCTATAGAGGAAAATGCCTTCAGCAGCTGCGAAAAGCTAGAAGCCGTAACGATTCCCGATAGCGTACTGAAAATCGGCAGTAAGGCGTTCAAAGGCTGTACCGCACTTGTTTCTATAAATATACCGAAGGGCGTTTCCGTTATAGAGCAGTACGCCTTTGCAGGCTGTTTTTCGCTTAAAGATATAGCAATCTCCGAGGGAGTCACAAGCATATACAATAACGCCTTTGAATTCTGCGAAGCCATCAGATCAATAGACCTGCCTGACAGTATTACGTACATAGGGGACAGCGCTTTTCTCGGTTGCTATTCTCTTGAAGCTATTACGATTCCTGCGGGCATTACGGATATAAGCGGTAACACCTTCAGATACTGCGAAAAGCTCCAGTCCGTCACAATACCCGACGGAGTAAAAAGAATAGGAGAAAACGCCTTTTACGGATGCTCTTCTCTTAATGCCATCGACCTTCCCGATAGCGTTACCGATATCGGTGCATACGCCTTCAGCGGATGTTCATCCCTTCAGAGCGTAATCCTCCCGAATAAGATCACAAAAATAGAAAAGGGCGTTTTCTGCGACTGCTCTGCCCTTTTATCAATGAATATACCCGAGGGAGTTACTGTAATAGGCGAAAACGCCTTTAAAAACTGTACGTCACTTGAAGCTGTAAATATACCGAAAAGCGTTAAAGCTATCGGACTTTCAGTCTTTTACAATACGGCTATTGTAAACCGGCAGGCAACGGCGGTAAAATATATCGGAGAATGGGTAGTGGACTGCAACCCCAAGACCAAGGGCGCATCCATCAGAAGCGGAGTCAGATTCATTTCGGAGTCAGCCTTTGAGGATTGTAATCTTATGGCTACGATATCTATTCCTGCGGGAGTTGTCGATATCGGAGAAAGAGCCTTCAGAAACTGTACCGCACTTAAAACCGTGGTGATCCCGAAGGGCGTTACAGAAATCAAGCCCCGCACCTTTGAAAACTGCACCAGCCTTACGTCTGTTGTAATTTCCGATACAGTTACAAGAATCAGCGACAGAGCATTCTATAACTGCTCATCAATAAACGAAATCACCATTCCCGACAGCGTTCAGGCTATCGGAATAAACGTATTCTATAAAACCGCAGTTCTGAACAGTCAGAGCGATGCTATAAAGTATGTGGATAACTGGCTTGTAGGATGCGATAAAAAGCTCACCTCAGCCGCAATCAAGGATGGAACAAGAGGTATAGCGGATAGCTCCTTTATAAACTGTTCTTCTCTTAAAACCGTTACTATGCCCGATAGCGTTACTTATATCGGTGCAGGTGCTTTTCAGGGTTGTTCTGCACTTACGTCAGTAACAATCCCGAAAAACGCGACAACGATAAGAGAAGCTACCTTTACGGATTGTACCTCCCTGAAATCAGTTGCCATCCCAGATACAGTCACAGTTATAGAAGACGGAGCCTTCGCCCGTTGCAGGGAGCTCACCTCTGTTACTATTCCCGGTAGCGTCATAACTATAGGAAACGGTGCTTTCCATAACTGTAACGGACTTACCTCCGTTGTTTTGGATAATGGTATAAAAAATATCGGAAACTATGCCTTCGGCTACTGTACCGCACTCACGTCGGTTACACTCACTGAAAGTATCACAGACATAGGCTACAACTGCTTTGAATATTGCAAATCACTTAAAGCGGTAACCATCCCTGCACAGATAAAGTCAATAAGCGAAGCCGCTTTCAGAAACTGTACTGCCCTTTCCTCCGTTACTATCAAGGATGGAGTAGAGGAAATAAAGGGATACGCCTTCTTCGATTGCCCACAACTGACTGCAATAACCATCCCTGAAAGCGTAACGGAAATCGGCGTATATGCTCTTGGCTATTACACGGATTCTGATACAAGAGAAAATACAAAAGTAGAAGGCTTTGCAATAAGCTGCAATGAAGATTCTGCCGCACATAAATACGCTACGGATAACGAAATAGATTATAAGCTGCTTATACCCTCCATTTCAGGCTTTGGTGTAAATAGCCGCAACTACAACAGTATCACACTCGGCTGGGAGGAAAATCCTGCCGCAGACGGATATATAATCCAGCAGTACAAGAACAACACCTGGGTAACTATCGGCAATATCAAGAATAACGCCGCTACCTCGATGGCTGTTGAAAATCTTGAAGCAAGCACAAGCTATAAATTCAGAGCCGTGGCATATTCGGTAAAGGACAACGTCACAAGCTACAGCAGATATACTCCCGCAATTACCGTAGCTACTGCGCCTGCACAGATTACAGGCTTTGCGGTAAAGGATGCGGGTGAGGATTATCTCATTCTCGGATGGGATAAGCACTCTGACGCATCAGGTTTTGTAATTCAGGAGCAGGTTGACGGTGTATGGAAGCATATTGCGACCATCAAGATTCCCGATGCGGTATCCTATAAAATTACGGGACTTAACTCCGGTACGTTATATCGCTACAGAATGGTTGCCTATAAGAATGATACCAACGGCACCTGCTACGGCAAGTACACCGCCAGTCTGTCAGGCTACACCTGTCCCAGGGCAGTTACGGATTTTGAAGTCACCGGAACGGGTACGGTATCGGTAACGGTAAGCTGGAATGCCACCTCCTTCGCAGACGGATATATCATCGACATCTGTGAGGATGGCAGCTGGAGAGAGCTTGCAAGGGTAACGGGTGATACAAACACCTATAAGGCTACGGGACTTACTCTCGGAAAGACCTACGAATTCAGGATAAGAAGCTACATCACAAACGGCACTAATACTATTTACAGTAGCTATAGCTCCTCTGTTTCGGGTGCTCCCGCTCTTGAAAAGGTCGAAAATCTCCGTATGACCAATCGTGGCACTGACTTCATCTCAGTAAGATGGGATAAAAACGAAAATGCCGACGGATATATGGTTTATATCTACGACGGCTCTGCCTGGAAGTGCGTAAAGACTCTCACTTCACCCAACGCCGTATCCCATAAGATTACCGGACTTGAAAGCGGAAAGGCTTACAAGATAACGGTTAAGGCTTATAAGACGGTTGACGGAACAAAATATATTTCTGATACGTCTACTATTTCAGCGAATACGTTATAAAGCAAAACGTCTGCACTTGAAAATAAGTGCAGGCGTTTATTTTATCACAAGTAGCACAGAAAATTTTAATCCCGCCGTTTTACAACTGCGGGATTGACTGTTTTATAAAGGGTTGAAATTATCCGAATGAAATTTCCTGTATTATTTTCTCAGCATCAGTTTATATATAAGTCCCGTAATACAACTGGGAGTTATAAAAAGCAGTAGCTGTCCTGCACAGGGCAAAACGTAATCCCAGAAGCCTGAAAAGCCCATTTTGTAGATCTTCTTTCTTACTGCAAAGAAGCTCTTGGTGTTCTTCCAGTTTCTGCGGCGCTTAAGGTTATTCTTATCTACTCTGTAGCGGACTAAAACCTCGGGGATATTGGCGGATTTTGCCCCTGCCATCAGCATACGTACCATAAAGTCATAGTCTTCGCAACGAATAAGATCGCTTGAGTAACCGCCTATCTTTTCAGCATATTCCTTCTTATAGACAAGAGTCTGATTATTGAAGGGTGCTCTTCTTTTTGCAAATTTTACTATTTCCTCGTGGGTGGTCGGCGTCTGTCTTACGCCTATGACGGTGTTATCCGCGGACTTGAATTCCTCAATATAGCTGCCTAAAATATCTATATACGGCTTATCTGTAAGATAGGACATCTGCTTTTCTGCTCTGTTGCTCTTGCATACGTCGTCAGAATCCATCTTCATGATATATTCGTTTTTGCAGGATTTAAGACCGATATTAGCACAGTAGGCGGTTCCCTTGTTTTCAGGGAGCTGTACTACGTCTAAAATATCTCCCAGCTTGTCCTTATATTCAGAAACTATCATATCCAGTTCATCACCCAGAGGTCCGTCGCATACAAGCACTATCTGGCTCGCGGGGTGAGTCTGATTGCACAGGCTGTCCATACTTGCCCTGAAATATTCCGTATTTTCGCCCTTATAAACAGACATAAGGACGCTGTACGGTTTTAATATTCTGTTTTCCATACTTTATCCTTCCTCTGTTTTTGCTTAATACACATATAGATTATTTTATCATATTTTTCTCCTGATGTCAACTACAGAAAATGAAGATATCACCTTTCGTTATCGGCACGTAATCGTTTTATGTCGTAAAACGAAAACGCAGATAAGAGTTTATATACCCTTACCTGCCTTACGTTATACTTTTATTCAGTTTTCGTAATCAATATTCTTTCCGCATTTGCTACAGAACATCTGTCCGTCAGGCAAAGAAGCACCGCAACGGGGACAAATCTCTGTCACCTCTTTATATTCGCAGTTCTCATCACCGTATTCCATACTCTCATCAAAAATAGCCTTTCTTTTTCTGAAATAGATAAAATTCAGTATAAAGAAAAATACCGCAGAGATGATAGAAGGAATCAATGCCGCAAGTAGAGTATTCTGCTCTGTCCCGTATAATTCCAGCGCCTGATTATCGTTTATCATTGCTTTTGAAACAGAGCTTATAATACCAAGTGAATAAGATATAACAAAGCCTGCCACAAGCTGTCTGAATCCGCTTTTCGGAAGATAGGTAAGCACCTTATACCGCCATACACACACTACCGCGTCAATCACAATGATAACTACAGATAAAGTAAAATATATCGAAAAGACATTACGGAAGTTCTCCGATAGCTTATCGGCAAGCTCCTCGTTTCTGAAAAGTGACCAGACGTCTACGGCAGAAAGGAGAAAACCGAATGCACTCAAAAATGCTCCCACCAAAGAAACGTATTTTACAACCTTGAACCATCTTAAAGGAAGAGGACAGAGCATTTCCTTGCGCTTTGCCACCGCAAGCATTTCTTCCTTTCTCACAGCTATTCTATCCTTTGCAGTCATAAATACCTCCCTCTACTATGAATAAGTTAAGTATATCACTTTATGAACTGCTTGTCAACGGGACGAGCCTTCACTATAAAGAGTATTACAATCCTTTTTCTGTACGGTGGTATCAGCTGGAAATCAGATATTAAATACGTCAGGATCGAGGCTTGCCACTGAAATAAGATCTGTAAAGAGCGTACTGTAATGCTTGCAGTTGTCACCGATAAGCATTGCGCCGGATCTTATAAGTACGGGTATTTCGGTCCCTTTATAATTTATTGTATTGCCGTTCTGGGATAATACGCTTTCTGCAAAATCTATAACTTGTTGTTTGTCAGAAAGGCAGGTAATTACCGCAAACTCGTCACCGCCTATACGGAACATCACCATATCGTCGGTAAGCTGCTCCTCTACCCTTCTTACAGTTTCACAGATGTAGCAGTCCCCTGCCTCGTTACCGTAATTTTCGTTTATTGCCATCAGTCTTGCTGAATCAAAGGTAACGATGTACGTACCCTTTCTGCTTCTTATAAATTCGTATAAATCCGAAACGTCAAACTGTCTTCTCATAACGATTCCTCCTTCGTACTGTACCGCCACAGGCATATTCAGTTTAGGGCATATACCTGTAAAACGGCGGTTCTTCTTGAATTTTGAGGGCTTTTCTCCCCAGACACGTGTAAAGGCTCTTGTAAAAGCCTCCGAGGAGCTATAGCCGTATTTTATGGCAGTATCAAGCACGGATATACCTGACTGTATATCCTTTGCCGCAAGGCTCATCCGCCTTTTGGTGATATATTCTCCGACGCTGAAATGAAAGACGTATCTGAACAGCTTCTGTAGGTTTGAAAGGGAGCAATAAGCCACCCTTGCACAGTCCTCCTGCGAAAGCTCGTCATCGATATGCTCTTCAATATAGTCAAGCACCGTTGTCAGAATTGTAAGTCGGTTGTTTTCCATTCTGTTGCTCCTGCCTTACTAACGATCGTTACAATTATAGTATATCATAAATTTATATAATTTCCTGATAATTTGAGTAAAAATAAAACAATTCCCCGAAGTAATGCGGATAGCCATAAAGTAGCAAATCCAGAGAAGCGTTGATTTCTTCTCTGGATTTTATTGTTTCCTAAAAAATCATAATCTGTCCAGTGCTATTTTTACAATAAATATTATCAGATAGTGAAGCGGATAAAAGATATAGAAAAACCATTTAGCAAAGTTGGGGTGTTTGCCTTTTTTACCATTATAGAGTATAGTCATGCAAAGATATGCTGCCATAAAAACTGCAAGCGTAACAAACATATACAAAATTAACTTAAATGTAGGAACTGAACCCAATGAGAAAAGATTCATTGAAGTGTGGATAAATATAAGTAAGCTGTACGCAATAAATCTCGCTTTCGGTCTGTCCCTTAAAATATGTAGAAATAATATGAATAATACGCCAAAAAGCATCCAATCGGAATGAAGTAAAACAGTCGCAGCATCACACAGGATAATAAGCAATATTCTCTGCCACAGCTTGAGTTTACTTTCCCATGCAATAATGGAAAGCAATCCGAAAAACAATGTAAATATCACGTTGAATGTCCACCAACCGTGTATCGGCTGAAATAAAAGCCAATGAAAGGGCTGTGAAATACAAGCAAACAATAACAGTCTTAATGCATATTTCTTTCTGTCCCTTGTATATTTGTATCCGTCTACTATAAAGAAAAACATAACAGGCGGACAAAAAAGTGATAAACCTGAAATCAGAAGTAACAGTGCAGGAAGTTCATATAAAGCAAGTGCGTTCTCCGGATGATTCATAAGATTTATCCAGGCT
>JAFQUH010000095.1 GCA_017408635.1 Ruminiclostridium sp. | reverse complement strand
TTCAGTTTTACATTATTAGTTGCTCGATTGCAACCCAGTCGAGAGCGCCACTACGTGGCTTACTCTTGCGGTGCCCGAACTGACTTTGTCATTTCGACCGCGGCGCCATTTCGCCTTCCCTTCTTCCGCCACCGGCGGCGGGAAGCCTCAATGCTAACAAACTGAGCCACACCTCGATAATAATCCCCGCATAAAGCGGGGATTCAATTTTAATACTCTACACCATAAGCGGCACGGTAATCCTTCATTGCTGTAAGGTATTCCTTGCCTTCGATTACACCGTTTTCGATAGCGTCAATGATATCGTTGATATTAACGATTGAATAAACCTTAACACCGAATTCCTTATCTGCAGACTGCACTGCACTCATATCACTGTCAAGAGCCTTTTCCATACGATCAACGGTAATTACCATTGCAGTAATATTTACGTCAGCCGCACCCTTTAACTTGGGAAGCACTTCTCTGAGCGCCTTGCCTGACGTCATAACGTCTTCGATAATAACAACCTTATCGCCGTCAGCAAGCTGCTTGCCTACGAACATACCGCCTTCGCCGTGATCCTTGACTTCTTTTCTGTCAAAGCAGTAGCTTGTATCTGTACCGAACTTGTTGAATAATGCAACACAAGCGCTTACAGACAGAGGAATACCCTTGTATGCAGGTCCGAAAAGGACGTCAGCTTCAATACCGTTTGCATTGATGCATTCAGCATAGAATTCACCGAGTCTTGCAAGCTGTGCGCCTGTCTTATAGTTTCCTGTATTGATAAAGTAGGGAGCCTTTCGTCCGCTCTTCAGAGTAAACTCACCGAATGTAAGAACTCCGCTGTCTACCATAAATTTGATAAAGCTTTCTTTATAAGTCATTTTAATACCCTTTCTCACATCTGTGAAATACTCAAACTTAACGCTATATATTTTACCATATAAAAAGAAAAAAGTCAAGGATTTAAAAGAAATTCATAGATTTACTTATATTTACATTTGCTTTAAGCCTCGTTTTATGGTACAATTATATTGTCACACGAAGAAAGGAGTTCAGCTATGAACAAAAACGAACAATTTTATATTGCCATAGACCTGAAGTCCTTTTTTGCTTCGGTTGAATGTATCGAACGAGGACTTGATCCTCTTACGACAAATCTTGTAGTAGCAGATAACACCAGAACGGAAAAGACGATATGTCTTGCCGTATCCCCTTCTCTTAAATCCTATAAAATCGGCGGCAGAGCAAGACTTTACGAGGTAGTGCAAAGAGTAAAGGAAGTCAACAAACAACGTATTTTAAATGCTCCCGATAATGCATTTACGGGTAGTTCTTATCACAATCCCGATATAATAAACAATCCTTCTCTGAAGCTCGATTATATAGTAGCGCCTCCGCAGATGGCAAAGTATATGAAAACAAGTACACAGATATATAACGTATATCTCAAATATATTGCTCCTGAGGATATCCACGTTTACTCAATAGACGAGGTTTTTATTGACGCTACCCATTACCTCAAGACTTATGGTCTGTCAGCAAAGGAGCTTGCTATGAAAATGATACGGGACGTTCTTGCCGAAACAGGAATAACCGCTACAGCAGGAATCGGGACTAATTTGTATCTTGCAAAAATCGCAATGGATATAGTAGCAAAGAAAATGCCTGCAGATGAAAACGGAGTGAGAATAGCCGAGCTTGACGAAATGTCCTATAGAAAGGAATTATGGTCACACACTCCGATAACGGATTTCTGGAGAGTAGGAAAAGGCTATGCCACAAAGCTTGCCGAACGAAGCATATTTACTATGGGAGATATCGCAAGATGTTCCCTTGGCGGTAGCAATAGTTATTATAACGAAGATCTGCTATATGATCTGTTTGGCGTAAATGCAGAACTGCTGATAGATCACGCCTGGGGCTATGAACCATGTACAATGGCTGACATAAAAGCATTCAAGCCTGAAAGAAACAGCATCAGCACAGGTCAGGTACTGCAGACTCCTTATACTGCTGAAAAAGGCAGACTTATAGTAAGGGAAATGACTGAATTACTGACTCTTGACCTTGTTGATAAGGGACTTGTCACAGACCAGATGGTGCTGACTGTAGGCTATGATATAGAAAATCTGTCCGCAGAAAACGGGAAAAAACGATACAAAGGCGAAACCACCACCGATATGTACGGCAGAAAGCTTCCTAAATCGGCACACGGCTCAATCAATCTCGATAAAATGACTTCATCCACAAGAGTAATCATAAATGCGGTAACAGAGCTTTATGACAGAATTGTGGATAAAAATCTGACTGTCAGAAGAATGTACGTTGTAGCTAATAATATAATTTATGAAAGTGACGTTCAGGAAGAAGAAAAGGATATACAGTGCGATTTCTTCACTGATTATAACGAGATTGCAAAGAAAGAGCAGGAAGAAAAAAACGAACTGGCAAAAGAAAAACAGATTCAGAAGGCAGTTATAAAAATAAAAAAGAGATTTGGCAAAAATGCGGTTTTAAAGGGAATGAATTTAGAAGAAGGCGCTACCACCATTGAAAGAAATGGTCAGGTAGGCGGTCACAAGGCGTAAGGGAGGTATTTATACGGAAAACAGAAATTATGACGATATTATAAATCTGCCACGCCCCGTATCCAAAAAGCACACTCCTATGTCAAGGATTGCAAGAGCAGGACAATTTGCACCCTTTGCGGCACTCACAGGTCACGATGCGGCTATAAAGGAAACTGCAAGGCTTACAGACAGAAAGCTTACCCTGAACGAGGACGAACAAAGAGAGCTTAATGAAAGACTTCAGATATTAATAGAAAATTCCAAGGAAAAGCCTTTGGTTTCAGTTAATTATTTCATCCCCGACGAGAAAAAGCAAGGTGGCAGATACGACGTATATACGGGAAATATCCGCAAAGTTGACGACGGAGAATTCTGCATAATATTCACCGACGGAACAAAAATTGCAATTTCAGATATATATAGCATTGAGGGAGAAATATTTGACT
>JAFQUH010000094.1 GCA_017408635.1 Ruminiclostridium sp. | reverse complement strand
CTTTCTCTGAAGAGAGAAGATGCAGTCCGTACAGGATACGACAGCGGTGAAAACTGGCGGCAGATGCTCCGTTCTCACGAGCAACTGCTGGCAGACGCTCTGAATATTCCGCTGATAAATTTAAAGTGGTATGCCGCCTTCCATAACGAAGGACATCATCCTCACGTCCACCTTATAGCTTATTCAAGCGAAGGAAAGCAGGGCTATCTTACAGAAAATGGCGTTGCAAAGCTCCGCCGTGAGCTTGCAAATCACATTTTCTCGCAGGATATGTATTCAGTTTATGAACAGAAAACCATCTATCGTGACGAGCTAAGGCAGAAAAGCAGAAGCGATATTTCTAAAATTGTAGGAGAGATAAACGACGGCACTTATACAAATTATCAGCTTGAAGCGATGCTGACAGAGCTTGCCAAAAGACTTAAAAGTATAAAGGGTAAGAAGGTGTACGGCTATCTCCCTGCTGATATAAAGCAGATGGTTGATAGCATTGTAGACGAGCTTCAAGGGCAAGAAGAGATAGCAAAGCTGTATGATTTATGGTATCAGCAGAAGGAAGAAATCCTAAAAAACTATGTGGATAATCTGCCACCGAGAGTAGCTTTATCAGAAAACAAGGAATTTGTGACTATAAAGAATGCTGTCATATCGGGAGCTTTGCATATTCTCGGGGAGGATAAGGAATACCCTGTGCCGAAAACCCGTAAAACTACGCTGAAGGTAAGCCCCGATAATCAGGAAAATGTCAGAGCCTTTACACAGCTTGCGACAAGAGAAAGTGCCTCTTACCTTGTGAGCAGCATCGTCAATATGCTAAGGGATTATAACTTCCGAAAGCCGGAGGAAGATGAGAAAATCTCTGCACCGAAAACGGATAAAAGAAAGCACAAAAAGAAACACGGGCAAGGCTTGTCACTTTAATAAGCACCAAAATATTACGGGATAGCTATGCCCCGAAGGTGGCACATCCCATGTGTCATAATGGCATATGAAAGAACTATATCAGTTTAAGAATTTATTTACAGAGAGGAAGAATTAAGGTTATATGATAGATTTATTCCCCTTTTCTTTCTCTGTAAATAAAAAAGGAGGTTATATGAAATACATAAAATTTTCAGATGAAGAACTAAACAAGGCAGACAGTGTAAGTCTTGTCGGGCTACTGCAAAGCTATGGCGAACAGCTGAAGAAATCAGGGAGCGAATATGAATGGGACTACAAAGGAGAAAAGGTAACAATCCGCAATAATTTCTGGTACTCTCATTATACCGAAACAGGCGGTAAAGCCATCAGCTTTGTGCAAAAATATTTTGGGATGTCCTTCCCTGATGCAGTAGTGATGCTGCTGGATGGTACACATCATCACATTATTTGTGAAAGAGAAGCACAGAGCAGAAAGAAAGAATTTCGCCTTCCCGAAAGGAATGAAAATATGAATCGGGTGTTCGCTTATCTCAGTATAACGAGAGGCATAGATAAGGAAATCATCTGGTCTTTTTCAAAAGCCGGACTGATTTACGAATCAAAGGAATATCACAACGCTGTGTTTGTAGGTAAAAACAAAGCAGGCGAAGCTGTTCATGCACACAAGAGAAGCTCCGGCTCCTACAAAAGCTACAAGGCAAATGCATCGGGAAGTATGCCGCAGTACAGCTTTAATTGGCGAGGTAAAAGCGACAGACTATATCTTTTTGAAGCTCCGATAGATATGCTGTCCTTTATCACGATGCATAAGGATGGCTGGAAGAATCACAGCTATGCGGCTTGTTGTGGTGTAGCTGACAGTGTTCTGTTTCAACTGTTGCAGGATAATCCGAACATTAAAACTGTGCTTTTGTGTCTTGATAATGACGAAGCAGGACAGTCGTCAAACGCTCGTATTACTGAAAAGCTTAAAGGAAAAGGTGTTAATTATGAAATTCTTATCCCGAAAAATAAGGATTGGAACGAGGATTTATTATCGCAGATGAAGGGAGATGAAGAAAAATGTCAGGCTACGCTATTCTCATATCAGCCGTTTTAATAATGGGTTCTGTGCTTGTAGGTATAACCTTTATATCGCATTTGTACAGTCTGAACAGGATAAAGTCAAGGACTGTAGGTGATGGACAGCACGGTACTGCCCACTGGGCTACCAAAGCGGAAATAAGGAAAACCTACGAGCATATTCCCTTCACCCCTGACAAATGGCGTAGGCAGGCGGCAAATAATACGTCTCCTACCCTATCTGATGGAAAGCCACTTCCTCAAGGGATTATTGTCGGCTGTGAAGGTAAGAACACAGCGATAGTAGATACGGGAGATGTCCACGTGCTGATGATCGGTGCGGCAGGTGTAGGTAAAACCGCCTTCTGGATGTACCCGTGTATTGAATACGCCTGCGCCAGCGGAATGTCCTTTCTATCCACCGATACAAAGGGCGATGTAATGAGAAATTACGGCACGATT
>JAFQUH010000093.1 GCA_017408635.1 Ruminiclostridium sp. | reverse complement strand
CGAAAGAAATGCGCCCTGCCACATAATTATAGCGGCTATCTGATTTTTTGACGCACCGAGAGAAGCCAGTATTCCGAACTGTACCTCTTTATCTCTGGAGGAAATTTCAAAGGCGGTATCTATTACAAACCTGGCACAGAAAAGTATAAAAAACACTATCGCAATTATCAAGACCAGCTTCTTTGCAAGCGACGCCTTGGCGTGTATGCCTATGACCTCGTACTCTAAAAGCTCTTCGTGAAGCGACAGATTATAGTTATCTGATTCAAAATTTTCATCTGCAAATTCTCTTATAAAAGTTTCGGGATCGTAAATATCATTTCTGAAATTCACGTATGCTACACCCGTCGTGTCAGCAGGTCCGTATGAATCAAATTCGCTCTTTGTTATCATTTCGGACTTTGTCAGCTTTTCATAGTCGGAAAGAGTTATTTGATGTACCATTCCGTGATATCCGAATTTCTGCCGTTCGTTATAAAGCATTGTGGAATAAAAGGATGAAAAAAGAGTGAATATAAAGGTCACAAGCATAAGAGCGGATGCTATGCTGAGAATAATAAAGATATTGTGCTTTTTCTGAGTCTTTATATATTTCAGCGCCATTTTTGATGAAAAGCTCATTTTATCACCTCATCCCGTATGATTCTGCCGTCCTCCATTTTTATAACCCTGTCGCATTGCAAGGCTATGTCCTCGTCGTGAGTCACCATTATGACAGTCTGTTTAAGCTCCTTATTCGTTTTTCTGATAAGGGCTATTATTTCACGGCTGTTTTTGGAATCCAGATTTCCCGTAGGCTCGTCGGCAAGCAAAAGCATAGGAGAGGAATAAAGAGCACGGCAGACGGAAACTCTCTGTTGCTGTCCACCTGAAAGCTGGGAGGGTAAATGACTGAGTCTGTCGCTGATTCCCATCATTTCTGCAAGGCGCTTGAGTCTGCTCTCATCCGGTCTTCTGCCGTCCATCTGACTTGGCAGAATGATATTTTCCTCTGCGGTGAGCATTGGTATAAGGTTATAGAACTGATACACAAGTCCTACCTGACGGCGTCTGAAAACAGCCAGATTCTTATCGTTTTTTGAAAATACATCCTCATTTCCTAAAAACACCTTGCCCTTGGTCGGCTTTTCAACACCGCCTATAATATGAAGAAGGGTGGATTTTCCCGCACCGCTGGTGCCTGTTATCGCTACCATCTGTCCCTTTGTGACTGTGAAGGAAACGTCGTCGAGAGCGGTAACGATATTCTCATCCTTACCAAAGATTTTCGTAACGCCTTCCACCTTCAGAATTTCCATATACTTTTCCTCCTTTTATTTTACTGATTATATTGTATCATAAAATTCTTACTTTGTGGTGACTTTTTGGTGACTCTTCTGTCACAAACACAAATTTTCTTGACCTTGCGGATTTAATGTGCTATATTTTAGAAAAGAGGAAGTGATAGTATGCAGAAAATAGTTATAATCGAAGATGACAAGGCGATAATGAACAGTCTTTCCGACTTTCTCATAGCAGAAGGGTATACAGTCTACAAAGCGGAAGGACAGAAGGACGGCACAAGACTTATAAGGGAATGCAGTCCCGACTGTATTCTGCTGGATATATCCCTGCCCGACGGCAACGGCTTTTCTATCTGCTCGGACGTGAGAAGATATTCTGACGTACCTGTAATATTCCTTACCGCTTCAGGTGACGAAAAAAGCGTTATCGCAGGTCTTGAGCTGGGTGCTGACGATTATATAAAAAAGCCCTTCTCCCCAGCAGAGCTTGTGGCAAGAATAAGAACGGTCACAAGACGGAAAAACAGCGGCACAAGGCTATTACGTCATAGCAATATAGCAGTAGATACCACCAAGGGTATTGTCACAAAGGATGGTAAGGAGATATATCTTTCTGCCCTTGAATACAGATTACTGCTTATATTCATATCAAATAAGGGCAAGCTCTTTTCGAGAGAACAGCTTATAGACGAATTATGGACAACGGGTGGAGAATTCATCTCCGACAACACTCTTACGGTATATATAAAAAGAGTCAGAGAAAAGATAGGCGATGATATGAAGGAGCCTCATATAATAAGGACTGTGAGAGGTCTTGGCTACAGAATGGGAGATGATGAGGGTGCTTAAAAACAAGGCGGTTTTCGTGCCGACGGTAATCGGAATTTCCGTCACTACAGTAGGCTTTATAATTCTGCTTTTTATTTCTCCTATTGCCGCCTCGGTTATGCTTTTGTGCTGTCTTGTTATTATGAGTGTTTTCCTTTTTTCGCAGTATAGTGAATATAGCAAGCTGAACAGACTCTGCGACGATATAGATAAAATCCTTGACGGTGATGACAGTATCAGCTTTGATAGCTACGAAGAAGGAGATATAAGCCTTTTAAAAACCGAGATAAGCAAAATGACAACCAGAATAAGAGAGCAGAACAGAGCGCTTGCAAAGGAAAAATCCTTCCTGCAGGACAGTCTTGCGGATATTTCCCATCAGCTCCGCACTCCTCTTACCTCAATGTCGATAATTCTGACGATGCTACGCACAAAGGAGCTTTCCGACGAGGATAAAAAGAGATATATAAGAGATTTATCTCTACTCACAGGAAAAACCGAATGGCTTATCGATACTCTTTTAAAGCTCTCATCCTTTGAAGCAGAAGCTATATCAATGAAAAGAGAAGATTTTTTCTGCAAGGAGCTTTTAGAAAGTGCCACCGAGCCGCTTATGATAATGGCAGAGCTGAAGGACGTGCATATTAAAATAAGTGCAGAAGAGGTAAAGCTATCTGCCGATTTCAACTGGTGCTGTGAGGCGATAAAGAACATAGTCAAGAACAGCATAGAGCATAGCAAGACGGATAGCACAATAGAAATAACCGCCACAGAAAACCCGCTCTTTGTCACTATAGCTATAGAGGGTGGAAATAACAAAATAGCGGAAAAAGATTTTCCACATATCTTTGAAAGATTCTATAAATCCGACAATGTAAATCATCAGGGCTACGGCATAGGTCTTGCCCTTGCAAAGAAAATAATCTCCGCCCACGACGGAGTGATAAAGGCGGAGAATACTGATAAGGGAGTAAGGTTTACTCTAATATTCAATAAGAATTAAAATAAATCGCAGAGCCAAAGGCTCTGCGATTACTGTTTTTATTAAAGATCGTAGTAGTTTGCAAATTCTGCGGGATGAGGAATCTTGCTGATTGCCGCTGCTTCTGCACGCTTTTTCTTAAGCCAGATTTCGATAAGTCTTTCGGGGAATACTCCGCCTTCTGTGAGGTAATCGTGGTCTGCTTCAAGAGCGTCGAGAGCTTCTTCTAAAGTTCTGGGGAGGGACTGGATCTTTGCCTTTTCTTCATCAGAAAGGGTGTAGAGATTGAAGTCGAAGGGGCCCCAGCCGCACTTTGAAGGATCGATCTTGTTCTTTACGCCGTCGATACCTGCCATAAGGATAGCCGCATAAGCGTAGTAGGGATTGCAGGTAGCGTCAGGGCTACGAAGCTCGAAACGACGCTTGTCGGGAGCCTTTGCATAAGCAGGAATACGGATAACCGCACTTCTGTTTGACGTAGCATAACCGATAGTAACGGGCGCTTCAAAGCCGGGTACAAGTCTTTTGTAGGAGTTTGTGGAGGGGTTTGTAAAGCCGCAGAGTGAACGAGCGTGCTTTAACAGACCGCCGATAAAGTAAAGTGCAGTTTCGGATAATTCGCTGTAGCCGTCAGGATCGTAGAATACAGGCTTGCCGTCCTTGAATAAAAGCATATGAACGTGCATTCCGTTACCCGCTTCGCTATAAATAGGCTTAGGCATGAAGGTCGCTGTTCTGCCGTCCTGTAAAGCGGCGTTCTTTACCATATACTTGATGGTCATTGTGTTGTCAGCCATCTTTGTAAGCTCGCCGAGCTCTACCTCGATTTCAACCTGACCGGAGCCGCCTACCTCGTGGTGATGGTACTTTACCTTGATATCTCTTTCTTCAAGCATAAGACAGATACGGCTTCTTAAATCATAGGTGATATCGTTGGGAAGGTCAGCGTGATAGCCTCTGTGACCGGGTGTGATATAACCCTTGTTGTTGGAATCGGTATAAGCGGAGTTCCAGCTTGCCTGTCTTGTATCTACGCTGAAGGACATATCTTCAGGCTTTACACTATAGGAAACGTTGTCAAAAAGATGGAATTCAAATTCAGGACCGATAATCATTTCATCAGCAATACCGGTTGACTTTAAATATTCAACGGCGTGCTTGGATACGTTTCTGGGATCCTGATTGAAACGGTAATTGGGACTTGCGATAACGTAAACGTCACCGATCATAGAGAGAGTTGTAACCTCTGCGAAGGGATCGAGCGCCGCACTTGAAAGGTCGGGAATAAATATCATGTCGCTCTTTTCTACTGCCGCAAAGCCGTAGTTTGAGCCGTCAAAGCCGATACCTGATTCCATGATATCAGGAACGAAACGGCTTTCGGGGATAGCGATATGACGCCAGCGGCCGTCGATATCAACCATCTTGAAGTCGATCATTTTTACCCCATTGTCTGTGCAATATTTTTTTGCTTCTTCAAAAGACTTGAACATTTTCTTGATTTCCTTTCGTTTTTTCAGTTCCGTTGTGTTGTAACAACAAAAATCTACATAAAAATTTTATCATATTTACAGCTCACAGTCAAGCATTTTTTGTATAATTTCAACAGTTTTATTTACATATTTAAGATATTTGCATTAATTACGTCATAACTTGGTTGATTTATTCGGATTATTATGCTAAAATAAACACAGACGGTATCGTCTTAATAAATTTATTGGAGAAGTCACTATGGATAATTTCAACAACCAGAATAATTATTCTGAAAACAACCAGAGCTTTTCAACACAGAATACAAATCAGCAGGCACAGTATCCTCAGCCAAACCAGTATGCTCAGCAGGGACAGTACAATCAGTACGGTCAGCCTAATCAGTACGCCCAGCAGGGACAGTACAATCAGTACGGTCAGCCTAATCAGTACGCTCAGCAGGGACAGTACAATCAGTACGGTCAGCCTAATCAGTACGCCCAGCAGGGGCAGTACAATCAGTACGGTCAGCCTATGTACAATCAGTACAACCGCACTACCCTGAAAACCAACAGAAGCCTTGTAAAGTACATATTCTTATCTCTCATCACCTTCGGCATATACGGAATCGTGGTATTCTGTGGAATCCCCGACGATCTTAACTTCGTAGCCACAAGATACGACGGAAAAAGAACTATGCCCTTCCTTCTGCTTGCCTTCATATTCTCCTGGCTTACCTTCGGTATCGCAGTTCCCGTATGGTATCACAGAATGTCCAACAGACTCGGTGCAGAGCTTACAAGAAGAGGCATTGCCTACTCTGTCAGCGCCGCAGATTTCTGGTTATGGAACGTACTCGGCACACTCATCATCGTAGGTCCCTTCATCTATATGCATAAGTTATTAAAGGGAATGAATCTCATCTGTGCAGACT
This sequence comes from Ruminiclostridium sp., assembly GCA_017408635.1. Taxonomy (GTDB): domain Bacteria; phylum Bacillota; class Clostridia; order Oscillospirales; family Ruminococcaceae; genus Ruminiclostridium_E. Next base: position 3,756 of record JAFQUH010000093.1, on the reverse strand, counting down.
TCAACCAGAAGGGTTGCTAATACGTAAAAAAATCTCCTGTGGAATTTCTTCCATAGGAGATTTTCTTATTTATATTGCATTTTTGGGATTTGATATAGGCTTTTGTCAGTTTACTTTACGATGAAGCTATCCAGCTCTTCGATAAGCTCTTCGCAGTTGTCAGAGTGTACGCGAAGCTCTAATTCCTTGGATAAATCAAGGCTGAAGATACCCATGATAGACTTTGCATCGATTGCATATCTGCCGCTTACGATATCTACGTCGTAGCTGCACTTTGTAACGATTGTTACGAAATTCTTTACGTCGTTAATTGTGTTGATTCTGATTGTTGCAGTTTTCATAGTATAGTCCCTTTCTACCCTTACGGGTGAAGCAGCACCGCAGATGTGACTGCTTTACGATTTTCTTTTTACTTTTCCGTTTCTTTTCTCTTGTTCTTCCGATTCTTTGTCTTACTTTACGATAAACTTTTCGATGTTCTTTTCAAGTCCGCTTGCATCGTCTGTGTGAGCTGTGAGAGTGAGTTCCTTGGATAAATCAAGACTGAAAAGTCCCATAATTGACTTTGCGTCAACTACGTATTTACCAACTGTGATGTCGATATCAAAATTGCATCTGCCTGCGATATCAACAAATTCCTTAACGTCGTTTATCGCTGTGAGCTTTATATTCATCTGTGTCATCCTGCATCTCTCCTTTTCCGTCTGTGAGATTCTTTTGTTCTTTTTTTATTCTATTTCTTTATATAAGAGGTCTGGGCTCTGCGTTTCCCTTTCCGTAAGCTTATAATATCAGTATTTTTACTTAAAGTCAAGCGATTTTTTTATTTTTTTAACCCTACTTGCAAAATTCGTAATTTTAAAGTATAATTGAACTAAAGACCAATTTCTTTTGGTGAAACTAAACAAAAACAAAGAGAGAATTTTATGGAATATGCTATACAAACCTTTGGTTGTAAGGTAAACCAATATGAGAGTGCCGTAATATCGGAGGGAATGATAAAAAAAGGCTTTACAAAGGCGGATAATCCGAAGCTGGCGGAGATTGTGATAATAAACTCCTGCTCTGTAACCGAGCAGAGCGATAAAAAAGCCTGCCAGCTGATAAGAAAGCTGAAAAACAATAATCAGGACTGCATAATTGCCCTTTGCGGTTGCTTTCCGCAGGCGTTTAAAGATGAGGCAGAAAAGTCGGGTGCCGATATAATCATCGGTACGGAAAACAAGGACAAATTACCTGATATTATCTATAATTATGTGCAAAGCTCACAAAAAGATGTGTATTCGGATATAAGCGAGCTTACCGACCGATTATGCTTTAACGATATGCCCTTATCCGATATGGGCAAGACAAGAGCCTTTATTAAAATAGAAGACGGTTGCGACAGATATTGTGCATACTGCATAATCCCCTACACCAGAGGCAATGTCCGTTCAAGAACGCTGGATAATATTATAAAAGAAACAGAGTATCAGGTAAGCTGTGGGCATAAGGAAATGGTGCTTGTGGGAATAAACCTATCTCTGTACGGCTCGGATATCGGGTTAAGGCTTGCTGACGCAGTACACACAGTATGCAAAGTTCCGGGTGTGGAAAGGGTAAGGCTTTCCTCTTTAGAGCCGGAGCTTATAACCGAAGAGGATATAAAAAGACTCAGCGAAGAGCCTAAGCTATGCCCGCATTTTCATCTTGCTCTGCAAAGCGGATGCGAGGCTACCTTAAAAAGAATGAACAGACACTACACACCCGATGAATATTATAGTATTACAGAAAATCTCCGCAGATACTTTCCCGACTGCTCCATCACTACCGATGTTATGGTAGGCTTTGCAGGAGAAACGGACAACGAATTTGAAGAATCCCTCGCCTTTTGTAAAAAGGTAGGCTTTGCCGCTATGCACGTATTCACCTATTCTGTAAGAAGTGGTACTGCGGCGGCAGAAAGAAAGGATTTTATTGCACCTGAAACTGCCGCCACAAGATACAAAAGAATGTCAGAGCTTGCCGCAGAAATGAAAACTGAATACTTTAAAGGTATGATTGGAAAAACAAGGCAGGTGCTTATTCAGAAGAGGGAGAGTGAAAGCTATGCAAACGGTCTTACTCCCGAGTACGTTCCCGTCAGAATTTATAATTGTGACGCAAAAAAGCACGATATTCTAACAATAAAAGTAACATCTGCACAAAAAAACGAATTTTGCGTCGGTGAAACAGAAAAAGCCTTGTAATTCTTAAAGGAATGTTGTATAATGTAATGTGGTTATGCTTTATTTTTTATAGTGTAACCGTAATGACAGTTTAATAAATTTTTAAGCATAAAAGGAAAGGTAAAAAGTTATGTCAGTTTATCGCATTTACGTGGAAAAGAAGCCTCAGTTTGCCGTTGACGGCAAGGCAGTTCTTTCCGACCTTCAGACCGCCCTTCAGATTGAAGGAATCGAAGACGTGCGTATCGTAAACCGCTACGACGCTGAAGGCATCACAAAGGAAAACTTTGAAAAGGCTACTCCCACAGTATTTTCAGAGCCTCCCGTTGACGACGTTTACTACACTCTCCCTGAAGTCGGTGAGAATGAAAGAATGTTCGCAACAGAATTTTTACCCGGTCAGTTTGACCAGAGAGCAGACTCTGCCGCACAGTGCATCCAGATGCTCTGCCAGGGTGACCGCCCCACAGTAAAATATGCAAAGATCTATATTTTAAAGGGTAAGATTACGGATGAGGATTTTGCAAAGATAAAGCACTTCCTTATAAATGCGGTAGAAGCAAGAGAATGTGGCTTCGAGCAGTACGAAACTCTCGAAGTAAAGTACGATATCCCCAGCGAAGTTGCTACCCTCGACGGCTTTATAAAGTATGATCAGGCACAGCTTGACGAATTTATCAAGAAGTACGGTCTTGCTATGGATAGCGGCGACATCAAGTGCTGTCAGGATTACTTCATCACAGAGCAGAGAGATCCTACTCTTACAGAAATCCGTATGCTTGATACCTACTGGTCTGACCATTGCCGTCACACCACCTTCGGTACTATCATTGACAACGCAGTTATCGACGCTCCCTATATTGCAGATACCTATAAGGAATACAAGCTCCACAAGGAAGAGCTTGGCAGAGGCGCAAAGCCCATCTGCCTTATGGATATTGCTACAGCGGCAGTAAGAAAGCTGAAGGCTGACAATCTTCTCCCCGACCTTGACGAAAGTGAAGAAATCAACGCCTGCTCCGTAAAGATTACGGTTGACGTTGACGGCAAGGATGAAGAGTGGCTCCTTATGTTCAAGAATGAAACTCATAACCATCCTACAGAAATCGAGCCCTTCGGTGGTGCGGCTACCTGCCTCGGCGGTGCTATCCGTGATCCCCTTTCAGGCCGTTCCTACGTATATCAGGCTATGCGTGTAACAGGTGCTTCCGAGCCCCTGCTCCCCGTAAACGAAACAATCGAAGGTAAGTTACCTCCCAGAAAGATTACGACAACAGCGGCGGCAGGTTACTCCTCCTACGGTAACCAGATTGGTCTTGCTACAGGTCACGTTGCTGAAATCTATGACAAGGGCTATATGGCAAAGCGTATGGAAATCGGTGCCGTAGTTGGTGCCGCTCCTGCTGAAAACGTAAAGCGTGAACGTCCTGCTCCCGGAGATATCATTATCCTTCTCGGCGGCAGAACAGGTCGTGATGGTTGCGGCGGTGCTACAGGCTCCTCAAAGTCGCACAGTGTAGAATCTCTTGAAAGCTGCGGTGCTGAAGTT
>JAFQUH010000092.1 GCA_017408635.1 Ruminiclostridium sp. | reverse complement strand
ACAGCGCGGCGGCCCCGGTCTCGGCGGCATCCAGCCTTCGCAGGCAGACTACTGGCAGGTTACTCACGCTTTAGGTCACGGTGACTTCCACGCTCTCGTATTTGCTCCCGCTTCCGTTCAGGAAATGGTTGACACAGTTACAAAGGCTTTTGATTTAGCTGATGAATACAGAATGCCTGCAGTTATTTTAGCAGACGGTCTGCTCGGTCAGATGATGGAGCCTGTTGCCTTTGAAGACGTTGAAATCAAGATGTCTGACGCTTCTGATAAGCCTTGGGCGGCATCAGGTCACGGCGGTAAGAGAAAGCACACAATCATCAACTCTCTCTACTTAAAGCCCGATGAGCTTGAAGATAAGGTTCGTGAAAGATTCGCAAGATATGAAGACGTTAAGGCAAAGCACACAGAAGCAGTTTGTGACTACTGTGACGACGCTGAAACAGTTGTAATAGCTTACGGCTCAACGGCAAGACTTGCAAAGTCCGCTGTTGAAGCTGCAAGAAAGGAAGGCATCAAGGCAGGTATCGTAAGACCTGTAACACTCTGGCCCTTCCCTGTTAATGAAATCAACGAAGCTTGCAAGAATGCAAAGAACGTTCTCGTTGTTGAAATGTCAATGGGACAGATGGTTGAGGACGTTAAGCTTGCACTTAACTGCTCAAAGCCTGTAGAATTCTACGGCAGAACAGGCGGTATCATCCCCAAGCCTGCTGAAATTCTCGCAAAGATCAAGGAAATGGGAGGTAAGAACTAATGCCTGAATTTAAAAGACCTCACGCTTTAGCGGACGTAACCACCCACTACTGCCCCGGCTGTACACACGGTATCGTACACAGACTCGTTGCAGAGGTTATTGACGAAATGGGTATCGAAGGCGAAACAATCGGTGTTTGCCCCGTTGGATGCTCCGTTATGGCTTATGATTATTTTGAATGTGATATGCTCGAAGCGGCTCACGGCCGTGCTCCTGCGGTAGCTACAGGTGTAAAGAGAGCTAACCCTGACAAGTTTGTATTTACATACCAGGGCGATGGCGACCTTGCGGCTATCGGTACTGCTGAAATCGTACACGCAGCTACAAGAGGCGAAAACATCACAGTTATCTTTATCAACAATACAACCTACGGTATGACAGGCGGTCAGATGGCGCCTACTACTCTTCCCGGTCAGGTTACACAGACAACACCCTACGGCAGAGATACTTCCAACGAAGGCTTCCCTGTAAAGGTTTGCGAAATGCTTTCTCAGCTTGACGGTGTTGCTTTAGCAGAACGTGTAACTGTTATCGATCCTGCCAACGTAAGAAAAGCAAAGGCAGCTATCAGAAAGGGCTTTGAGTTCCAGAAGAACAAGCAGGGCTTCTCAATCATTGAGGTACTCTCAACTTGTCCTACAAACTGGGGTAAGACACCTGTTGAAGCTCTTGAAAGAGTAAAGACAGAGATGATTCCTTACTATCCTCTGGGCGTATATAAGGAGGGTGCTGTAAGATGACAAACAATATTTTACTTGCAGGCTTCGGTGGTCAGGGTATCTTATTTATCGGTAAGATGCTGGCTTACTTCGGTCTTATAGATGAAAAGGAAGTTTCCTGGCTTCCTTCCTACGGTCCTGAAATGCGTGGTGGTACTTGCAACTGTTCAGTAGTTGTAAGTGACGATCCTATCGGTTCTCCCCTCGTAGATGAGCCTGACCTTCTCATCGCTATGAATACTCCCAGCTACGACAAGTTCATTGATACTGTTGTAAAGGGCGGTAAGGTATTCATCGACAGCACACTTGTTGACGCAAAGTGCGACAGAACAGATATTGACTGCTACTACGTACCTGCAACAGGTCTTGCCGCAGAAAACAATATGAAGGGTATGGCTAACATTATCCTTTTAGGTAAGCTCTTAAAGGAAACCGGCATTGCTTCTATGGAAACTGTAGAAAAGGCAATGAACAAGGTTATTCCTCCCAAGAAGGCTCACCTCATCGAAGTAAACTTAAAGGCTATAAAGCTCGGTATGGAGCAGTAAGGCGAGCCGCCTTTGGCAATTCCGCCTTTTATAAGAAATACGTAATCCCGCAGTTGCAAAACGGCGGGATTATTTATTTGTGTGAGTGTGAACGAGGTAAGGCGTGCCGCCTTTTAAAGTGTGCTGACTAATATAAAAATTAACGGAGAAGCGTGGCTTCTCCGTTTTTTATTAAATCGAGTTTTTATAATGTATTTCAAATTATTCATCTGTATTCTCGCAAAATCCGGGGCGTATATTAATAAGCATTCCGTTTATATGACCGATAGTCCATTTTGTATTCAGTTCTGCTTTTGCATATATCATTTTGCCTACCCGAATCTTCGATTTTACACCATTTTCATCAATTATAAATATGTACTGTCTCAGAATATTTCGGTATTTTCTGATTAATATACCATTTATCTCTGTGTAATTATCTGTCATATATATCACCTTAAACTTATAAATTGAAATTTGTCGCTCCGCTCGGGTTATTGAAGCCCCCAACCCCCAGCCCCCTTCCCCCTTAGGGAAGGGGGAAAAATCGGGGGCTACCGCCCCTGCGACCTTGTTTGGGGCTACGCCCCAAACCCCGTGTAATACGGAGATTGCGAGCCTTTTATTATTTTGAATTGCCACAAGATTTTATAAAGGAAATGTAGGGGGCGACGAGCAGAATTGCGGCGCCCTTCAGGGCATGTCCTCGACGCCCCGTTTTCATATTACAACAATCTCCCCGATAAACCTGCTTTGGTTTACCGTTTTGTATATTTCGTCCCCGTAAGGAAACACAAAAACGGCACTCTGACGGTGATTTCCGAGCAGATGAAGGTTGCGGCAAAGGACAGTAACAACGTACCGACAAACAAAATCAGGGTATTATTTCCGACAAGGAGGTAAAGTAGATACTGGAACGTCACAACCCATATAAAATGCCAGATATAAAACGGGAATGAAAGTCTGCTCATATGCCCTGATACCTTACCGCTGAAATTAAGATACCTCTTTGCAAGTCCTATAAGGGCAAGCACCATAAACCATTTGGATACAAAGCTTGCGATAGTATTAAGTACGTTATAATCCTTATCCGACCAGATGAAAAGATATACGCTAAGGATAGTTGCCGTAAGTCCGATGGCAAGTAATATCCATCTGCTCTTTTCTGTTTTTTCTATTATTCCATCGTCAGAAAAAACGTAATAACCCAGCAGAAAGAAATACGTAAATTCGGCAAGACTCTTGCCGCCTATGGAAAGCAAGCCATTCAGCAACGGAAGGGGCAGACCGAGAAGTATTACAAGCAGAAACGGAATAGGCTTTTCTCTTTTTAAGGGGAGCTTTTTAAATAACGTTATTATTCCGAGGCTCACCACAGAAATAATAAAAAGATACAGTATAAACCAGAACTGTCCGAAGGAAAAACCGCCGTCTGCTCCTATAAGGTCTGTGAATTTTGTAAAGAACACCACATAATGCCGGATAAATCCACCGCTATAGGAATTATGGAACAGGTCTGCAATATAGGTCATAACGGGCATAAGGACAATTGTTCCGAACAAAAGCGGGATAACCAGTCTTTTAACTCTTTCGGCAAGGTATTCTCTGCCCGTTCTCTTTTTAAGTGCATACCTTGTGCCTATTCCTGCAAGCAGGAATAAAAGCGGCATAAAATAGGGACTGAAAAATACTATAATACTGCTGATAAGTCTGTTACCCTCGAAAAAGATATAATTCGGCTCGTTCCAGGTATTCCACGCCTGAGCGATATGATAAGGTATTAGTACAAGAAGTATCAACCATCTGAGGTTGTCAATGTAATATTTTCTCATATTGTGTTTTCCGTCTTATCCTTTATTTCTTTTCGATTTTACAAACATCCAGACACATACTCCGCAGGCAACTACGGCAAAAGCGGATATAATCACCAATATAACTATTATCGGGGTATTATCATTTGTTTTGTCAGCTTCAGATTCTGTAGCTACGTCACTATTAATATCATCACGATGTGCAAAAATCTTATCATTTTTATTCTGAAGGCTATCGGGAATTATATCGGCTGTTAGCAAGGGACAATTGCCAAAGGCATATTCGCCTATTTGTGTAACGGTATCGGGGATTTCAATCTCTGCAAGTGAAACACAGCCGTAGAAGGCAGAACTGCCTATAGAAGTGATATCCGCATTAATCGTAATCTTTTCGATTCTTTCCATACCTGAAAAGGCGTTATCTCCTATTGCTGTCACCTTATAGGTGTCAACCTCCGTAGGTATAACTATATTTAAATCATTCGCCTTATATCCCGTTATAGTGACTGTGCCGTCCTCGTTTTTGTAGTAATCAAAAACGCTTGTTTCATCTGCGAAGGCGGTCAGACTAATGACGAAAAGTGTAAAAACAAATATTACTGATAACAAAGGGAATAATTTAAATCTTTTCATTTCATTGTTCTCCTTACGGAAATGTAAATTTTATTATATAACAATTATATAATACACTTCAGGCTATTGTCAAGAAAAAATCACAGAAAGACATTCAGATACGTCCTTCTGTGATTTACTTTTTTATTTGTTTTCTAACATTTCAACTATTCTGAAGGCTACCTTATATACGTCGCCGCAACTGAAGGTTATGACAAGGTCACCGCTTTCGGCGTTATCCACCACGTACTGTGCCACTTCTTCAAAGGTAGGAAACCACACACAGCCATCTATTTTTGCGGCTAAATCTGCAGAATAGACGTTGTAGGTATTCTTCTCTCTGCTACCCATTATCTCTGTCAGCACTACCCTGTCGGCAAGATTCAAAGCCTTTGCAAAATCATCCATAAGGGTTGCCGTTCTTGAGTAGGTAAAGGGCTGATGTACCGCCCATACTCTTTTAAAGCCCTTCATAGACTTTGCGGTTTTGAGAAGTGCAGTAACCTCTGCGGGATGGTGGGCATAATCATCAACTATAGTAATGCCATTTATCTCTGCGAGCTTTTCAAAGCGTCTGCCTGCGCCCCAGAAGGTTTCAAGTCCCTTGTTAATACCCTCTACCGAGCAACCGGTTATTATTGCCGCCGCTGATGCCGCAAGGGCATTAAGTACGTTATGGCTACCGGGGACGTGAATTGAGATAGTACCCAGCTTTACACCCTTTTCCATAAGATCGAAATCGGTCTGAAAATCTGATACCTGAGTAATATTCTCCGCATAGAAACGATTTTTATTGCTATATCCGAAGGTTACTATTTCTTTATCAAAGGAAGACGCCTTTACCGCAAGCATGGTATTTTCGTCGTCACCATTTACCACAAGCGCCTTGCTTGTGTTATCGCAGAACTTTGTAAATGACGCTCTTAAATTATCCATATTTCCGAAGAAATCGAGATGGTCTGCATCTATATTAAGGATTACGGAAACGTCCGGATAGAGCTTTAAGAAGGTGTTGGAGAATTCGCACGCCTCACACACCATAGTTTCACTCTTGCCTGCTCTGCCACTACCGCCTATCGCCTTGAGCTTGCCGCCGATAACGGTTGAAATATCCACGTTTTCTGCAAGGTAGATATGTGTGAGCATTGAAGAGGTTGTAGTCTTTCCGTGAGTACCTGAAACACATACGGCGTTTTTGTACCAGCTTGTCACAAGTCCTAAAAGCTCGCTTCTTTCCACACATACGGCATTGCTCTGCTTTGCCGCTATAAGCTCGGGATTGTCGCTCATAATTGCGGCGGTATAAACAATAAGGTCTGCACCCTCGATATTTTCTGCCGCCTGTCCCATAAACACCTTGATACCCATATTGCGTACGGCTTTTAAGGTTTCAGTTTCGTTATTATCGGAGCCTGTAAGGTAAAATCCTTTACTATGAAGTATCTGTGCCAGCGGGTACATACCGCTACCGCCTATACCTATAAAATGAACGTGTTTTTTTCCTGTAAGAAAATCTTCCATTAATATCATTCCCTTCGGATTTATTGCTTTTTAATAAGATATACGTATATTCTTTGTCCTTATGCTTAAAATAAAATCAAGCTAAAGCGAAAGGACGGTACGTTTATGACAGTAAGTGATGTCAGAATAAGAAGAATGGTGCAGGACGGAAGACTGCGGGCGGTGGTTTCCATTACCCTCGATAACTGCATTGCGGTGCACGATATAAGGCTCGTGCAGGGCGATGACAGATTATTTGTAGCAATGCCCAGCCGCCGTGACGATGAAGGCAGATACCGTGATATCATCCACCCGATAAACTCCGATATCAGAAATCAGATAGAGGACAGGATAATTGAAGCCTACCAGTCTATCGAATCAGCCGCTGATATATAACTTTATTCTGAAATCTGACGATGATCAATTCATCGTCATTACTTTTGTGACAGAAGCACCTTTACTTTAAGGATTGCAAGCTGAGTCTTGGCATCTTCGATTTCGTTATTCATAACCATTTCGACTGCCTTTTCAAGAGGAATCTTTTCGACCTCTAAAAACTCATCCTCGTCAAGCTTCTGCTCGCCGCTTGTGAGTCCCTTGGCAAGATACATATGAATAACCTCGCTACAGTATGCGGGAGTGGGATAAAGGCAACCGAGATAGCTGTATTCCTCTGCGGTACAGCCTGTTTCCTCCTTTAATTCACGAAGTCCGCAGGCGTAGTGATCCTCGCCGTAATTGAGTTTTCCTGCAGGTATCTCTAAAAGCACCTTGCTATGAGGGTATCTGAACTGACGGACAAATAATATTTCGTTGTCCTCGGTAAGAGGGAGTACACATACGCCGCCGCTGTGCTTTACCACCTCTCTTTTTGCAAGAGAGCCGTCTTCAAGCTCGGCGGTATCCTCTCTGACTTCGATTATCCTGCCATCAAAAATCAGAGTGCTATCCTTTTGTTTTTCATATAAATGCATTATTTCGTTCTTCTTTCTCTGTCTGCTTTTCTTGTAAGCGTTCTCATATAAGCATAGTGATTATCTATTTTATCAAGCTGTTCTTCCTCGTAAAGATGACAATCTGCATTTGGCTTATATTTGAATACCTTCTTTAATACGATGTAGTAGGCTATCAGCATTAAAGCGGTAGCTACCGTTACAACTGCGCCGATTTTAAGTCCTGGGGTTACGTAGTCGAATTTTATCTCACAGTCGCCCTTCGGAACCTTTATACCCATTACGCCGCCGTTTACCTTTTCGATCTGTGCCGCTTCGCCATTGATGGTTGCTGACCAGCCGTTTTCAAAGGGTACAGTGAACACTACAAAGCGTTCCGTATCAAAGGAGGAATGCGCTACAAAGCCGTTGGCTACGGGAGTGAAATCGTCAACGCATTCTTCTGAAAGCGCCTTGGCGTCCGCCTCAAAATCCTCATAGGATAACTCGTTTGAATTATCAACGGGGAGGTATTCCATTATGTTGTTATACTCTCTCACCTGCTCGTCATTTAATACACACGCCTTTACAAGTGTGTTGTCACGGTAGGATTTCCCAAGGGCGTAATATTCCTTTTCGGTAATGAAATAGTCGTAGGAATATCCCATAGGAATAAAGGCTTTATTTTCATAAATGCTGAAGCCGTCCTGCTCGTCTATCTTTTCAAAGCTACGCATATTCTCCAGCAGTTTTTTTGTATCAGAATAGTTTTCCTTATAAGTCTGTAATATAAGATACTTTGTGGAATTTACGGAACGCATTGCATAATAGGTTCCGTCGGGATCGGTATTTACACTACGGTCAAAGCCCATACCCTCGTAATAGCTGAAAGCACTACCGGGTACTATACTGTGGAAGCTTCTGAAGCCGTACATATCCCAGAGCATATTTGCGTTGTTGGTAACACCGAAGGTTTCTATTCTGTAGAATTCGTCCTTCGGAAGCTCTATAGTTGCATTTACTATACTGTTATAGTCGCCCACCTTCGGTCCTATCGATCTGCCGTAGATGAGGGTGTAGTATGAGAAGCAAAGGCTGGCTACTACCGTAAAGCAGAAGGCTTTATGAAGAAATGCGCTTTTTCTGATTCTTGCTTTGTTACGGACAAGCCACCAGCAGACTATTATAGCCGCTACAGCAAGTATTACTGATACCCAGAAAATAAACTGATTTCCGGGCAGGCTGAAAAGTTCTGTAACCTTGATTTTTGATTCATCGCCTGTTATCGGATCCTCGATGGTCTTTTCAATTTCGGAGGGCAATATGCCTACAAGGGAAATAAGTCCTACCGCAAGAGCGCACCATTTAAGGCCGTAACGGATATCGATACTGTCATCCTCAAGAGCATAAGCTGTCATAAAGCAACCGATGAGGATAGGCATATAAAACCATCTTGTGTAGTAGTTGTTATTGAATAATACAAAGGAAGAATTAAGCACGGGGATAAGTGCGAATAAAAGCATTACCGGCATTAAAATCTTTGCCCAGTGCTTTTTCTTGTATCTTATGAAGGAAATAACTCCTGACATTGAGAAAAGAGGTAAATATGCGGCAACGCTTGACCATCTTGCCGAGGTGTTCGGGAAGAAATTCTGTCTTGCGGGGATGTCGCAGGGGAAGAAAAGGCTCTGGAATATAAGTCCGTATCTCTGCTCGCTGGAGTAGAATACAAGATTCCAGCCGTTGAGCATATTGTCACTTCTCGGTACGTCAAGACAGGATAGAATTGCAGGAATAAACATAACGCCTGAAAGAGCCACACCTGCCACCGCCTCGAAGGCAAGGGCGAAGAATGTCTTGGGAGTTATTTTAAATCGCTTGTCGGTAAGTCTGCAAAGGAAGTATGCCACAAGGAAGATACATTCGCCTACAAAGAAGAAGTAATTCACGTAAGCATTAAGAGCAACCGTCAGTGCAAAGAATACACGGCGCTTGTTTATTACCGCCTCTTCAAGTGCTATAAGCATCAGAGGGAATACAACCATTGCCTCGTGGAAATGGTTGAAGAATACGTTGTACATCGAGAAGCCTGAAAAGGCGTATAAAAGTCCGCCTATAAGTGCAGACATCGGCTTTTTTACAAAGCGTCTTATAAAGGCAAAGGCAAAAAGACTACAGCAGGAGAATTTGAGTATCAGAAGGGGTGCCATCAGATACTTTACAAATTCTGCTGGAAAAGGCAGAGTCAGTAAAAAGAAGGGGCTACCGATTGTATAGAAGGAATATGAGCCGATAAAGTTAACGCCTAAATCGGTATGCCAGTCCCACATAAACGAGCCTGTTTTAAGAGCGTCGTTGCACAGAGTGTAAAAGGGTATCTGCTGTGCATTGTAGTCACCGTAATATATAAAATATCCGCCGTCTATTATAACAAAGGGTAAAAGAAGTATTACACCCATTATCATAGCCGTGAAAAAAGCCTTTTTATAATATTTCAGTTCTGATTTGTACATTGAAGATTGTCTTCCTTTCGGTATAAAGGCATTATATCGTCATTAATAGATTACTGCACCGTACTTTTCCGCAATAGCCTTAAGTCTGTCTTCGTCTATAAGAGATTTTCCGTCTACTATTGCCCTGCCCTGATACAGCATCAGCGCCATTTTAAGTGATATCTCATCATCAGATAAAAAGGCAACGGGAAGAGTTGACATATGCATATTTCTTGCAAAGTCTATCGCATCGTCGGGAGTATTTATTGCTACTGTCAGTATATCGTAGCTTTCGTCACAGATATCGGATATTTCCTCGCTCATATCGGGGGCGCATTCTATTGCGGGAGAAAACTCTGTGGTATCAGGCTCTAAAAAGAACACCTGATTCTCGTCGGCGAAGACAAGGGACATATCCTGTTTTTCCGTTTCGCATATCGTATAGGTGTCGCTGTTTATCATATCAGCTAAAGCCTGCTGGCAATTATCATCGGAATAATTACTGCCACCTATTATTATTGCACCGTTTTCTATGCATAGACGAAGCTGCTCGGAAAATTCTTCTGCGGAAAGTCTGCGTCTTTCTCCGTTTTCCTCTTCATATTCTGCGGAAGGCTTTGCTATAAGAGGAATTTTAGCGTAGGGAGCTATCCTTCTGATAAGCTCTGCGGTGATATTCGCAGGCGTACTGCTGATACCAAAGGCGTTTATTCCAAGCTCCTGAAGTATAATAAGCGTGGAAAGAACGTTTGTTCCTACGTCGGTATCGCCATCCTCGTCAACACACATAGTGACCATTATAGGCTTATTCTCTTTTTTGCAGGCAAGCACCGCCGCCCTCATATTCCAGATAGCAGGAACGTTCTCAATTGAGAACATATCGCAGTAGGGGGATAACGCCTTGACCTGCTCACGATATACCGACATAAGCTCGGTGAAGGTGCTTTCTCCGTAGGGCTCTATGTAAAGTCCGCTGGTGGAAATACAGCCTGCTATTATAGCCTTTTCGTGAAAAGCGTCGTAGGTTATTTTTGCCGCCTGTCCATTTAAATATGCGGTTTCTTCTTCCAGTCCGTATTTGCTGAGCACGGCACTGTTTGCGCCGAAGGTTGCGGTACGGATTATTTTTGCACCGCTATCGAGATATCCCTGCTGGAGTGCTGTCACGGCGTCGGGGTTTTCTACGGCAAATTTTACAAGCGGAGTATCACCTGTATAGCCGTACTGTGTAAGTCCTGTGCCGATACCACCGTCAAGCAGTATCGGCGTCTGTATGGGTATCTCCTGTAACGAAGGGTAACTGTCCATTTTATTTCCTTTCGATATAAATTACATTTTTTCGGGTGCTTCGACCTTTAAAAGATCGAGCATATTCTTGAATACTGTTCTTGTTGCTACGCAAAGTGAAAGTCTTGACTGGATAATATCCTCGCTCTCGCCCTTTATCTTGCAGGTATCGTAGAACTTGTGGAAGAGCTGAGCCAGATCGTAGAGGTATCTTGTAATCTTTGCGGGGTTATAATCCTTTGCCGCTTCGTTTATAGTGCCGGGTAATGCGGCAATATGTCTTATAAGGGCAAGCTCTGCGGGTTCTGTATAGCTTAACTTATCAGCAGATACGTTTTTGAACTCTGTGCCTTCTTCGAGAAGTCTTCTTAAGATACTGCAGATTCTTGCGTGAGCATACTGTACGTAGAATACGGGGTTGTTACTGCTTTCTTCGATAGCGAGCTCCAAATCGAATTCGAGGTGTGTGTTGGGATCTCTTAAGTTGAAGAAGAAGCGTGCCGCATCGATAGGCACTTCGTCAAGAAGGGTTGAAAGGGTGATAGCCTTACCTGAACGCTTGGAGAGCTTTACTGTTTCGCCGTTTCTTACAAGCATAACCATCTGCATAATTACAACGTCGAGCTTTGCGCTGTCTACGCCTAAAGCCGTAAGAGCCGCCTTCATTCTGGGTACGTAGCCGTGGTGGTCAGCACCTAAAATGTCGATAGCCTTGTCAAAGCCTCTTGTTACGAGCTTGTTGTAGTGATATGCAATATCGGGTACGAAGTAGGTGGGGATACCGTTGGCTCTTACAAGAACTCTGTCCTGATCATCACCAAAGTCGGATGCTTTGAACCATATCGCACCGTCCTGCTCGTAGGTGTGTCCCTTTTCTGTAAGGAGCTTTACGACTTCCTTTACTGAGCAGTTTTCGTGAAGTGTGCTTTCTCTGAACCAGGTATCGTATACGATACGGTATTTCTTTAAATCTCTTTCAAGGCCTTCAATGTTGATGGGGAGAGCATATTCCACGAGTGCGCTCTTGCGCTCCTCTTCGTTTACGTTAACCAGCTTATCACCGTTTATCTTGTAGTAGTTATATACGTGCTCGATTATGTCAACGCCCTTATAAACGTCCTCGGGCATAGGGAAGTTTTCTTCATCGGCAAAAATCTTTCCGCAGAAGTCCTCGCCCTCGTAGGCTTTAAGAACGTCTGCCTTATTGCCGTCTGCAATCTGCATATAGCGGAGAGAAAGGGACTTGCCAAATTTTTCAATCTGGTTGCCTGCGTCGTTTATGTAGAATTCTCTTTCTACGTAGAAGCCAGCGTACTGTAAAAGGGATGCAAGGCTGTCACCCAGTGCGCCGCCTCTTGCATTACCGATATGCATAGGACCTGTGGGATTTGCGGATACGAACTCTAAAAGGATCTTCTTATCGCAACCGTAATCCGTCTTGCCGTAGTCCTCGCCCTCTGCTATAACGGAAGCTACCGTATCTGTAAACCAGCTGCTGCTGATATAGAAGTTAAGGAAGCCGGGGCCTGCCACGTCTACCTTATCAAAGCAGGTATCCTGAAGGTTTATTTCTTCGGCAATCATCTGACCTATTGCTCTGGGGTTTGACTTTAAGGTCTTTGCAAAAGCCATAGCAGCGTTGCAGGAAAAATCACCGTGGGACACGTCAGCAGGACGCTCGATGTTGAAGGCGGGAAGGGGTACGTTTTCAATCTTGCCCTTTGCAACAAGCTCGCCCAGGGCGTTCATTACCATTTCTCTTACCTGATTCTTTGCAGTTTCTATCATATTGCTCATTTTAAATTTTCTCCTTGACTTTTATTTTCATTTCATTTTCTGACATAAGGCTTGAATTTATATCGAGTGTGTATTTCAGATACACTTCTCCGCCGCCTTCATCGAGGTCGTTTCTCACCTCGTCGGTATTTACTCCGATAAGGAACTCTCCGAATTCCGTTCCGTAGTGGCAATGGTGCTTCTTTCCTCTTTCGATTATAAGAGTGGAAATCGCCTTGCCCGTTCTTTCTACCACTACGCTGTCATCGGTTACCGTTACCGTGACCTTGCTACCTTCAAAGCCGGTAGCCTCACTTTCATCGTAATATAGTCGATAGCCGTTTTCACAAGACTCCATAGTACCCACGGTAAAAAGCTCGGTCTTGTCACTTTCACCGTCTACTATCTGGATGCTGTCGATGGTTATTGATACTTCCTTTAACATCTTCACTTTCCTTTATTCTTTTTTAGGGATATGCTCCCTTGTATTTTCGTCTTTTATACATACATTATTTATTATACCACCTTTTAAGCAGTATTTCAAGTAAAATATGCGGGATTATAGCTATTCTTAACAAAAACAATAAAGAAATTTGCCTGTTTCAGCCTGCTTTGATTATGTAAGATGTCAAAAATCTGAAAAAACTATTGACAACAGGTCTTTTCTGTGTTATAATAAATACTCGTCAGGACAAGAAGGACAATGCTAATATGGCTCAGTCGGCAGAGCACATCCTTGGTAAGGATGAGGTCCCCGGTTCGAATCCGGGTATTAGCTCCACATTAAACAGAAAAGCGCTATCCTTGATTGGACAGCGCTTTTTAATTTTACTTTGTCATTACCTTCTTATGATAGCCCTTTTTATTGCAGTGCGGGCAACGCATTTTTCGCGTTGATCCATAATGAATAGCCAGAACAACAGCTCTCACAGAAGGCACGTATCTGGTCTTGCATTCCGGACATTCGTAGTATCCTACATCGTGTTCCATTTTAACACCATAAGCAACACCCAAAAACACTATCAGTGAACCGAGCGAGCATAAAATAATACCTATCGTCGGATTAAGTTCCGCAATCAATACTCCTGAAATAATAAGAGCAAGCGAAGCAACGATAGTCAGGATTGTTAAAAAACTTTCTGCCTTCATCAATTTCTTGTTTGCCTTTTCTTCCTGAGTTCTCATTTCAACGAGATTCTGTTCAGCAATTTCTTTGTAATTATCCATAATAATGTGCTCCCCTGTCAGGAGTTCATTTGCATTGATTTTCAATAATTCACAAAGCTCAAGCATAATAGAAGCGTCAGGCATACTTTTACCTGTTTCCCATTTAGATACCGCACGGTCTGTTATACCAAGTTTCTCAGCAAGAGAAGCCTGTGTATATCCGTTTTCTTTTCTGCATTCAGCTATGAATTTTCCGATTTTTTCCTGATTCATTCGGGAACCCTCCTTTCATTACCGATTATACAGAATTATTGCTGTTTTTACCACACACCAACAGTTGATATGCCGCAAAGCCGATTAAATCCGCTGTCCCAACCGGTGGTTGAGTAAGAAATAACTGGTTTCAGCCTTCATATCAACTATCATTATACGCTAATATCGGCAAAAGGTCAAGGGATAAAATCTATTCCAACCACCACTTACAGTCAGAGATTCTGACAATGGTAAAATTCAGTTTTATACTGAGCTTTATTTTTCGCTATAAATATAATATCAGAAAGGCAAAATATGATTAACATAAAAATAACAGACGTAAGATGTGACAAGGGCGACAGCGCCTTTTTACTGGATGACGGCAAGACTGCGATACTTTACGATACGGGCTTTGGTTTCACAGGCTTTAAGGTTGCCGAAAATATAAAAAGGATTTTAGGCGACAGACCTCTGGATTATATATTCCTCACCCACTCTCACTATGACCATGCGCTCGGAAGTGCCTACATACTACGTCATTACCCTGACGCAAAAGTAGTTTCGGGAGCGTACGCCGCAGATATATTCGCCCGTGACGGAGCGAAAAGAACTATGAAGGAGCTTGACTCAAAATATGCGGCAAAATGCGGTATCACCGATTATGAATTTTTAGGTGATGAGTTAAGAGTCGATATCCCCGTAAACGACGGTGACGTGATAGATGTCGGAGATATGAGTTACGAAGTGCTTTATCTTCCCGGGCATACCCGCTGTTGCGTGGGATATTACTGCAAGGAAAAGGGACTTCTGCTTTCAAACGAAACTCTGGGTGTGTATGACGGAGGTAAAACCATAGTTCCCTCCTATCTTGTAAGCTATGCAGACTCGATTGCATCTATTGAGAGAGTGGAAAAGCTGGATATCAGATATATACTTGCTCCTCATTACGGTATATTAAGCAAGGAGCAATCCGAATTTTTCATAAGCAATATGAAAAAGGCTTCTGAAAAGGTTGCCCGTGATATTTTACACAGTCTTGAAAACGGCAGAAGTGACCAAGAGATAATTGCAGATTTCAAGGCGGAATACTGGCACGGATATATAAAGGAGATCTATCCTGAGGATGCGGTGAATCTCAACACCTCAATAATGATAAAGCTAATAAAAAAAGAGCTGTTATAAACAGAAAGAACGGACAAGTCACTCGGCTTGTCCGTTATTTTCATAGCTTAGCATCGATCACAGTATCTGTAAGTCTGCTTTTTATACCGTAATATTCTTCTATCTTTTCGTTATAAAGCTCGTTAAGAGCAAATTCAACCGATGATACTCTGTCCTTGTTTTCAGTTGTTTTTTCAAATACGTTCTGAACGGAGGTACTGGCTGTTCCGGGTGAGAAAAGCATCAGCATTCTGTCTGCAAATATCCGCAGTTCCTTAAGCTCTGACCATATTTTTTCATCTCTGTAGGTTAAAGCGGACATATGCTTTTCCAGTATTTTAAGTTGTTCAGAAAAACTCATAGAAATAACTCTGCCATCCCTTACGTTTACTCCTGTCAGAAAATCGGTAGATCTCCATTCCCAGCCTTCGTCACGGGTAGCATAATAAAGGTTCTCCACTATCTTATGAAGTGCCGACATACTGCTTTTCAGCTCCCTTACCGCAAAAACCGACTGCTTTATAGTTTCGGTCTGTCCGATTATTTTGGAGAGTTGTTTTTCCTCCCGTTCTATTTCCTCTGTAAGCGGATGTGCGGCATTCTTCATAGCGAGTTTTTTCTCATCGATAAGCGTATTAAGGGTGCTTTCGCATTCGTTAAGCTCATTCACTTCATTAAGATAGAAATCAAGGGTATCGCAGAGTGTTGAATATTCTTTGTAAACCGACTCGTATTTCTTATCAGCCTCGTAGGCCTCGTCCTTTTCCTTATTCAGCCGTTCTACCTTCTGTCCTGTAAGGCTGTAAAAGAAGGATTTTATTCCGCCTCTTTCGAGTTTTTCCACATCGGAACGCTCTTTATCCCTGGACTGCTCAAGGGGTTTAAGTCTTTCTTCGATTTCTTTCTTTTTAGTTGAAAGAGTATGTATAGTTTTGTAAAGATTATCTCTGCCGGAGAGTTTTTTTCTGAGTTCAACAAGCTGGTCGTCTGTATAAGCCATACCTTTACTCCTCTGAATATTTTTCTTCCATTATATTACACAGCATTCATATTGTCAAGAAAAAAAGGCGGACTCCTATTGAGTCCGTCTTTATCTTTACTTTGCTTCTTTTACCGACATCAGACCTTCAAGAAGGTTATTATCTATAAACTTACATTCTTCTCTGTTATAGTGGGCGTCGGTAACGTCCCACAGTACAGGACAGAGTCCTCTTTCGTAAGCCGCCTTACATACGGAAGTAAGATAAAGATTTATCATTTCTGCAGTCTTGTTCTTCTGGGCACAGCCGTATTCACCGATGATAACCGGTACGCCCTTATCGTAGAAGGTAGTCTTAAGCATATCCATATATTTTTCAAGCTCGGCTACGTCCTTCTTGTTGCCCCAGGTGGTCTTTGCCTTGCCCCAGTCTGCATCCTTTTCTAAAATTGCAAAGGTTGAAGGTGTGTAGTAATGGACAGATACTGCCATTCTGTTTATTTCATCCTTTGGCATTTTGAACATTTCATCGCAGGTGAGGTCAATATCAGTATTGTAGCCTGCTATCAGCAGGTGGCGTTTTTCGTTATTGCCGCCTGATTTTCTGACAATATTCACAAAGCGCTGATTCATATCATTCAGTATGCCGTAGGACTTTTCTTTGTCGCCCTGGTTGCTGTATCTGTTCCAGATACTTTCCCAGCCGCCTTCTTCATTGAGGGATTCAAACATAAGATAATCGCTGTAATTCTTGAATTCCTCGGCAAGCTGTGTCCATATCTTTTCGTACTTTCTGAAGGCTTCGTCACGTTTTTCATCAACACCGAAATCAGCAAACCAGCCGTTATCCCAGTGTATATTCATTATTACGTAAAGACCGCTGTCCAGCGCCCAGTTTACAATCTGCTTTGTTCTTGCTATGTAATCGGGATTTATGACGTAATCCTCCAGCATGAGATTGCTCCATGCCACAGGCACACGAAGTACGCCAAAACCAGCATCTTTATAGCCTTTAATCATAGGCTCGGTGATTATAGGGCTTCCCCAGGCTTTTTCGTAACCTGCTACACCCTCCATATCATTTATCCAGTTGCCGCAGCTTTCAAGCGTATTGCCGAGATTTATACCTATCCCCATGTCCTTTACAAGCTCCATTGTGGTCATTTCTCTCATAACGGTGCTTTGCGAGCCCTTGACAGGCTCAGGAGGAAGGCTTTCGGCTACCTCATTATTATTGCAGGCGGTTACAGAAATTATAGTTGTAACCGTAAGGAATGAAGCTACAAGTTTTTTTATATTCATAATTTTTCCTTTCAGACGTGTCACAAACTGTTCCGGAATTCCGTAGGCGTTTTGCCCTCCTTTTCCCGAAACTGTCGCATAAAGCTATATTCGTTATTATATCCGCATCGCTGGGCTATTTCCCTTACGGTAAGATTTGTAGCGGAAAGCAGTCTTTTCGCCTTTTGTATGCGGGACGCTATAACGTCGGTCATTACACTTACACCGAACATCTTCTTGTAAAGATGCTGAAAACCTGAACGGCTCATACCAAGCCACCTTGCCATTTCACCAACATCCGGCACAGCGTCGGGCTGGGTGAATATTTCATTTCTCATCTGGGTAAGGCGGTAATTCTTTTCGCTGAGTGCCTTTGAAAAGGCACAGCTTTTCTGCTTTAAAAGTCGGGAAAGCTTTAAAAAGAGAATATCCGTATAACGCTCCTCTATCTCCTCGTGATAGGCATCTGATGTGTAACGCTCGTAGCAAAGGATGTGTATAAGCTGGGAGAGCTCCTCCATATTATTACCTAGATGAACGGGTGTATCTGTCGGAATCTCCAGTCTGTCTATAAATTCCTGATTCCAGAAATCATTTTCAAAATATATCCAGTCGTCAGTATAGATATCGTTCTTACCCATGTACATACTCGGAGTTTCTGCATTAAGCAAGACAAAGGAATTTGCCTTTACCGAATATTCCTTACCGTCTATCACAAACAAGGCGGGGGTTTTTACAAGCAACAGAAGAGGCGCACCCGCTCCCTTCGGTCTGTCCATTTTAAAGTTTTCTTTTTTCTGATCGTGTACGTAATTATAACCGATAGTACCTATTTTCATAAAAGTATATCTCCTTTATACGATATGCTTTTATTGTATCACATAGTTACATTTTGTGCAACTGTTACTTTGTAAAAACAAACTTTTTAAGTGCAAATAAGGATCTTTGGTTAAAGTATCCTGCAGTCCAGCCTGTGTAATCGGTAGAAACCTTAAGGAATACGGAATGTCTTCCTGTTACTGCCTTTACTACGGTAGAAAGTACACCACCGTTTCTGCCTACGTCAAGGCATCCGATTTCTTCTCCGTCCTCGCCGTCAATCAGGATATGGATACGGCTATCAAGTCCGAGTCCTTCTATATCTGCGGTAAATTCCATCGTCTTACTACTGTAATCCTCACCGAAATCGTAATATTTATAGCCGATAACGGTACCCTCCTTAATATCGGTTATCATTCTCTCGAAGTGATTCTTCTCGATGATAACACCGCCGTTTTTAAGTACACAGGCGATTTCAGCGTCGGTAATTTCATAAGGATTCAGCGACTTCTGAAAGCCGAGGGAGGTCATCTCTACAGGCGGTATAGTGCCGTCGGGGAGGATTTCGATTCTCTCCACGCAGGCTCTTCTTGACATTATGGAGTTGTTGGTCATTCTGTGGTAGAATATATACCACTGTCCGTTTATCTGTGCGATCGAACCATGATCGTTTCCACCAGGGAAATCAACGCCGTTATCTACTATATAGCCTCTGTATTTAAAAGGTCCCGTAGGCTTGTCAGATGTAGCGTAAGCAAGGCGGGAGCCACGCTTCGGAGAGTAGATGAGATAGTATATATCTCCTACCTTTCTGGGAGAGCAAGCCTCAAAGAAAAGGGATTCCTTTTCGGTAAAGCCGTCCTCTGCTCTTGGCTCAATGGGTATAATATGCTCGATAAGAGTTTCACCGGGTACTTCATACATATTATCAGGGTTTACCTGCGCCATAAAGGAACGCTCGTAGCCACAGTAGATATACACCTTGCCATCATCGTCAACCAGTACGCCCGGATCGATAAACCAACCGTTACAACAGACCTCATCAGGTACTGTATATTTGTATTTTGAAAGAAGCTCAAAGGGACCTTCAGGTCTGTCGCTTACCGCAACGCATCCGATCGAATTCACGATGTAAGCGAAAAGATAATATTTGCCGTCCTTTTCCACTACGTCGGGAGCATAAAGTTGCTGATTCTCGCCCGTCCAATCGGTATCGGCAGGATGATCCCTGTCTGCTCTTGTGTGAAAGATATCACCGTGACACACCCAGTTGTCAGGATCGTCAACAGATGCGCTCCAGCACTTTAAGACGTAGTCACAGAAGGAGTCGGAGCCTGCTTTATCGTGAGAGCCGTAGATATAGATTCTGTCACCGAACACTCTCGGCTCGCCATCGGGAATGTATTCCCATTTAGGTAAATATGGATTTGCCATTCTAATTTCCTCCGAAGATAATTTGTTATATATAATTATATATCCGTAATAGGTTTAGTTCAATGTCGTTTTCTATAGAATCAGGTGACGTTTTGTGCAAAATAAAACAACAACAACGGAATGATATATCCGTTGTTGTTGTTTCAGCGTGTAGACAAAGTCTTTGTCTACACGCTGTCAGACGATGAAAAACGCACGCAGACGAGGAAACTGACGCCGTCGGCGTACGATGGTACGTTAGGCGTCAGTTGACGAAGTAAGCAAAAATGCTTTAGGGAAGCCGTTTTCGGCTTCCCTAAACTTTTGTATCAACATTTTTCTTTGTCCGTATGATAAGTATAAATTTTTACGCATTTTTGCGGTGCGTGAGTTTGTCTTCAGTCTGAAACAACAACGGAATGATATATCCGTTGTTGTTTTCCGTTTAATCTTTTCTCTTATCGTAATCAAAGGACTGAAGTCCACCTACAAGGTAAGGTTTTTCCTCTATCAGTTTATCGATATCAATGAAATACTTCCTTCTGTCGAATTCGTCAACGTACACGTCGACCTCCTGTCCCACAAGCCTTAACATATCGTTAAAATAGGGATTACTTTTTACTACGAAGGTTTCGCCCGTTATACTGTCAACCACGTGACATCTTGCGATAAAGGGATGTCTGCCGTCTACTGCCATACTGAAATCCGGAACGACCTCTATTATAACGCCCTCGCACTTCTGACCGAGGCGCTTCAGATCGTCGGTGACCTGAACGCTTTTCAGCGTACTCTTTATAGTCAGTAAAGCAATAATCACAACCAGTATTCCAAGACCTATCAGGAGTAAGCCTCCTGTAGAGGTCCCTCCTT
>JAFQUH010000091.1 GCA_017408635.1 Ruminiclostridium sp. | reverse complement strand
TGTTTTAAATTATGTGGTGGTGATACACCTCATCCACCGCAAGCGGTCCTCCTTCCCCTGTCTGGGGAAGGCGACCGGTATTTTACGCATTATACTCGTAACCGAGTTTAACTGCTTTCATATTAAGGTCAAACATATTCTGCTTCGTAGGCGGAACAACCTTCTGCATTGCCTTTTCAATATTTTCCTCGGGGATAATACCGCTCTTTGCAATCATATGACCGATAATAATCATATTTGCAAGACCTGTAAGACCTTCGTCAGAAGCCATCTTTGTAGCAGGGATGTAGTAAGTTTCCACATCTTCGCGCTCTACCTTTCTGTCGATAAGTGAGCTGTCAACAAAAATCTGTCCGCCCGCCTTTGTTTCATTTTCATACTTATCAAGTGACGGAAGGTTCATTGCAATAAGTATATCAGGATTTGATACTATGGGTGAACCGATAGCATTATCACTTAAAATAATACTGCAGTTTGCCGTACCGCCACGCATTTCAGGACCGTAAGAAGGAAGCCAGCTTACCTCCTTGCCGTCGATAAGACCTTCGTATGCAAGAAATTTTCCCGAAAAGAGAATTCCCTGACCGCCAAAACCAGCAATTAAAATTTCTTTACTCATAATTATTCTCTCCCTTCCTTATTTCTCTGCATACTTATCTTTATATACACCTAAGGGGTAGTAAGGAAGCATATTTTCCTCAAGCCACTCAAGTGCCTTTTCAGGAGCAAGACCCCAGTTTGTGGGACAGGTTGAAAGCACCTCTACAAGCGAGAAGCCCTTACCCTCAATCTGGTTCTGGAAAGCTTTCTTGATTGCTGCCTTTGCCTTCTTTACGTTTGCAACATTATTTACCGCAACTCTTTCAAGGTATGTAGCACCGTCTACCTGAGAAAGCATCTCACAAACCTTTACGGGATAACCTACCGCCTCTACGTCACGTCCGTAGGGAGAGGTCTGTGTTTTCTGTCCGGGAAGAGTTGTGGGCGCCATCTGTCCGCCTGTCATACCGTAGATTGCGTTATTTACGAAGATAACTGTGATATTCTCGCCACGTGCCGCACTGTGAACAGTTTCAGCAGTACCGATAGCGGCAAGGTCACCGTCACCCTGATATGTGAAAACGATATTGTTTTTATCACTTCTCTTAACGCCTGTTGCAACTGCCGGTGCACGTCCGTGTGCAGCCTGCACCATATCGCAGTTAAAGTAATTATATGTGAATACGCTGCAGCCTACCGATGCAACACCGATTGTTCTGCCGGTAACTCCAAGCTCCTCAAGGCTTTCGGCTACAAGACGGTGAATAATACCGTGTGTACAACCGGGGCAATAATGCAGTGGCGCATCTGTAAGCGCCTTAGGTTTTTCAAATACTACCATTATTCTTTACCTCCGTTTGCTTCATAAATCTTATCAAGAACATCCTGAGTAGTAGTAATCATACCACCTGTACGGTTGCAGAGAAGAACCTCTCTCTTGCAACGTATAGCAAGCTCGATATCCTCAATCATCTGTCCCATAGA
>JAFQUH010000090.1 GCA_017408635.1 Ruminiclostridium sp. | reverse complement strand
TCCTTTGTGACGTAGTGGCTGACGTCTGCTATATGAACGCCTAATTTATAGCCGTTTTCTGTCTTTTCAACGCTGATAGCGTCATCTATATCCTTTGTATCTGCCCCGTCTATTGTAAAGATAGGCATATTTCTTAAATCAAGTCTTTTTGCTATATCCTTCTGACTGATTTCCTTTGCGTCTATTTCCTTTGCCATTTCGGAGCATTCAGGTGAAAAGGCTACGGGAATACCGTTCTGAATGAGATATGCGTCGGTACAGTTTTTAGCATATTCACAGCTACCGAGAACCTTTACGATATCTACAGTATGTTCGCTGTGATGCTCTCCTCTTTTTCTTATGGAGAAGAGAACCTTATCATTTTCCTTTATCATTTCCGAAACCTTGATGATTGCAAGGGGAGGGCATCCGAGGGTGTCAGGCAAAACTCTGAAGGCTTGCCTTTCTCTTACGATAACGCCGCTGAAAAGCTCTTCGCTATGTTGGAGTACGGCAAGAACTACCGAAGTAGCACTTCTGGTAGAAGTCTTTTCCGCAACCTCTTTAGCAAGAACAATATCGCCTGGAACCGCACCCTTTAATTGTCCACCGCTTACAAATGAATCCTCTTCAGTAAGAAGGTTTGTTACAAATCCGAAATTGCGGGAAAGTGTTGCTACCTTTCCTGTATATACGTTCCGCATTTCGCTTATATAAAGCTGTTCCTTCTTATTTTTGAAAAGAACCCGGTTTCTGATAAGCTTTTTAATAGTTTCTTTTACCTTGTTTTCGTGCTTTTTTGCAAGTCCTGTGCTTTTTAATATCTGCTTTACGGTAACTCCACCGCCAAGCTTATATATTTCCATAATGATTATAGATTCAAAATTCAATTTACTTTCCTTTCTCCGTTAACTGCCATCTCTTGTGCGATTACTTTTCATCTTATACCTACTCAAAAATTCTATCAACATTATTATACTACAAATTCAGGATTATTTCAATACGTTTAGAATTTATTTAAAAAATATTGACAATCCGCCGTTTATGTGCAATAATATAATGTTGTAGAGAATCAAAACGGAGATGATAAAATTGGCAAAATATATTATTGATAGCCACGCTCACATATTCCCGCAGAAGATTGCGGAAAAGGCAACTATCAACATCGGAAAATTCTACGATATAGTTATGGATCTTAACGGCTCTGTGGATATGCTTTTAGCACAGGCGGAAAAGGTTGGCATAACAAAATCTGTGGTGCATTCGGTTGCAACCGTACCTCAGCAGGTGTGCAGTATAAATGATTTTATTCATAGCCAGGTGGAGCTATATCCTGATAAATTTATAGGCTTCGCATCCCTTCATCCTGATATGGAAGGTCTTTCTGAAGAGGTTGACAGAATAATCTCTATGGGACTTAAAGGAATAAAGCTGCATCCCGATTTTCAGAACTTTGCCATAGACGAAGACAGAGCCTGCAGAATGTATGAGATAGTAGATGGCAGATTGCCATTCCTTTTCCATACGGGCGACTACAGATATAAGTATTCAAACCCTGATATAATGGGTAGGGTAGCGGATATGTTCCCGAATACAAAATTTATAGCCGCACATTTCGGCGGTTGGTCTGAATGGGATAAGGCGGCGGAATGCTTACCCGGGAAAAAGAACGTATGGGTAGATTGCAGTAGCTCGTTTTTCCAGCTGACGCCTGAAAGAGCCAGAGAGCTTGTATATCTTTTCGGTGTTGACAGAGTATTTTTCGGAACGGATTACCCTATGTGGACTGCAAAGGGTGAGCTTGATTTTCTTAAATCTATGAATCTGCCTTGTGAGGATATGGAAAAGATACTCTGGAGGAATATTAATGATTTCCTTTCGTTAGGTCTTGAGTAATGGTATATATAAAAAGAATTATATCAAAAAAGGAATATGGCAGAGATTATCATAATTACTGTCATAACGAGGGATTATCGCTTTTAAGCTATGCGGTATCCTGCGAATATCCCGATTTTGCTTTTGATGATGAGAATATAAAAAAGGGGCACAGAGGAAAGCCTTATATAGAAGCTGCTCCTTTTTATTTCAATATATCCCACGCCGATGGACTTGTTGTTTGTGCTATATCGGAGTCGGAGGTCGGAATAGACGCAGAAAGCATCAGGGAAACCACAGACAGAGTGATGAAAAGATGCTACAGCGATAATGAAATAGCATACGTAAATTCTGCAGCAAATAAGGATACAGAGTTTACAAGGCTCTGGACTTTAAAGGAAAGTTATGTAAAGCTTACGGGTGAGGGAATCGCTACTGATCTTAAATCGGTCTGCTTTGATCTAGAGAAGGGTATATCCTTTTCTGATGAGCTTATTTTTTCGCAATTTGCGGTTTCTGATACGCATTTTGTTGCCGTATGCCAAAGACAAGTATCAGGCAGAATAATTTTTAACGTCATAGATGGCTTGTCAGATGATATTATAACAATTGATACGTAAACTGAAACCACCGCTTGAAGCGGTGGTTTCAGACTGAAGACAAACTCACGCACCGCAAAAATGCGCAAAATTTTGTACTTATCTTGCGAGCATATAAAAATGGTGATGCAAAAGTTTAGGGAAGCCGAAAACGGCTTCCCTAAAGCATTTTTGCTTACTTCGTCACCTGACGCCTACCGTACCATCGTACGCCGACGGCGTCAGTTTCCTCGTCTGCGTGC
>JAFQUH010000089.1 GCA_017408635.1 Ruminiclostridium sp. | reverse complement strand
GGTCTTGACTATCACTATGAAGGCTATGACAGAGAAAAGCAGATACGCTTCTTCAGGGAGCAGATAGCACTTGCAAAGGAGCTTAACCTCCCGATAATCATTCATTCCCGTGACGCTACCGAGGATACGATGGAGATACTTAAGGAAATGCGCCCCGAAAAAGCGGTAATGCATTGCTTTTCAGGTAGTGCGGAAACCGCCGCAGAGCTTGTAAAGCTGGGTATTATGATTAGCTTCACGGGTGTACTTACCTTCAAGAACTCCAAAAAAGCCGTAATGGCGTGCGAGGAAGCACCGATAGAAATGCTGATGCTGGAAACCGACAGTCCCTATATGGCGCCCACAGGCTTCAGAGGTCAGCGTTGCGATAGCTCAATGACAATGATAACCGCAGAAAAGCTGGCTGAAATAAAGGGAATTACCACCGAAGATGCCATCGCTATATGCAACAATAACGCAATCAGATTTTTCGGTCTTGATTTATAATAATATATATGTTAAAATAGTAAAAAACGAAGAAAGGTCATTTTATAAATGGAATCTGACGCCCGAAAACCGGGAAAAGTAAGAAAAGCCTTACTTTATCCCTTCATACTGCTTAATAAAGGACTTGACAAGATGCTGTCAAAGGCTCTTGGCGAAGGCTATTACGGAAAGGACAACGTAACCCAGGACGGTATTATGTCTATGGTTGACGCCGGAAACGAGTACGGAAGCCTTGAGGATGAGTCCGCCCAGATGATAAACAACGTTTTTGAGTTTGGTGATATGGTAGCCTCCGACGTTATGACTCACAGAACGAATATAGTCGGTGTGGAAATGGAAGCCTCTCTTGACGATATCGTCTATATTGCTCTTGAAAAGGGCTTTTCCAGAATACCTGTATATAAGGAAAATATCGATGCTATTATAGGTATTGTCATTGTAAAGGATCTGCTCTGTCTTGTAGGAAACGAAAACAGGGATAAGCTGAAGATTTCCGACTTTTTAAGAGATGTGGTATACGTGCCTGAATCCTGCTCCTGCTCTGACGCCTTCAAATTTCTGACCAATCTCAAATCAGGTATGGGTGTCGTTGTAGACGAATACGGCGGCACAGCGGGAATTATAACGCTTGAAGATATCATAGAATCCATTATGGGTGATATCGAAGACGAGTATGACGAAGAGGTAGAGCTTATAATTCCGAGAAACGGCGGCGCTTATGAGGTAAACGGCGAAGCCGATCCCGAGGAAGTACTGGAGCTTTTCGGCTATGAGCTTGAGGAAAATCACGAATACGATACTATAGCAGGCTTTGTAACCGATTTACTCGGATATATTCCCGAAGAAGAGGGAGAGCATCCGAAGGTGCGGTACAGGGATATCATGTTCAAAGTAAAGAGCGTTGAAAACAACTGTATCGAGCAGATAATAGTAAGACCTTGTAAGGAAGAAGAACTGGAAAACACAGCTGACGAAGAATAAAGGACAATATATTTAACCCCGTAGTCTTACCGACTACGGGGTTACCGTTTATATTGACTTTTACATAAAGCTGAGCTTCTTTACGTTCACGTCCTGGGAGAAGGTTATGACGTTGTACATAAATAACGCCGAATCATAATCCTCTAAATTAACCTCTACGTCTTCAAAGGTGCCGTTGATGTATCTTAAATCCACAACGGTGATTTTACTGTAGTTTTTAGCGAGGAAGGGAACAAGCGAATGCGCATAGCTGTCCTTTATCACAAGGAGCGAGCCGTTATCAGCTTCCTTGGGGATATTTGAAGTAATAGTCAGCACAGGAACGTTAGCACCCAGGAAGGAGGAGTATTTATCCTTCTTCGTAAGATAATCCCTGAAATACATACTGCCGTATTCCTTGATTTCAATACCGTTGTTTACGGATACTATTACCTGGGGATCGCCGCCTGACAGACTGTAATAATCTATGGTGTCAGGAGTAATACCGTTATCCAGAGTCTTTGAGTAGAGTGTGCCTCTGAAGGAGTTTGAAGCATGCTCAACGCTGAAATTGTCAAGAGTATAGGGATTGAATTTCATAGCCTTGGATGCCGCATTGTAGGAATAATATGCCGCAAGGCTTGTCCAGTGGTGATCTGTACGGTAGTAGATATAATTATCTCTCGCCGCATACAGATCGCTGAAGACATCTATACCCGTGATTGACGAGGTGTTTTCGTAGCAATACTTGATAAACGCCTTCTGATTTTCAATTCCGCAGTTTGCTGGCAGGGTGTCCTCGTAAATACCCTGCGCCGTAGGAGCTAACATAAAGTAGGTCTTTAAATCGGGATGCTTTTCGGCAAACTGATTCATAGCCATAAGATTCTTATCTACCGATTCCTTATCGTAGCTCTTCCAGCCCTCTATCATTCTGCCGTCTGCCGTGAATATTCCTTTTATTTCGGTTTTGCCGAGGAGCTTGTCAAAATTATTCTTAAGGCTTATCCATTGCTCTCTTAAAAAGATTCTGTCGGAAAAATATTCTTCAAAATCAGGAGTGAATTTCTTATCGATGATATTATCAAAGCTGAATTCGGGAAAATCCTTTAAATATCTGTTTTCGTTCTCGCTGAAAACCTTGCCCTGATTTGCAAAGCAGTTTATCAGGGTGATTACGGGAATAACAAGCGACATCAGGGAAAAGAGCGCTATCGTTATTATCTTGTGTGGATTCTTTTTCATTTTTTACGCTCCTTTCATCAGAAATTGAAATATAAGAAGGGATTATAGGTCTGATCGACAAGATATGCGGTACAAAGGATATAAAGTCCCATTGTGAAAGCAATGCTTGTGTAGTTTATCGCAGTAGCCGACTTTGTGCGGATATATTCCACCGCCTTTTTCGGCAGATCGGTACAACCGATAATGCATATTATAAAGGTTATGCCGTAGGTTGCAAGATAGTAGAAGGCGGTACTGTCGGCAAGTATACCGCTTGCTCCGAACATAGCCGCAATATACGAGCCTGCCGCACCTAGGTCTGCGGTATCGAATAACACCCAGCCGAGAATCACAAAGAACATAGTATATATCATACTGATAGCTGAAGGTAGCTTTTCGAGAATTTTTCCAAGGAATAGTTTTTCTATTATAATAATAACGCCGTATAAAGAGCCCCAGAGAATGAAGTTCCAGCTTGCACCGTGCCATACGCCTGTTAAAAACCATACTACCGCAAGATTGAATACCGTTCTTCCGGTACCCTTACGGCTTCCGCCCAAAGGAAAATATACGTAGGATTTAAACCAGGAGCCGAGGGTGATATGCCATCTTCTCCAGAATTCAGAAATGCTTTTTGATAAATAGGGATAATCAAAGTTCTGCGGGAAGTTGAAGCCCATCATCTTACCAAGACCTACCGCCATATCCGAGTAGCCTGAGAAGTCAAAGTATATCTGGAAGGTAAAGGCAAGTATGCCAAGCCAGGAGGTCAGCACGGAAATATTACCCATATCCATTGCTTTTACGGTAGTCCATAAGGACCCGATACTGTTTGCGATAAGCACCTTTTTTGCAAGACCGATTACAAATTTTATAATGCCCTCATAAATCAGATCAAGAGTTACCGATCTGTCGTCAAGCTCTCTTGCTATGTCGTCGTATCTTACGATAGGACCTGCAACTATCTGCGGGAAAAGGGTTACGAAGGCGGCGAAGCTGATGGGATTCTTCTGTACCTTTACGTTGCCCATGTATAAATCTATAGTATAGGACATTGACTGGAAGGTAAAGAAGCTGATGCCGATAGGGAGCATATTCATCGGTAAAAAGTCAATACCGAAGAAATTCATATTGTTTATATCGATAAGTTGCTGACCTGCTATAGCATTTATATTTTCCGCTATAAAACCGCTGTACTTGAATACACCCAGCAGACCTAAATTCATAACAAGAGATACGATGAGGCAGACCGTTCTCGGTCCCTTACGCCCTTCGTATTTGTTCATTATAAGTCCTGCAAAGTAGTCTATCATAGTAGAGATAAGCATTACCACTACGTAAATAGGCTCACCCCAGGAGTAGAATAACAGTCCTGAAAGCAGTATTATCAGATTCTGTCCCTTTTTCGGCGTTACGTAATAAATAAGCAGAATAAGCGGCAGAAATAAAAACAAGAATACAGGGGTTGAAAATACCATTTTTTAATTCCTTCCATTGTCTATTTTTTCTATTGCCTTACTATAGGTTTCTTCGTCGTAAAGACGGTTTATTATTTCAAGCAGAGTGCTTGTATTTACTAAATCGGGAAGTCCCAGCTCCTTTAAAAGCAGAACTCTTTTCTTTGAGGAATCAGCCTTTCCGATAAGACCGTCATCCATAAGTCTTGCTCTGTCGAGGAAATCAGTCCTTTCGCTGTTTTCACTCATTACTCCTGCTTCGCACAGAGCCTTTTTAAGTATATCGGCAGTCAGCCCCTCAACGCCCAGCAGACCTTCCGCAGAAGGCTTTTCCTTCCGCTTTTCCTTACCCTTTATCTGCGGCACGAATACGTTGATTACCTCTCCCT
>JAFQUH010000088.1 GCA_017408635.1 Ruminiclostridium sp. | reverse complement strand
GATAGGCTTCATTTCGTCCATTGTCATTCTTGTAGCAAGAAGTGACTGGTGAGCGTCACGGAGTACGGTTTCTGTAATCAGTACCTTAGCCATTATTTTAAATTCCTTTCAGTATCACTTATGCATTGATTGTTGCGATAACAGTACCTGTTTCAACAGACTGTCCCTTTGTTACGTTGATGCTTGCAATTGTACCGTCGCAGGGAGCAACTACGTCGTTTTCCATCTTCATAGCTTCGAGGATAGCGATAACTGTGCCGTTTGTAACCTTTGCGCCTACAGCGAGCTTTACGTCAACGATAGTACCGGGCATAGGAGCGGCTACCTTTGTGCCACCCTGTGCGCCTGCGGGAGCTGCGGGAGCAGCCGCCTTCTTGGGAGCGGGAGCTGCTGCGGGTGCGGCTACAGGAGCTGCAGAGCCGTCTGTTTCTTCAACTGTTACATCATAAGCTGTTCCGTTTACTGTGATGTTATATCTTTTCATATCTTTAAAATTCCTTTCAGATTTATATTACCTTAATTAAAATACGAAGTTTACGTGCTTCTTTGCGGGAGCAAGAACTCTCTTGGATGCTGTTACGTCAATTGCAGAGGTGATAGCAGACTTTGTATCAGCTACTTCAATTACTCTGTCAACATAGCCTAAGGATGCCGCTGTGAAGGGATCAGCTTCGTTTTCAGCATATTCCTTTGCCGCCTTTGCAGTATCTTCAGCAGATGCCGCACCGTTAAGGAAGGTTACTGCCGCTTCGGGAGAAGTAGGAGCGATAACTGCATTTTCCCAGGCGAAGCAGAAGTCACTACCTGCCGCTGTGCTTGCAAGGGATACGTATGCGCTACCATAAGCGTTACCTGTGATAACTGCAATCTTTGCTGTTGTAGCGGATGCATAGGTCTGCATGAGCTTTGCACTGTTTCTGATAGAGCCTGCAAGCTCAGCCGCACTTGACTTTTCATAACCCTTTGTATCAACGAAGGTTACAACGGGAATTGAGAATGCATCGCAGAGTGTTACAAAGCGTGCAATCTTTGCACTGTCATCGCTGCTTAAATATTCAGCATTATTTGTAGCTACAAAGCCTACTGTACGCCAGTTTACACTACCAATAGCAGTAACTGTCGCAGAGCCGAAGCCGTTATAAAGCTCTGTTATACTATCCTTGTCAGCAACTGCGGAAATGAGTTCAAGTCCCTTTAAATCCTCTGTTACTACTGCATCGTTTTCTGTATAATAATCGTTGCCTGCTGTTTCGAGATTGTTTGCAGGGAGCATAGCAATGAGCTTCTTTGCCTTTGAAATAGCCTCGTCGCCATCCTTTGCGATAATAGCCGCAACACCTGATTTAGCCGCATTTTCTGCTGTGCCTGCGCCTTCTGTCTTGTCATCAGCTACAAAGGGAGCAGTCATGAAAAGCTCTGACTTTTCTGTCATGATAACTACGTCAGCCATGCAAGCAATCATAGCGTTTGTACCTGCACATACGCCATCAACGATAGCTATCTGGGGTACTGCACCTGATAATGCCGCACTTGACTTTGCGATATCGCCGTAAGCCGCTAAAAGCTTCATACCTTCAGCAATATCTCCGCCCTTTGAATCAAGAATTGATACAACGGGAGCACCGTTTTTTAATGCAAGGTCATAAACCTTTCTGATTTTGAGTGCTGCACTTTCGTCTGTAGCACCACTCTTAATGCTTGTATCCTGCGCATATGCATAAACCACAGCACCGTCAACAAAGCCATAACCGCTGATTACGCCTGCTGTGTTCTTATCCTTGCCAACAAACTTATCAAGCTCTACAAAGCTGTCTTCATCAAAGAGCTTTATGAGCTTTTCAGCCGCCGCACTTGTTGAAGCACTCTGCATCATTTCCGCAATTGTTTTCTTCATTGCCTTTTGTCCTCCGTTTCATGTTTTTGTGTTCAAAACACAATACAATCATATTAATTATAACTTATTTTGTGAAAAATAACAAGTCCATTTTTCACTTTTTGCAATTTTTATGTAATGTGAAAAAATTATCAATATTATCTATATAATAATTGTCGATTTGTACAAATCCGAGTCTTATCAGTTCATTCAGCACTTCTTCTCTCTGCTTTTCAAATCTGCATTTGTTTACAAATCTGTTAAAGGCGAAATTAAGTGCCGCACGGCAAAGTCCGTCTATTAGGAACTTATCCGATTCAATATCCTTTATTACAAGAGTATCGGAGTCGATTTCACAAAGGAGAGTACCGAGTATCTCGTCGCCGTCCTTTGCTTCAAAAAGGATAGCTTCTTTATATTCTTCATTCTGCAGGATAGTTATCATATTTATCTGCCACGCTTTCCTGCAGGGTTGAGCCTTTCGTTCTTTATAAGAACACGCAGTCCCTTTATCTCTTCAGCGGTAAGATCCTCCCACTGTCCCGGCTTCATCATACCGAGCTTTACGTTGCCGACTGCATTTCTCTTAAGTCTGATAACCTCCAGCTTTACCGCCTCGCACATCTTTCTTATCTGACGGTTTTTGCCCTCGGAGATTATAAATTCGAGTACCGTTCTGTTTTCTTCCTCTGTAAGCACCGCTACCGTGCAAGGAAGAGTAATACCGGTATCAATCTTTACACCTGACGCAAGTGTTGTCAGCTTATCGTCGCTGACACTTCCCTTTACGGTTACACGATAACGCTTTTTGATATGCTTTGAAGGATGCATAATGCTGTTGGCAAATTCGCCGTCGTTTGTAAGAAGGAGAAGTCCTTCGGAATTCTTATCAAGTCTGCCGATGGGATATACTCTTTCTTCTATATCCGTAAGCAGTTCGGTTATCAGCTTTTCGTTATGTTCGTCTGCCATTGAAGTGAGATATCCTCTGGGCTTGTAGAGCTTTATATAACGGAGCTTTGTAGAGCCTGTTTCGATTTTTTCGCCGTTGACTGTTATAAGATCGTTTTTAGGATCTGCTTTGTCGCCCAGCTTTACAGGTCTGCCGTTTACTTTAACTGCGCCCTGATCTATATATTCCTCGGCTTTTCGTCTTGAACAGTAGCCGCTGTCCGCTATTATCTTCTGTAATCTTACCTTTTCCATTATTTCTTTCCTTTGTCCTTAATGTTAAAACAAACTTTTTATAAATCTTAATATATTGGTGAAAAAATCAACCTTCTGCGGTTTACTTACACATTCCTCGGTGGTGACTATTTCTGATACCGCTATAACCCTGTCATTCAGTATATATTCTACCCTTCCGACCTTTTCGCCCTGCATTACGTCCGCATAAATAAAGCGAGGCAGATAAACGACGGTAGTTACCTTATCTCTCTGGGCTCTTGTAAGAGGCAGACTTACCGCTCTTGTTTCAAGTCCTACCGTTTGCTTATCAGAGCCTACAACGGACAGAGTAAGACTGTTTACGTCATAGCCTGCGCTATAATCTTTAACCTTTTCGTAGCCGTAATCCAGCATCCTTGTGTGGTCGTTCCAGTCATCAGGAGCATTGAGAGTCACAGCAATCAGAGTAACTCCGTTACGGCTTGCCGCAGAAACAAGAGTACGCCCTGCATTATCGGTAAAGCCTGTCTTGACTCCGATACAGTCAGGGTAGCTTTTAAGCAGTTTATTTGAATTATTAAGCCATCTTTCAGTCGGTGGGTTTCCGAATTTCACCTTTGCGCTTTTCTGACAACAGATTTCTCTGAAATCTTCATTCTTAAGAGCGTAAGCCGTAAGCAATGCCAGATCGTAGGCACAAGAATACTGTCCCTTTGCATCAAGGCCAGAGGGAGTTACAAAGTTACTGTCCTTCATTCCGAGAGCTTCTGCCTTTTCATTCATTCTTTCTGCAAAGGCTGAATAGCTACCGGAAATATTTATTGCCGCCGCATTTGCAGCATCGTTACCTGAAGGGAGCAGCATACCGTAGCATAATGCCCTTCTTGTAACCCTGTCGCCTTCTTTAAGTCCCATAGAGGTACCCTCGGTAAGAAGGGCGGTACTGTCCACGATAAAGCTTTCATCAAG
>JAFQUH010000087.1 GCA_017408635.1 Ruminiclostridium sp. | reverse complement strand
TACCCTTCAGAACGGCTTATAAGATTACAGGTACACTCGTTGCTCTTTGCATAGAGAAGAATACAACACTTGAGGAGCTTGCTCTTGAAGAATATAAAAAACTCTGCGACGTATTTGATAACGACGTTTACGATGCAATAAGCCTTGATACCTGTGTAATGCAAAGAAACGTTGACGGTGGTCCCGCACCTGAGGCGGTAAAGAAACAGATAGCAGATTTAAAAAATAAACTGAACGGAATAAATATTTAATGATAACTTACGAATACAGAATACCAAAGGATATCAATTCATTCAGAAGAAGCGTTGGTTGGTATGAACTTTCTGAAAGACAGCTTGCCGCAGCGAAGAACAATTCCGTCTTTGCGATTACTGCTCTTGATGGAGAGAAGGAAGTTGGTTCTGCGAGAGTTGTTGGTGATGGCGGCTATCAGTTTTTTATCTCCGATGTAATTGTCCGCCCTGAATATCAGGGAATGGGCATAGGAAGAGAAATGCTGAACAAACTTATGAATTGCGCTTTATCAGTAGCTGACGATGGTGAAACGATTATGATTAACCTGATGTCCGCAAAGGATAAGGAAGGCTTTTATGAAAAGCTCGGGTTTATGCGAAGACCAAATGATGAGCGTGGATGTGGAATGACATTGTTCCTCACAAAGTGATTTTATGAACAGGAGAAAGAAAAATGAGCGTAAAAGTATATATAGACGGTCAGGAAGGTACTACCGGCCTGAAGATCCTTCAGCGTTTCGAAGGAAGAACAGATATAGAAATACTTAAAATATCAGAAGAAAAGCGTAAGGATAACGAAGAAAGAAAGAAATTCATCAATTCTTCCGATTTCACTTTCTTATGCTTACCGGATGCGGCTTCAAGAGAAGCAGTATCCTTTATAGAAAATGATAACGTGAGAATTATCGACGCTTCAACGGCACACAGAACAAATCCCGACTGGGCATATGGCTTTCCTGAACTGTCGGTAGCTCACAGAGAGAAGATTGCTTCATCGAATCGTGTAGCCGTTCCCGGTTGCTATGCAAGTGGCTTTGCATCACTTATGTATCCGCTTGTGAGCGGTGGAATAGTTCCTGCGGATTATCCCGTTGTATGCCATGCGGTTTCTGGCTATAGCGGTGCAGGTAAAAAGGCTATTGCGGTTTATGAAGGTGCTGAAAAGCCTTATGAATACAACAGTCCCAGACAGTATGCACTTCCCCAGGCACACAAGCATCTGCCTGAAATGATGAAGATAAGCGGTCTTGCTTACGAACCTGTATTCAATCCTTTAATCTGTGATTATTTCAGCGGTATGGTGGTAACAGTTCCGATTATCACAAGACTTTTACCTAAAAAGTATACTCTTGATGATATCCATAAGATTTTCTGCGAGCATTATGAAGGTCAGAAGCTGGTAAAGGTGATGCCGAAAATGGGCGAAGGCGTTTTAGCAGACGGATTTTTAGCGGCTAATACGCTTTCTGACAGAAACGATATGGAAATATTCGTTTGCGGTAATGATGACAGAATCGTGCTTTGCTCACGTCTTGATAATTTAGGCAAGGGTGCCAGCGGTGCGGCGGTACAGTGCCTTAACATAATGATGGGAATAGATGAAACAACAGGTCTTGTTTAATATTGAAAGGTAATAATTATGGTAGAATTTGAAAATTATAAGCTTGTAGATGGCGGCGTATGTGCGGCTAAAGGCTTTGTAGCAGGCGGTATAAACGTAGGAATAAAGCCTGGTAGCACAAAGAGAGATTTAGCTATAATCAGTTGTGAAACGAAATGCACGGCGGCGGCTATGTATACACAGAATAAGGTTAAGGGTGCGCCTATTACTGTAACAAAAAAGCACCTTGAGGATGGTTTAGCCCAGGCGGTAATCGTAAATAGCGGTAATGCTAACACCTGCAACTCCAACGGAATTGAGATAGCAGAGCAGATGTGCGAGCTTTGTGCCGAGCAGCTTGGTATTGATAAAAATGACGTAATTGTAGGATCAACAGGTGTTATCGGTCAGAAGCTTTCTATCGATCCCGTAAAGAACAATATAGAAAAGCTCGCAAATAGCTTATCAGCAGAAGGCAGTACGCTTGCCTGCGAGGCTATTATGACTACGGATACAAGAAAGAAAGAGCTTGCGGTTGAATTTAAAATCGGTGATAAGCTCTGTCATATTGGTGGTATCAGTAAGGGTAGCGGTATGATAAATCCCAATATGGCTACAATGCTTGCTTTTATCACTACCGACGTAAAAATCAATTCTGAACTTCTTAAAAAGGCTTTAAAGCGCACTACAGAAATTACCTATAATATGGTTAGTGTTGACGGAGATACGTCTACAAATGATACGGTATGCATTATGGCGTCAGGTCTTGCAGAAAATGATGAAATTACGGCGGAAGATAAAAATTACGAAATATTCCTCAACGGACTTTATGCGGTAATGATGAATCTCGCGAGAGAAACTGCAAGAGATGGCGAGGGTGCTACAAAGCTTATGGAGTGCGTGGTACAGAACGCACCTACGGAGGCTATTGCAAAGAGTGTAGCTTTATCGGTTATAAACAGTAGTCTTTTAAAGGCGGCTATATTTGCGGCAGATGCTAACTGGGGCAGAATTTTATGTGCCATCGGTTATGCAGAGGGCGATTTTGATATCTCAAAGGTAG
Organism: Ruminiclostridium sp.; assembly: GCA_017408635.1. Classification (GTDB taxonomy): domain Bacteria; phylum Bacillota; class Clostridia; order Oscillospirales; family Ruminococcaceae; genus Ruminiclostridium_E. Next base: position 2,867 of record JAFQUH010000087.1, on the reverse strand, counting down.
AGGTTCTTCTTTCATCTGACAAGGGTGTAGTAAAGGTTTGTGAGAACGGTGCAGGAGTTGATTTCTCTGAAGATAAGGCATTCGCTATTCTTTCAGAGGATGAAATCGTGATTATCGTTGACCTTCATGACGGCGAAGGAAAATCTGTTGCCTGGGGATGCGATCTCACTTACGAATACGTTAAGATAAATGCAGAATACAGAAGCTAAGTAATACGGAAAGGAAAATATAAAATGTCTATAGAACACGAAAGCAGAGCTCAGATATTAAGTGACGCCCTGCCTTACATACAGAAATACGCTAATAAGGTCGTTGTGGTAAAATACGGCGGAAACGCTATGACCAACAATGAATTGAAGCAGGCGGTTATGTCAGATATCGTTCTTTTATCTCTTTGTGGAATAAAGATCGTTCTTGTACATGGTGGCGGACCTGAAATCAATGCGATGCTTGATAAGGTCGGAAAAGAAAGCAAGTTTGTCAATGGCCTTCGTTATACGGATCAGGAAACTATTGATATAGTTCAGATGGTACTTTGCGGTAAGGTAAACAAGGATCTTGTAGATCTCCTTTATACTCATAAGGGCGAAGCTATCGGTCTTTGCGGCCTTGATTCTCATCTTATCGAAGCTGAGCAGTTATCTCCTGATTTAGGTCTTGTAGGTGAGATTACAAACATCAATGCCCAGGTAATCGAGGACGTCCTTGAAAAGGGATACATTCCTGTAATTTCTACCGTTGCTGCAGGTAAGGATGGCACGGTATATAATATCAACGCTGATACAGCGGCGGCAAGAATTGCGGCAGAACTTAAAGCGGAAAGCCTTATCCTTCTTACAGATATCAAGGGACTTTTAAGAGATAAGAATGATGAAAGCACCCTTATCTACTCTGTAGGCGTAAGCGAAGTACCTTACTTAAAGGAGCAGGGCATCATTTCCGGCGGTATGATTCCCAAGATTGATTGCTGTGTAGAAGCTGTACGACGTGGTGTAAAGCAGGCTAATATAATCGACGGAAGAATACCTCATTCAATACTTATCGAACTTCTCACCAATGAAGGTGCGGGTACGATGATCGTATAATCTGAAAGGAAATAAAATGAACACAATAGAACAGTTTAATGCTCACGTTATGGGCTCCTACGGCAGATTTGACCTGGTGCTTGAAAAAGGTGAGAATCAGCTTGCTACCGATGAAAACGGAAAGCAGTACATAGATTTTGGCAGTGGTATCGGCACAAACTCTCTCGGATACTGTAACGAGGATTGGGTAAATGCTGTATGCGAACAGGTTAAAAGCCTTCAGCATACGTCAAATTATTATTACACAAAGGTTCAGGCTCAGTTTGCGGAAAAATTAAGTGAGGCTACAGGTCTTAAAAATATGTTTTTCTGCAACTCCGGTGCTGAAGCTAATGAATGTGCAATAAAGATTGCAAGAAAGTACAGCTTCGACAAATACGGCAAGGGCAGACATAATATAATTACTCTTGTGAATTCCTTCCACGGAAGAACAATGTGCACGTTATCTGCAACGGGGCAGGAGGTTTTCCATAATTATTTCTTCCCCTTTGTAGAAGGCTTCAGATACGTTGAAGCAAACAATATCGAAGATTTAAAAGCAAAACTCGACGATACCGTATGTGCCGTTATGTTTGAGTACATCCAGGGCGAAGGCGGTGTTATGGCGCTTGAGCAGAGCTTTGTAGATGAGATCTTTGCTCTTTGTGAAAAGAAGGACGTACTTACTATCGCTGACGAGGTTCAGACAGGTGTAGGCAGAACAGGTAAATTCCTTGCGGGAGATAATTTTGGCAAGAAGGCAGATATCATTACTCTTGCAAAGGGTATAGCAGGCGGTATTCCTATGGGTGCTTGTCTTGCCGGAGATAAGTGTGCAAACGTACTTACACCCGGTACTCACGGTTCTACCTTCGGCGGTAATCCCATTGCTTGTGCAGGTGGCCTTGCGGTACTGAAGAAGGCTGCCGATGAAGATTTTCTTGCTGAAGTTACAGCAAAGGGCGAATATATCAGAAAAAAAGTACTGAAAATGCCTAACGTAAAGTCGATAAGCGGTATGGGACTTATGGTAGGTATCGAGCTTGATAATGGCAAGGAAGCGAAGGAAATCGTCAAGAAGGCTCTTGATAAAGGACTTTTACTTCTTACTGCGAAGGAAAAGGTAAGACTTTTACCGCCTCTTACAATAAGCTACGAAGAGCTTGATAAGGGACTTATGATTTTAGAAGAATTACTTAAATAAAGAAAGGATATTTTAATATGAAACATTTACTTAAAATGCTGGATTTAAGCCGTGAAGAAATTATGGAGATCTTAAATCTTGCAGATCAGCTGAAATACGAACAGAAGCACGGAATACCTCACAATCACCTTCAGGGTAAAACTCTGGGTATGATATTCCAGAAGGCTTCCACAAGAACGAGAGTTTCCTTTGAAACAGGTATGTATCAGCTTGGCGGTAATGCTCTTTTCTTATCTGCAAGTGAAATGCAGATAGGCAGAGGCGAGCCCGTTCAGGATACGGCAAGAGTTCTTTCAAGATATATTGACGGTATAATGATAAGAACCTTTGAGCAGGCTGAGGTTGAGGCACTTGCAGAGTTTGGTACTATTCCTGTAATCAACGGTCTTACAGATTTCTGCCACCCCTGTCAGATACTCGCTGACCTTATGACAGTAAGAGAGCATAAGAACAGGCTCGAAGGTCTTAAGATGTGCTACATAGGTGACGGTAACAATATGGCAAACTCTCTTGCGGTTGGTTGCCTTAAGGTCGGTATGGATGTTTCTCTTGCTTGCCCTGAAGGGTATTATCCTGACGCTGAAGTTCTGGAATTCTGC
>JAFQUH010000086.1 GCA_017408635.1 Ruminiclostridium sp. | reverse complement strand
TCATCTTAAAATGGGGCTTATCAGAAGCGGTAACACCTCCCTCACCCCTGAGGATGATGACGAGCTTACTGATTATCTGTGGCCTATTGTCTGTGAAATGATAAAAACCGCAATAGAAAATAATCAGAATATGATTATAGAGGGTTGTTATATACCTCACGACTGGAAAAAGAGCTTCAGTGATGAATATCTGGAGCATATCAGATATATCTGTCTTGTTATGAGCGAAGAATATATAAGAAAGCATTTTACGGATATAAAGGCTCACGGAAATGATATCGAAAACCGATTATACGATGATATTGACATCGATATTCTTATAAGAGATAACGAGACGTATCTCGAAGGAAGTAAAGCCAATAACAACAGATTCATTCTGATAAATGACACTTATAATATTGACGAATCAATGATAATATGAAGAGAGCCTATGCATCGCATAGGCTTCAGTGTGTAGGCAAAGTCATTTGTCTACACACTGTCAGACGATGAAAAACGCACGCAGACGAGGAAACCACCCCGATAGGTGTACAGAAGTACATCGAGGGGTGGGTGACGAAGTAAGCAAAAATGCTTTAGGGAAGCCGTTTCCGGCTTCCCTAAATTTTTGTATCAACATTTTTATTTGTTTGTATGATAAGTATAAAACTTTACGCATTTTTGCGGTGCGTGAGTTTATCTTCAGTCTGAGAGCCTATGCATTTGCATAGGCTCGTTTCATTTAGCTCTGGGTTTTTCTGATACCGAAAAACAATCTTAAAAATCCTGCCAACAGCTTCGGAGTTTTATAAACTACAACCTTCATACTATGTAACCTCACTTTCTCAACATATAAGAAGCCAGAGTCCGACACCCATAAGCAGCACGGCAAATAAAACCAGAAGCACTTCAGCAGAAAAATGTGTAATGCAGATGATAAGTCCTGCTACTGCTAGTATAAATGCGGCTAATTTCCCGCAGTTATTATTACGACGCCTCATAGTAAAACCTCCCTGCCGCCTAAAGTTATTACACTTTATTCGTAAAGGAGGTTTTTTGTTACTTTTATTTTTTTACTGTAAGTACAAAGACTGCGCCATTATGAGCCGTTATTGTACAATCTGTTTCGGTGAATTCGTTGCTGACGCCTATCGGGAAGGATTTCTTCATAGTGTAATTATCCACTTCATATTCAGCACCTTTTATAGATACTATAGCGGATTCCGTATCCGCAAATACGGATAAATATCTGTTTTTTTCAGGTGATAAAGTAAGTTTATCATTTTTCAGATAATATGCACTACAACTATCTCCGATTATCCTACCTGTTATCCCCTGTTCTGATATATAACACAGAGCAGACAGATTTGCTATACTGTGATCCATTCTTCCTGAAAAAGCAGATAGAAGAGTTATATCAGTATAACCATCAGAAATCGCTGTCTTTATAGCAAGCATAGTATCGGTATCATCCTTATGCGTCGGTGCTTTTATAACCTTTACACCACTCGGAACGGCTTCTATACTGTCAAAATCGCCTATAACAAGATCGGGAGAGATCCCCGAAGATAAAGCCTTGTCATAACCGCTATCCGCACATATGATATAGGAATCCTTGTCAATCTTTGCACTATCAAAGGTTTCAGGACCACCGCAGATTATATAACATTTTTTCATAAGCTACCCTTTCCCTTTTATTTATTCTTGAATTCCCATTCGTTCAGCTTATCAGCTTCTTCGTACATACGCTTATAGCTCTCGTATCGTGAAGACTGGATTTTTCCGTCTTCCACCGCTTTTGTGATAAGGCATCCCTTTTCCTTAAGATGAACACAATCTCTGAACTGACATTTAGTCAGATATTCTTCAAATTCTCTGAAAGAATACTGCAGTTCATCTTTTGGAATAAATCCGTACTTACTTACTTCTACCGTAGAAAATCCGGGAGTATCTGCGATATATCCACCGTCAGACAAAGGATAGAATTCTACCTGACGGGTTGTATGTCGGCCTCTGCCGAGCTTTTTACTGATATCACCCGTATCGGTTTTTAAATCAGGAAAAAGAATATTCATAAGACTTGATTTACCTACACCTGAATTTCCGATAAGCGCAGACATTTTGCCCTTTATCTTTTCCTTTATGATCTCTATGCCCTCGCCTGTGATATTGTCCATATAAATTACTTCAAATCCACAGGAACGATAGATATCCGCAAAGCTGTCGCAATTTTCCAAATCTGTTTTGGTAAGAACAATAACCGGCTCTATTCCTTTACTTTCAAATATCGATATGAGCTTATCAGTTACAAGTGTGTTAGGCGCTGGATCTACCGCCGAAGACACAATAAGCGCTGTATCGAGATTTGCAATAGGCGGTCTGATTATATAATTTTTTCTTTCCTTGATTTCAGAAATAAGAGGAATATTATTTTCCTCCGTAGTTACAATAACGTTATCTCCTGCGCTGGGAGATATTTTATTCTTTCTGAATATACCTCTGGCATTACAAGTTAAAATGCCGTCGGTGGTAACTACGGTATAGTTACCTCCGACAGCTTTTGTTATAACGCCTTCAAAAAATTTCTTTTCCAAAGACTTTGTACCTCTTATACAGATGCGGGAACTTCCTGCTGTACTGATGCGGGAGTTTCAGGTGCAGGGGGATCGGTCTCTGTTGCAGGAGGATCAGTCTCTGTTGCGGGAGGATCAGTCTCTGTTGCCGGAGGAGCAGTCTCTGTTGCGGGAGGATCAGTTTCTGTTGCGGGAGGATCGGTCTCTGTTGCAGGAGGATCGGTCTCTGTCACAGGAGGATCAGTCTCTGTTGCAGGAGGAGTTGTCGTTTCAGGAGGCTCGGGAGTTGTTGTTTCAGGAGCTACGTAAACAAGCTTGCTAAACAGTTCCACCTTGTAAGAAAGGATATCCTGCTCGGGAGTTTCCTTTGTAAAGTCTACCTCAACCTCAAGAAGCTTTCCACTTAACGATTCATCCTCAACGTTAGTAATCTTTACGATATACTTGATCTTTTCTGAACCCTTTACGTCGAAAGAAATGGTGTCGCCTGCATTTACAGACATATCACGTTCTTCTTCCTTGAACTTTATACCATCCTTGAAGTATTCAAATAAGAATGTTCCTGTATTTTCTATACCTGAAGGAAGCTCAAACTCTATAGTTGTTTCATTTACTACAGCCTTACCATCGCAGACTGTAACCTCAATTTCAGTTTCCTGATTTACCATTGAGTTTTCATCTACACTCTGCTTGATGATCTGACCCTTTTCATACTCGTTGCTCGATCCGTAAATAACCTTGAGAATCAACTTCTTTTCATCTGCAAGAGTCTGCGCTTCTTCTAAAGTCTTACCGATAAAGCTGGGTACGTTAACTACCTTTTCGCCCTTACCAAGACTGACGTATACCTTGACCTCTGTACCTTCGTCTACCTTTGACGTAGCGCTGGGATCGGTCTTTATTACGTAGCCTTCCGGGATATCGTCACTTTCGGATTTAATGAACTTAACCTTAAGCCCTGCCTTTTCAAGTTTTCGTTTTGCATCCTCGGCATTGAGATTTGTAAGGTTTTCAATCTCAATTTCCTTAGGTCCGTTGCTTATTACTATTGTGATTAATGTGGACTTTTTAATGCTTCTGCCGGCAGGTGTAAGCTGATCCATTACCTTGAATTCTTCAAATTCGGTTGACCACTTACGCTGTACCTCAAGCCTCATCCAAGGATATTCTGTCTGCACCTGTTCATAGGTTTTACCGATAAGATTAGGCATTATAGCTTCATCAACGTTACCGCTATCAGTAGGAATGTTTCCGGTTACTATCTTGAAGATAAGCCACGCAGTCATAATAACAAATACGGAAGCAACTGCAAAGAGTATAGGAAGAAGAGGAGATTTTCTTTCTTCAATCTCGTCCTCGTCATCCTCCTCATACAGATCCTCATCGTCAATCTCTGTTGCAAGAGCTGTACCAACCTTGCTGTCGTTCTTATCTGTAACCTTATCAAAATACTTTGTTGTACCATCTGTTGAGAAATACTTATATTCAAATACGATACTGGGATCCTTCTTGAACTCCTCGATATCATTTATCATCTCACCTGACGTCTGATAACGCTGTGAAGGCTCCTTCTGCATAGCTTTTATAGTTATCTCTTCAAGTCCTTCAGGGATAGATGAATTAATTTCTCTGGGCATCTTGGGAGGTGTCTGCATATGCTGAAGAGCGATTGCAACGGGTGTATCACCGTCAAAGGGCTTCTGACCTGTGAGCATCTCATAAAGCATTACACCTACAGAATAGATATCGCTCTTTTCGTCAGTCATTTCACCTCTTGCCTGTTCAGGACTGATGTAATGAACGGAGCCGATTGCCTTTTCGGAAAGTGTTTTGTCTGTTTCACGGTTAAAACGTGCAATACCGAAATCCATGACTTTGATAGTACCGTCGGGAAGCATCATTATGTTCTGTGACTTGATATCTCTATGCACGATACCTCTGTCATGAGCGTGCTGTAATGCTCTTAATATCTGTACGGTAAAATATACCGCATCCTTCCATTTAAGAACACCCTGCAGCTTTATATATTCAGCAAGAGAAATACCATCTATGTATTCCATAACAATAAACTGTATCTGCTCGCTGAAGCCCACGTCGAATATCTTTACGATATTGGGGTGTGAAAGAAGGGCGATGGCTTTTGATTCGTTTCTGAATCTACGTAAGAAATCCTCGCTTCCGGCAAATTCGTTTTTCAGAATCTTTACTGCAACGATTTTGTCTTCTGTGATATCTTTCGCTTTGAAAATATCTGCCATTCCGCCTGTGCCGATGAGTTCCATAAGCTCATAGCGACCGTCAAGACGTTTACCAATCATATTATCCATAAGATTTACCGTTCTCCTTTATATTTTTGTTTTTATCTTTTATTTATATTGAAACAACAGCAACAGTTACGTTATCTCTGCCGCCGTGTTTATTAACGTAATCAATAAGCTGATCACAGCATTTTGAAACTGCAGTATTGGCAACAATCTGCGCAATCTCGTTATCTTCAGCATAGGAGCTCAATCCGTCTGAACAAAGAAGAAGCATATCTTCCTTCTTTACGTCAAGCTCAAAATAGTCAGGAGTGAGATATTCCATAACGCCTACTGCCTTTGTTATTTTGTTTCTGTCAGGGTGTGTCTTACTTTCTTCATAGGTAATAATACCCTTTTCAACTAGTCTTCTTATATAAGTATGGTCCTTTGTAATCTGTTGCATATTATCATCAAAGAAAAAGTAGCATCTGCTGTCGCCTACGTTAATTATGTACGCTCTTTCGTTATAGATAATAGCGGCAACGCAGGTAGTCCCCATTCCTGCTTTATTGGTATCTGCCATAGCCATATCATACACTACGCTATTTGCGGCTGTAACTGACGTAATAAGCAGATTTCTTATCTGATTTCTTGTTATTTCAGCACGAAAGCCCTTTTCCAGTCTTTCTTTCACGAACTTTACCGTAGTGGCACTTGCTACCGCGCCGGCGTTCTGTCCACCCATACCGTCACACAGAATAACCGCTATAGCACCGTCGATAAGCTCGCCTGTCCAGACTGCGTCCTGATTTTCCTGTCTGTAATTTCCTATATCCGTCTTTGAATAAACCTTCATGAATGATGGTTCTCCCTTTACTCATTATCTCGTCTTAATTGTCCGCAAGCGGCACTTATATCGGCTCCCAGCGTTCTTCTTACGGTAGCGTTAAGTCCGCCGTCACAGAGCATCTGTTTGAATTTTTCAACAGATTTGCTACGCTTGAAAACGCCTTCCTTTATCTCATTTACGGGAATCAGATTGACGTGACAATTCTGTCCCTTCAGAAGCCTGATAAGAGCATCCGCTGTTTCCTTGTTATCATTTACACCGTCAATCAGCGAAAACTCATAGCTTATACGCCTGCCCGTTTCTTTAAAGTAGAATCTGCAAGCCTTCATAAGCTCCTCAATATTGTATTTATTATTGATGGGCATTATCTCGCTTCGTAGCTTGTCTGTAGGTGCGTGAAGCGATATTGATAAAGTGACGCCGAGCTTTAGCTTTGCAAGATCATATATTCTGTCAACAAGACCACAGGTCGATAATGACACGTGGCGCAGACTCATATCATCCTTGGATGAAATAAGCTGAAGGAATTTTATAACGTTATCATAGTTATCCAGCGGCTCGCCGATACCCATAAGAACAATATGATTTATTTTCTTTCCGCTATCTCTTTCACTCTCGTAAATCTGAAGAAGCATTTCTGATGGCTCGAGATTTCTGACAAAGCCTGCCTTTGTGGAAGCACAGAACTTACATCCCATCTTACAACCTACCTGTGTAGAAATGCAGATGCTGTTGCCGTGTTTATATTCCATAACAACAGATTCAACATTTTCCCCATCATAAAGCCCATATAGATATTTTACAGTATTATCTATGTCAGATACAAGTCTTTTTTTTATTTTTAGTGAGTTTAGCCAAAAAAATTTTTCAAGTTTTTCTTTCAGTTGTGCAGAAAGATTAGTCATTTCGGAAAAATCTGTCACTTTCTTTACGTGAAGCCAATCATATATCTGCTTTGCCCTGAATTTCTGTTCGCCTATTTCGGAAATTTTGCTCTGTAGCTCATCGAAATTAAGCGAAAGTATATCTATTTTGTTCATATCTCTCCTGATTTAAGAACGATTATTTTATTCGACGAAGCGTAGCGGCAAAGAAACCGTCACCGCCTGTCTGCGATGGGAGCATAGTACGCATATAACTATCCTCTATTCCCTTCACACCAACGGGAACTACCACGGGCACAAATTCAGGATGATTTTGTAGGAAGGACTCTACAACGTCCTGATTTTCCGCCTTGCTAACCGTACAAGTAGAATAAATAAGCGTTCCGCCCACCTTTACGTAAGATGAAGCATTGTTAAGTATTTCAAGCTGGATTGTCGATAAACCCTCCAGGCTCTTCATCGGTTTGTATTTTATTTCCGGCTTTCTTCTGATTACGCCAAGTCCCGAACAAGGAACGTCGCATATCACCTTGTCAGCCATAGGAATATCGGGGTTGGGCTTTGACGCATCCTTTTCTGCGGCACGGATGATGTCAAGTCCTAATCTTGCCGCACCGTTTTTTATAACCGATACCTTTCCGTCGTAAAGATCGTAGCTGAATATTTTGCCTCTGTTTGACATTATTTCAGCACAGGTAAAGGTTTTTCCACCCGGTGCAGAGCACATATCCACAACAGTTTCATTGAATATAGGCGAAATTATTTTACAACATATCTGCGAGGATATGTCCTGAATATGAAACATTCCTTTTCTGAAAGCGTGACAGCTTTCTACTCCTCTGGAGTTAGAAAGCTCTATACAGTTATCAATAAGATTATTTTTCACGGCCTTTATCTTGTCCTTTGCAAGACAGGCTATAACCTCATCAACACTGTATTTAAAGGAATTTACTCTTGCATAAAGAGGAGGTCTGCCGAAGGACGCTTTTAATAACGATAAGGTCTTTTGTTCTCCCAGCTCGTTATTCCATTTTTTTACGAGCCATTTCGGGCAGGAATACATTATAGATAGCTTTGCTTCATCAGTAAGATCCTTATAATCAATTTCCTTGCCATCTCTTATAAAGCTACGGAGAATAGCATTTACAAATCCCTTGGCTTTTTCTGCACCTACGTAATCCATCAGCATTACCGATTCGTTTACCGCCGCACTTTCAGGCACAGAATCCATATATAAAAGCTGGTAGAATCCCATTCTTAAAATCTGTATAACAGAAACAGATATCTTATCAAACTCGATGCTTGAATAATAGCGTATCAAGTAATCGAGCGTCATTCTTCTTTCGAGAACACCATAGAAAAGTGCTGTGACAAATGCTTTATCACGGGTATTTGTTCTCTCGGCTGTGAACACATTATCGAGTATAATGTTTGAGTATGCGCCTGAAACATCCATCTTGATCAACAAATCAAGTGCTATCTGTCTTGCATTTTTCATACTGTCCTCCAAAATCCGTCATCTTCGTCTTGTCGTTGAAATAAGTCTTAAAAGCTGGGTTATTGATACTGCTAGCGCCGCTACGTAAGTCATAGCCGCCGCACTTAAGGTTTTCCTTGCACCCTTTACCTCTTCACCGTAAAGTATGCCTTGTGATTCAATAGTCTTTATCGCTCTGTTGCTGGCATTGAATTCAACAGGCAAAGTAATAAGCTGAAAAAGAACGATTGCCGCAAAAAGTATTATTCCGATATCCCGTAAAAGAGGTAAGCTGAATAGCAGACCAAGGATAAACAGGAATATCCAGATGCGTGAGCCGAACTGTGCTACAGGTAATATAAGCATTCTGATTTTTATAGGTATATATCCCTTTGCATACTGTATAGCGTGTCCTACCTCGTGTGCCGCCACTCCGATAGCACCTACAGAGGTGCTGTCATAAACCGTTGACGATAACGCAATAATCTTTCTTTTAGGATCGTAGTGATCTGTAAGATTGCCGTTAACGTGAACTATATCAATATCATAAAGTCCGTTGCTATCTAGTATCTGTCTTGCAATCTGTGCCGCAGTATGTCCTCTGCTACTGTATACGCTGCTGTACTTTTTGAAGGTTGAATTTACGTTAAAGGAAGCATATAGCGAAAATACAAGTGCAATCAGCACAAGAATATACGTGGTATAACCGTTAAGCAAAAATTCCATATACACACCTCTTTAAAGTATATATAAGGGTTAGCCGAGTATCGTACCCTCCGCCAGCTTGTTGCCTCTTAAGAAATCCCTGGCGTTCATACGCTTTCCGCCTTCACCCTGCACTTCTGTGAATCTTATGCAGTTATTATCTCCGCAAACTACAATAAAATCATTGGTATCTGTAACCATTCCGCAAGCATTGTCGGATTTTTTATCGCAAAGCTGAGCCATATATACCTTTAATCGCTTATCCGCTATAAAGGTGTATGCACAGGGCGACGGTGACATTCCTCTGATAAAATTATATACGTCTGCTGCAGGCTTTGAAAAATCTATCTTACACATATCCTTGCTTATCATAGAAGCATAGCAGGAAAGACTGTCATCCTGCTTCTGAGGAGATAATGCACCTTTTTCTGCCGCATCAAGAGTTGAGATAATAAGCTCTGCACCCTTTTGTGCGAGTATATCGTGAAGCTCTCCTGCGGTCATGGTTTCCGTGATATCAACTACTGCAGTCTGCAACATATCGCCTGTATCAAGACCTTCTGCCATCAACATTGTAGTTACACCCGTCTGCTTTTCACCATCGATAATACACCACTGAATAGGAGCAGCACCTCTGTATTTAGGCAAAAGAGAGGCATGGATATTGATGCATCCGTATCTTGGCAGATCAAGAATCTCTTTGGGAAGTATCTGACCGTAAGCGGCAACAACGATACAATCGGGACTGAGGCTCTTTAACGTTTCAAGTGATGCTACCGCATCCTCTCCTCTTCTTAAGGAAAGCGGCTGATACACAGGAATATCAAGCTCTATAGCCTTTTCCTTAACGGGAGGAAACTGCATTTTTTTGCCCCTGTTTTTCGGCTTGTCCGGTTGAGTGAATACCGCCGTAACGTTATGTTCCTTTGCAAGTGCAGAAAGAGCGGATACGGCAAAATCCGGAGTACCCATAAATACTATATTCATTAATTCTTACTTCCTTTTTGTTTTTCTTTCTTCAAGCTGATCGCTTGATACGAACTCTTCAGCTTTATCAAGGAACATTATACCGCTTAAGTGATCCACTTCGTGGCAGAGCGCACGTGCTAAAAGACCTTCGCCTTCAATTTCGATTTCTTTACCCGTTCTGTTCTGTGCCTTCACCTTCACCTTTTCGGGACGAACAACGTATCCCCAGATATCAGGTGCTGAAAGACATCCCTCTAAATCTCTCTGCTTGCCCTTCATAGAAACAACGACGGGATTCACAAGCTCGATTCTTCCGTTCTCATCGCCTACGTCTATTACTACTACACGACGGAGAATGCCTACCTGAGGAGCGGCAAGACCAACGCCGTTAGCCGCCTGCATTGTTTCATACATATCATCAAGGAGTGTCCATAATTTGTCATCAAATACGGTTACGTCCCTGCATTTTTTTCTTAAGACCTCGTCACCGTCTTTAACAATATTTCTCTTTGCCATTTCAGTCATCCTTCCTTTATATCATATTTAGGTAATTTCACCGTTCAGATCGGCGTAAAAGCTCACCTTGTCAAGCGAAGGAGATTTATACGCATCCTGAAGAGATTTCTTCATCACTTCTCTGAACTGTTTGTTATTCTTACATTTAATTATAATCTTATATCTGAATTTTCCGTTTATCCGTGCAACCGAGCATTTTGACGGACCTAATATTCTTATCGGAATATTTGTACCCTCAAGATTTTTCTTTACTATAGATAAAAACGCATTTGCGCCTTTTTCACATAGCTTATCATCAAAAGCGGAAAATCCGACTACACATAAATCACAGTACGGCGGGAAAAGAAGCGTTTTTCTTATTTCCGTTTCCTGCTTGTAAAACTCGTCAAAATTCTGTTCTGCCGCCAGATTCAGCACGTAATGATCGGGAGTATAGGTCTGTAGATACGCTCTGCCTTTTTTACTTCCTCTTCCGCATCTGCCTACAACCTGTGTAATAAGCGAAAAAGTCTTTTCGTAACCAAGATAATCACCCGCATAAAGAGATTTGTCTATCATCAGAACGCCAACAAGAGTAACGTTCTCGAAGTCAAGCCCCTTAGCAATCATCTGGGTGCCTACCATTATATCATATTCGCCCTTTTTGAATTTATCAAAATTTATTTCATAAGAGCTTTTACTCATTGTGGTATCGGCATCCATGCGAAGAATACGAGCCTTTGGGAAAAGTGTTTCCAGCTCATCCTCTATACGCTGTGTACCTGTGCCGGAGCTATGTATGAATTTTGAGCCGCAGGCTTTACATTGACCGCTGAAATGCTCTGTATAATCACAATAATGACATATAAGCGAATTGTTATATTTATGATAGGTAAGCGGAATATTACAGTTGGGACAAGAATAGACCTCTCCACACTTTATACAATTCATATAAGTGTGATATCCTCTTCTGTTAAGAAGAAGTATAGTCTGCTCGCCTTTGTTAAGATTCTCATTTATTTCATCGATAAGCATTCTGCTGAAATTACTTCTGTTAAGTAGCTCATTCTCAATCTTCATATCCACAATGTGAACTTCAGGAAGAACAGAACGACTGTAGCGATTTTTCATCTCAAAAAGCTTATATTTACCAATTTCTGCATTATAAGCGGAATCAAGACTCGGAGTAGCTGATGCTAAAAGCAGAGTAGCTTTATGATAAAAGGCTCGTTGCTTTGCAATATTGCGGGCATGGTAACGGGGAGATTTCTCTGATTTATAGGTATGCTCGCCCTCTTCGTCTATTACAATAACACCGATATTCTGAAGAGGTGCAAATACAGCGCTTCGTGTACCTATAACAACAGTTGCTTCTCCATCTTTTATGCGCTTGTATTCATCCATTCTTTGCCCAAGTGAAAGATTGCTGTGAATTACCGCTACCTTATTACCGAATATATCGGTAAAATTCCTTACCATCTGTGGAGTAAGGGATATTTCAGGTACAAGCATAAGAGCGGTTTGTCCTGATTTTAAAGCCTTATCTATCAGCTTTAAAAATACGGTTGTTTTTCCACTACCGGTAACGCCCTTTAAAAGAGCGCATCTGGGAGCATCTTCATCCATCAGAGCCGAAATGCCATTATATACGTTATCCTGCTCCTCGGACAGTATTATATCATCAATATTCTTTACTGACTGTGCATCCGCAGTAAGAGAACGGGATATCACATTATCAAAGGTTTCGGCAACACCGATTTTTTCAAGATTAGCAATAACCGCCTTTGTTACCGTACAGGTGTAAATTACCTCCTTAACCGAAGCGGATACGACGTCCTCGAGAAAATCCACAACCTTTTTCTGTTTAGGGGTAAGGGATTTACCTTTGTTTTCGGTATATTCTCCATTCAGATAATAGTCGGTAAGACGAACGTTTTTTTCAGTTTCATCACCGATTCGTTGCTTTATCACGTCTGCAACAAGCAATACGGATTTTTCGGTGAGCCTTGCGACGTACTGCTTTTTACCATCTTCAAAGCCGTATTCGATAATATCATTAAGCTCCTTGACGGATTTACAAGCCATAAGCATAGCCGCATAGCTTTTTTCTGTTTCCGTCAGAGCAAAATTATCAGGATTCTTTAAAAATTCCTCATTCAGCTGATATTTTTCACTCACGTTAAGAGCCATACCGCCGGGAAGAATTGTCTTTACCGCATCAAAATATGTACAGAAGGTATTCTCCTTAAGCCAGTCTACCAGAGTCAGCATTTCGTCATTCAGAATAATACCATCGTTTACAAGACAGAATACCTCTTTTACACGATTATCCGGCACATCCTTTTTTATGGCTTTTATAAGTCCCACTCTCTTTTTTCCGCCCTTACCGAAGGGTACGACAACCCGCTGTCCCACAACGGCGTTGCTGTCTTCGGGGAGTATGTAATCAAAGGCTATATCAAAGCTGAACAGAGCTTTATCAACAACAACGGAAGCTATCGTTCTGACATTGTTTGATTTGCGAACATTATATTCATCCATCAGGAATTCTTTATTTCCTCTAAAAGCTGAAGGTTTCTCTGTGAAGCCATCTTCTCGGATAAAATAACCGTGTTAACGTCATTTACAGCCTTGGCTAAATCACCGTTCACCACAAGAAAATCAAATTTATCGGCAAATAAAAGCTCGTTTCTTGCCTGTGCAATTCTTGCAGCTATAGTTTCTTCGGTTTCAGTTCCTCTTTTGCGCAGTCTTCTGTCAAGCTCTGCAATAGAAGGAGGAAGAATAAAGATCATAACGCATTCAGGGAATATTTTCTTTATATTCATTGCGCCCTCTACTTCTATTTTAAGGATAACGTCCTTGCCCTCATCAAGCATATCAAGAACTGCTTTTTTGGGTGTACCGTAGTAATTACCGCAATATTCTGTATATTCAAGCACTTCGCTGTCTGCAATCATTTTTTCAAAGCTCTCACGGGTATGGAAATGATAGCTTACGCCGTCAATTTCACCTTCTCTGATTGCTCTTGTAGTAGCAGATACAGAATATGCAAGATTGTCATTGATTTTGAAAAGCTCTGCTAAAATCGTATCCTTTCCGCATCCTGACGGAGCTGACACTACAATAGGAATACCTCTGTTTTTTGCGCTCATTGTTGTTTCCTCCCCTGTTATTCACTTTTTTCTTCCTGCTCATCGGTTATATCTGTAAAATGCGATATATCAAGAGCAGACATAATGATATGGTTACTATCAGTTATAATTACTGTTTTAGTCTTTTTTCCGCAGGTTGCAT
>JAFQUH010000085.1 GCA_017408635.1 Ruminiclostridium sp. | reverse complement strand
TCTGGTCTGAGTGACAGGATTTGAACCTGCGACCTCTACCACCCCAAGGTAGCGCGCTACCAATCTGCGCCACACCCAGATAACAGAATATATTATACACCTTGAAAACGTATTTGTCAAGTGTTTTTATAAAAATTTTTAATTTTTTTATAAATCCGCTCGGATCGATTGTGCTGACGGTCCGAGCGGCAAAAAATTATCTGCTTATCAGCCGTTGATAGCGGCATAAAGCTTATTGGCTACCATGTCACTCTGCGTGTAAGATACACCTTTGAAGTTTACTGTGATATAGTCGCAGGATATGAAGGCGTGCATTCCTATAGATGTGACATTGTCGGGGATTGTAAGCTCTGTGAGGCTCAGACAGCCGTTGAATGCGTATTGACCTATAGATGTCAGGGATTCGGGGAGCTTCAGCTCTGTAATTCTTGTGCAGTTATCGAATGACCAATCACCAATTGAAACAACTCCTTCGGGTATGGTTATGCTTGTTACCTTCATACCACGATAAAAGGCTTTATCACCTATATGTGTAACGCCCTCAGGGATAACGATATCACCCTCGATCTTATAACATTCTACCAGCTTACCGTTTTCGATTCTGAAAATGTCATTATCAAGGTTGAGCAGATCCTTTTGAGCTTCTGATTCAGGGGCTTCGGAAACTTTTTGCGTTGTTGTCTGGTCAGAGCTTTGATTTGTTTGTGAGCTCGCTTCTTCATTTTCCTTTACAGACTCTTCCTTGCTGTTGTCGGAAGATTGGGTTATACTTGAAGAGTTTGATTCTGCTTTGTTTTCTCCTGAAGCAGTTGTGTCAGTGCCTGAGCAGGCTGTAAGGATTATTGCAGATGTGATTATCGCAATAACAGATAGTACTTTTCTCATTTTTCCTCCCAATGTTTTGAATATTGTTTTCATTATACCTCAAAAGTTTTTTCCTGTCAATAGTTAACCTGACGAAATTCATCCTATATACACAGTCAGGCTGACATTATCACATGAGGCGGATATACTATGCAGAGTGGTAATCTTGCCCTGCTTTATACCAAAACATCCAGAATTTAAACTTCATTCAGGCTTTAAGCGGTGAAAATTCCTTAAAATAAGTGAAGTTGTCAAGTTTCGAGGTGTTTTGCCCCTGAATCTTGCTTTTGTGTGGGTTATGATATATCACGTATCGTAATTTTTGACCGCAAAATATAATATACCTCTTGACAAATTCCCTGAAAAGTAGTATATTTATCTTACAATTTAACAGACGGGAGCTTGTGTTACAGGCTGAGAGGGAGGTTTTACCTCCGACCGATAACCTGATTTGGATAATGCCAACGTAGGGACGACTGTAAAGCGCTGACGCTTGCACGTCGGTGCATTTTTTTATGCATAAAACTCATAGAAGCTGCCGAATCGGTGGCTTCTTTTTATTTTGGAAACTGCCGTCTGTTGAAAATATTTTTACGGAGGACTGCTTATGTACAAAACACAGATGGAAGCGGCGAGAAAGGGAATTATCACGGAGGAAATGAAAAGGGTAGCGGAGAAGGAATACCGCACGCCCGAAGAGATCCGTGAGCTTGTGGCAAAGGGACAGGTGGCAATCTGTGCCAACAGACTGCACAAATGTATTGAGCCTAACGGCGTAGGAGCAATGCTTCGCACCAAGATAAATGTCAATCTTGGTGTTTCAAGGGACTGCAAGGACTATGATATTGAAATGGAAAAGGTAATGGCGGCAGTTGATATGGGAGCGGAGGCTATTATGGATCTTTCCTCCCACGGCAACACACAACCCTTCAGACAAAAGCTGGTGGCTGAATGCCCCGCTATGATCGGAACGGTGCCCGTTTATGACAGCGTTATACATTATCAGCGTGATCTCTCTACTCTTACCGCAAAGGATTTTATTGACGTTGTAAGGCTTCACGCCGAGGATGGCGTGGATTTTGTTACTCTCCATTGCGGAATCACAAGAAAAACCATAGAACAGATAAAACGGCACAAGAGGAAGATGAATATAGTTTCCCGTGGCGGCTCATTGGTTTTTGCCTGGATGAGTATGACGGGCAACGAAAATCCATTTTACGAATATTACGACGAGATTCTTGATATCTGCCGTGAATACGACGTGACCATCTCTCTTGGTGACGCCTGCCGTCCCGGTTGTCTTGCGGATGCAAGCGACGTTTGTCAGATTGAGGAGCTGGTGCGACTGGGCGAGCTTACGAAAAGAGCCTGGGAAAAGGACGTTCAGGTTATGATTGAAGGACCGGGCCATATGCCTCTCGATCAGATAGAAGCTAATATGAAGCTACAGCAGACTATCTGTATGGGTGCGCCCTTCTACGTTTTAGGACCGTTAGTTACGGATATTGCGCCCGGCTATGACCATATCACCTCCGCTATAGGCGGAGCGGTGGCGGCTATGAGCGGAGCGGCATTCTTATGCTACGTGACGCCTGCGGAGCATCTGGCTCTGCCTAACGTGGAGGATGTAAAGCAGGGAATCATTGCCTCAAAAATTGCCGCCCATGCCGCCGATATTGCAAAGCATATTCCCCATGCAAGAGATATTGACGATAAAATGGCGGACGCCCGCAGGACCTTTGACTGGGATATGCAATGGGAATGCTCCATCGATCCTGAAACTGCGAAAAAGATACGTGATGACAGAAAGCCTGAAATTGAAGAGAGCTGTTCTATGTGCGGCAAATTCTGTGCCGTAAGAAGCATGAACAAGGCGCTTTCAGGCGAATATATCGATATTCTGTGAGTATTCTCACCTGAATAATTATATCGGAAGGGAGGTCAGGACAGCGGGGAGCGCCGTATGTCCTTATTTGTAGCGAGGGAAGCCGTGTTTCGGCGTGAGAGGAAGGAATTGATCTTCGACCGAGCGAGGTGTAAAGCTTCGTATTTTAAAAGAAACGAAGGAAATAAAAATGAAAACAAGAAACAAGCTTTTACGACTGGTAGTATTATCGGTACTTATCGCCCTTGGAGTTGTAATATCTCCGATACTGAGATTTGAGGGTATGTGTCCTATGGCTCACTTTATCAACATAGTCTGTGCCGTACTTTTAGGGCCGCTGGAATCTCTTATCTGCGCTGTCATTATCGGAATTATCCGTATGCTCTTTTTAGGCATACCGCCTATTGCACTTACGGGAGCGATATTCGGTGCATTCTTATCGGGTGTATTTTACAGAGCTTCAAAGGGAAAACTGCTTTTTGCCGTTCTGGGAGAAATTATAGGTACGGGCGTTATCGGTGCGATAGCCTCCTATCCCGTTATGACCTTTATCTGGGGTAAGGAAGGACTCAGCTGGCTGTTTTACGTTCCCTCCTTTATCTGCGGAACGCTTATAGGTGGCAGTATTGCGTATCTCTTTTTACGAAAGCTCACCGATAACGGACTTCTGATGCAGTTTCAGAAGAATTTAGGCTCAACGTGTTACAATGACAAAAGCACGGTGCTTGGCAATGCGATAACGATAGGTGCTCTCGGTGTGGTATTCTTTATAGTAATAAAGGTGCTGACGGGTATTTTCGGTATGGCCGACGCTATATGGAATTATCTTGCCTTTATCGTACTGGGTGCATTTATTGTAGCGGGAGCTGTCTACTACGTCGCAAAAAAGCTGAAAGGCAGGGAGAATGACAAGGCTTGAAATAAGCAACGTAAGAAAAATACTGACGGAAAAGAATCCGCTTATCCACTGTATAACCAATCCGATTTCCATAAACGAATGTGCAAATACCATTCTTGCATTTCACGGCAGACCGATGATGGCGGAACATCCTCTTGAAGCAGAGGAGATTACAAGGACAGCCTGCGCCGTACTGCTGAATATCGGCAATATAACCGATGCGAGAATAAGCTCTATCCGACTTTCTGCAAGGTGCTGTAAGGAAAACAATATTCCCTTTGTGCTGGATATTGTGGGTATGGCTTGCTCTTCTTTACGAAGGGACTTTGTAAAAAAACTGCTTGAAGATTCCATTCCTGCTGTGATAAAGGGAAATTACTCGGAGCTGATGGCACTTTATACAGACTATACCTCTTCGGGGGTTGATAGCGAGGCTATTGATATTGCACAGCTTGACAGAGTATGCAAGGAGCTTGCCACAAGATACGGTACTGTAATTCTTGCCAGTGGCAAAACCGATATAGTGACTGATGGAAAACGTCTTTTTCACGTAAATAACGGTACCGTGCAGTTAAGCTCCGTAACCGGTACGGGCTGTATGCAGGGTGCTTTATGCGCCGTTCTGATGGCGACGGAGATGCCGCTTGATGCGGCGCTGAAATCCGCTCTTGTTATGGGCATATGCGGTGAGCTTGCCTGTACGGAAAAGGGTAGCGGCTCGTTTATGGTAACGCTTATGGACAAGCTATCCACTATAGACGATAAGGAATTTAACAGAAATATAAAAATGGAGGAGATAAGCCTTGAATTTTGACAGCAGTATTTATTTTATAACCTGTAGCGATGGATTTTCTGAAGAAGAATTCCTTCGCCGTGTCGAAGAGGCCTGCAGGGGCGGTGTAACCCTGATTCAGCTCAGGGAAAAGGATAAGACCACAAGAGAATATATTTCTCTTGCAGAGAAAGTACACGAAATAACAAGGCGGTACGGCATACCTCTTATCATTGACGATAGGGTAGACGTAGCGCTTGCCGTGGATGCCGAGGGCGTTCACGTGGGACAGTCGGATATGCCTGTAAGCATTGCAAGAAGCCTTATGGGTAAGGACAAGATAGTAGGAGCTACCGCAAAGATTGTACCCCAGGCTATCGAGGCTTATGAGCAGGGCGCTGATTATCTCGGCGTAGGTGCGATATATCCTACCACAACAAAGGTAAAGACGGTGCTTACAAGCGTTGATACCTTGAAGGAGATAGTAAAAGCCGTGCCGATAAAGGTTAACGCCATAGGCGGACTTAATAAGGATAATATAGGAATACTTGAAGGTAGCGGTATAGACGGAATATGCGTGGTTTCGGCAATTATGAAGGCGGATAGTCCCTTCGTAGCGGCAAAGGAACTGAAGGAGAGCTTTTATGGACTTCAGAAGGATTAATACCGCTCTTACCATAGCGGGTAGCGACAGTAGCGGCGGTGCGGGAATTCAGGCGGATCTTAAGACAATGCTTGCAAACGGGGTGTACGGTATGAGTGCGATAACCGCTCTTACGGCGCAGAATACTACGGGAGTTACGGCTATTATGCAGGTGAGTCCCGAATTTCTCGGTCAGCAGATAGATGCGGTATTCACCGATATTTACCCCGATGCAGTAAAGACAGGAATGGTAGCCGACGGGGAGCTTATTAAGGTCATCGCTGAAAGGCTTCGTTTCTATAAGGCAGCGAATATCGTTGTCGATCCGGTTATGATAGCTACCAGCGGCGCAAGGCTTATTTCGCAGGAGGCGGTAAAGGTGCTGGAAGAAGAGCTTTTGCCTATAGCTACCGTAGTTACTCCGAATATCCCCGAAGGAGAGGTATTGTCGGGGATAAGTATATCCGATAAAGCCGATATGGAAAAAGCGGCAAAAATCATCTGCGACAGATTTGGATGTGCGGTGCTTTTAAAGGGTGGTCACAGTATCAGCGACGCTGACGATCTGCTTTATGAGAAGGGCGGTACAAGGTGGTTTAAGGGAAGGCGTATAGATAATCCCAATACCCACGGCACAGGCTGTACTCTCTCCTCGGCCATTGCATCAGGTCTTGCCAAAGGCTTTACTCTCGATCAGTCGGTAGTGCGGGCAAAGGAATATATTTCAGGCGCTTTGTCTGCTATGCTGGATTTAGGAAAGGGAAGCGGTCCGCTACATCACGGGTTTAAGGCAGAGTGATTCAGGCTTCCTGTTAGGAAAAACCAATGCAACATAGACAGCAATAAAGAAGCATACCCCGTGAAGAATTTCTTCACGGGGTATTGTATGTCAAATTGAAATTTGTCGGCGGGTTGCACCATCAACAATGCGGTAATTTATGCGGGGCGTCGTGGACGTCGCCCCCTACATTTCCTTTATAAAATTTTGTGGCAATTCAAAATAATAAAAGGCTCGCAATCTCTGTATTACACGGGGTTTGGGGCGAAGCCCCAAGCAGGGCACAGGGGCGGCGAGCCCCCATGTATTCCCCCTTTCCTCAGGGGAAAGGGGGTTAGGGGGATTGGGGCTACAATAACCCCAGCGGAGCGACAAATTTCAATTTACCCGCCGCCGCAGGCGGAATTGCCCGCGGGTGCAACCCGCCGACAAATTTCAATTTTCCCGTCGCCTTTTTATTAAGCCTTAAGAAACACCTGTGCGATAAGAAAATCATCGGGGGTAGTGAGTTTTATATTACGATAATCGCCCTCGACCACCGCCACCTTACAGCCTGCCATTTCTGCGGCACTTGCGTCATCGGTAATGTCGGAAGGATTGCTTGCCATGTATTCTATAGCCTTTTTGTAGACGTCCCTTCTGAAGCACTGGGGAGTCTGCGCCTGCATAAGATACTTTCTTTCGGGTGTTGCGGAAATTATTCCGTCTTCTACCTTCTTTATAGTATCCTTTACCCATACTGCCGCAATTGCACCGCCGCACTCTGCCGCCTTTTCGTACACCTTATTGCAAAGGGAAGGAGTTACCATTGGTCTCGCACCGTCATGAACGGATACTATATCCGAGCTTACATCTATGGCATTAAAGGCGTTCATAGCGGATTCGGCTCTGGTTTTTCCGCCGGTTATCACCCTTATCGGTTTATCGGTTTTTACATTGTCGGCAATATTTTTTATAGCCTCAAGGTTAGACTCTGATGCTACAATTATTATCTCGTCGGCGTTGCTTTCTGCCATAGCCTTTATGCTATAGGCGATTACGGGAACACCCATAAGCTCTGCAGTTATTTTATCAATACCCATACGACTGCTGCTGCCTGCCGCAAGTATGACTGCGGAGATGAAATTCTTATTCGCCGTGTTTTCTGCTGAAATACTCATAAAATCACCTTTACTGAATATAAAAAGGCATCCTGTCATAAGAGTGCAGACTGCATTTGCAGACACATCGGGCAACAGGATGCCTGTTCGTGTTGTTATTATTCTGATTCGGTTTCTGATTCGGTTTCTGATTCGGTTTCTGACTGTGCGGGCTTGGAGCTTGTATTACCGCCGGAGTTTGCACTTGAATTATCCTTTACGGCATAATATACCGTAACCTTTTCGGACTTTTCTACGTTGATTTCGTCGCCGACCTTCTTGTTGCACTTGATTACCATATTCATCTCATGCTCATTTGTAGGCGTCGGTACCGTTGAGAACTTGATATTCTTCTGTGAAAGAATGCCGGTATACTGTTCAACGGTCATACCCTTGAAGTCGGGTAATTTCACCTTTGCAGGTCCCTTGCTGACAATAAGCTCGATTTCCTTGCCCGTCTTTACCTCGGTATCAGCCTTGACGTCCTGCTCGATAATAAGACCTGCCGCTACCTTATCGTCAAACTTATAGGTTGCGGTTATCTTCAAGAAGGAGTAGCTCTGATTTTCCTGGATGGATGTAAAGATTCTGCCTACAAAGTTAGGTACTACGTAGGTAGTATCGTTGGGTGCTACGCTGTTTACACCCGAAGAGGTTTCCTCGGTCAGCGGCGGCAGAGTCTGAATGTCTATTGAAACAGGCTCTGAGGTTTCGGGTACTGAATAGTAGTTGGGATCGGAAGAGTTAGTACCGAAATCTGATGAAGCGAAAATGCCGATTGCTATTGAAAAGGCGGTAACAACTGCAACGCATATTATAATAGTGATAATTATTGCCGTTGTGCTGATGCCTTCTTTTTTCTTCGTCTTTTTAGGCTCTGCCACAAATCTTTCGTAGCTTGTATCCGCATGCTTTACTACTGCGGAAGGTCTTATAGCGTCAGTTTCAGCCGTATTGAATTTAGGCTGTTCAAAGAGCTTTGTAACAAGCTCGTTTATCGACTGTATACGAGCCTCCGTATTGAGCTTTAAGCCGTTCATCAGCACCTTTGATACGTGACTGGGAACGTTTCTGTTTATTGCCATAGGCTCGGGGCAGGTGTCATTTCCCATTCTGGAAACTGCCTCGACGGGAGCACAGCCTGTCAGCGCTCTGTACAGTACCGCCGCAATGCCGTAGACGTCGGTCCACGCACCCTGCCATTCTGCAGAGGAATACTGCTCGGGAGCGGCGAAGCCGTTATACATCTCACAGGCGATCTCGGTGTTGTTTGTTCTGCCTGCGCTTATCTGAAAGTCAATGAGCTTTAATTCGTTCTTTTCCGTTACAAGAATAGTCTGGGGGCTGATGCCTCTGTGGATTATTCCCGCATTGTGTACAAGTCCGAGAGTTGTAAGTATCGGGGGAAACAGCTCCTTCACTCTGTCCCAGGTAAGCTCACCCGAGCAGTTTGAAAGATAGCTCTTTAAGGAAATGCCGTTTACGTATTCAAATATAACGTAGGCGGTATTGTTCTGGGGGAATATATCCAGCACCGTCTGGATGTGTGTCAGGGTGCGGGATTTCATCAGAGCCTTGTTAAGCTCGATGAATTCTGACATATAGGTCTTATAAAGCGGCATCTGACTCTGTTCTACTATTATATTGGAGTCACCCTTTTTTCTGCTGCAGAGAGTATCAGGCATATATTCCTTTATCGTAACCTTTGTGTCGGTGGCCTTATCGTAGCCGATATAGGTTGCGCCCTCTCCGTTATAGCTTAACAGCTTGCCTGTAACGTATCTGTCATTCAGTATAGTACCGGGAGCAAGATAGGAGGGAAGATAGGGGGTATCCTCTCTGTAGCCGCATTGCTCACAAGCACCGTCTGTAGTCTTTTCGCACATACATCCAAGACATAGCTTATTTATCTGTGCCATAATGACATCCTTTCTTCATATATATATATCTGTATTTTCTTTTTCAGCTATTTTTAGACTATTATATAATAACCTAAAAGCCTTTAGTTGTCAACGGTTTTCGGCAAATTGTAATAATATTGTAACCTTGCGCTGAAAAACGCCGTAATTTTAGATAAGAAAGCCAAGTAATGACAGTTCGTGCTTTGTGCAAGTTGACAAACGGCGGTTTTGGTATTATACTATATATATCCAAGGAAAACGAAAGGACACACATTATGTTGTTTTTTAAAAAGTCAAATAAGCAAAAGGATACCATGCCGCTGAAGGCAAAAATGGCACTCGATAAAAGACCGCTCAAATACGTTACCATGCGTGACAGCGAAACCTATAAGGAAATAAGGCTGGGCGAAAACGGAGCGGTAAATATAATGGAGGGCGACTTTGTACTGGTATGTCAGGGCAAGGACGTGATGCGCTGTGATTTAGAAGAGGTAAGAGTAGCCGAGCTTATGAATCTGTCAGGCATCACGGTAAAAGGCTTTGATAAGACCATCGGAAAGGAAAAATCCGTCATAGCCTACTTTGCGGACAAGTTCTGAAATCTGCTAGCAGATTTGAAATAATAAGTAACAGGTAATAAGTGTGGAATCAATTGCCTTCGGCAATTGATTCCACTTCTCTTTTCTCTCTTATCTCTTCCTTGAGATTTGCTAAAGACAAATTTCAACCGTCTACGTCTGCGGTGCAATATCATACGCCTGCATCCAGTATTCCGTCTGAATTATATAGGCAAAGGTCTGGGGTGCGGTCATAAGCTGACCGTACCAGTTGTTTTTGAATATCGCAGGATCGTCGCACAGCTCCAGCAGGCGTTTTCTGTCGAAAATTTCTGTAATACGGCAGTTCTTATCCCGTAATATTTCACGGAGCTTGTTTATTACCGCCTTAAGATATTCGGGATTGTGAGTCTTGGGGTAGGGGGATTTCTTACGCCACAGTACGTCGTGGGGCAGAATGCCGTTCATCGCTCTGCGGATAAGTCCCTTTTCTCTGCCGCCGATACTCTTTAACTCCCAGGGGATGTTATAGGCGTATTTAGCTATGCGGTGGTCACAGAAGGGTACTCTTACCTCAAGTCCCGTAGCCATGCTCATTCGGTCCTTTCTGTCGAGTAAGGTCTGCATAAACCAGTAGATATTAAGCATAAACATCTCCCGCATACGTCTGTCCTTCTTACTGTCGGTATCAAGATAATCGGTATTTTTCAGAGTGCTTTCGGTACAGTAGGTCAGATAATCGGCAGGTTTTATATCACCTAAAATACCATTCTTTAAAAGCATAGCTCTGTCATCGGTGCTTTTCGCCCAAGGGAAGCCCGACTGATATAAAATATTTTCATTATGATACCAGGGGTAACCGCCGAATATCTCATCGGCACACTCGCCGCTTAAGGCTACTGTATAATCCTTTTTTATCTCTCTGCAGAAAAGCAGAAGGGAGCTATCCACATCCGCCATACCGGGCAGATCTCTTGCAAGGGTAGAAGGATAAAGAGCATCCACTATATCCGAGGTGTCAAGAACTATATCCCTATGCTCTGAGCCGATATATTCCGACATTTCTCTTATCCATGGTGCATCCATATCAGGCTGAAAGGCGCTTGCTATGAAATTCTTATCATTATCGGCATAATCAACGGAATAGGTGGTAAGAGTCTTTCCTTGCTCCTTGTACTGCTTTGCCGCAATTGCACTTATGATACTGCTATCAAGTCCGCCCGACAAAAAGGTACATAAGGGTACGTCGCTGACCAGCTGTCTTTTTATGGCGTCCTTTATTAAAAAGGCAATATGCTCCTCTGTTTCCTCGGGAGTTTCGGTATGAGGGCAGGCACGAAGGCTCCAGTAGGTACGTTTTTTCAGTCCGTAGCGGTAAAAAAAGCCGCATTCTGAAGGCACAAGCTCCTTTATTCCCTTTATAACACCGCTACCGCCCTTTCTTGCTGGACCGAGCAAGGTTATCTGTGCAATGTCCTCTCTGTCTATGATATGAGGGATTTTCGAATGGGTGAGCAAAGCCTTTATTTCCGAAGCGAAGATAATTCCGCCATTATATTCATAATAGAAAAACGGCTTTACACCCATTCTGTCACGGGCGATAAAAAGCTGTTTTTCTTTTTTATCCCATATAGCAAAGGCATATATGCCGTTCAGCTTTTCAAGACAGGCTTCTCCCCATTCGATAAAGGCGGTAAGAAGCACCTCGGTATCCGACATCGACCTGAAGCTATGACCTATTGCCTTAAGTTCTCTTCTTATCTCCCCGGTATTGTATAATTCTCCGTTATAGACTATTACGTAGTCGTTTTTCTCCATAGGCTGAACGCCGCCCGCCACGTCGATAACGGCAAGTCTTCTGTGTCCCAGTGCGCATACCTCGTCAATATAAATACCGCTACTGTCGGGGCCTCTCGGTATCATAGTATCCGTCATTTTTATAATTCTTTCTTCGGGAGCAGACAGCTCCTTATAATCTATCCATCCTGCTATACCGCACATAAATACCACTCCTTTCGGCTTCTTTAGTATATGCGGAATGGTGGGAATATGATATTGAAATTTGTCGGGGACAAATTTCAAAATGAAATCGTGCCTATGGCACGGTGAAATCAAAACCTCCGGTTTTGATGAAATCCGCCTTTGGCGGATGAAATATTTGCCTTCGGCAAATGTTGTGGTATCAATTGCCGTAG
>JAFQUH010000084.1 GCA_017408635.1 Ruminiclostridium sp. | reverse complement strand
GTCACTTTTGTCTACCGACAAAGGTGACTTTTTTCAATGATATCCGTTCCTGTCGGAACGGGTGATATACCCTGTGGGTATGATATCTGCTTCGCAGATGATATACGCTTCGCGTATGAAGGAACGGATATTATTATGAGCGAAGCGAATAACAAGGTTCCGGGGCACCCGCTCGAAATCTTTGATTTCGTCAGCGGGTCGGGTTCTTATATCATATTTGCGGGCGCAAATATATCATACGGGTTACCGTATATCATATCGCGTCAGCGATATATCATTGAAAAATGCCAATCTTTATGGTATGATTAAGTTACGAAGGAGGTTGCAAAAATGAAACGCTTTTTCATCTTAACTTTTTGTTTACTATTCTTATTAGCATTTGTTGGATGTAACTCCAGCAAATCTGAAGAAAAATTGATTTCGGGAACTTATTATATGTCGGGAGATTTTGATGAAGGATTAACGCCTTATGTATCGCTTTCTCTTGAAGATGGTGGTTTTGCAATGGGAGCAGGAAGCATTGTTTCCTTACAGGCACAAGGTTCTTTTAGTGTTGAGGGCAACTCATTGGTAGCAACAACACAAATTTCAACTTTTGTCTTTGAAATTAAAGACTCCAAAACGTTGATTTTGATTGATAGCGGAGATAACGAATTTTTCCAATTGAAAGAAAATACAGAATTTATCAATAGCGATACTATGCTATAATTTGTGCACCAACTTGCTTTTCTTTCCTACATTTACGCACCGTTATACTGCTCTTTCGCAAGAAAAAAGTCACTTTTGTCTACCGACAAAGGTGACTTTTTTCAATGATATCCGTTCCTGTCGGAACGGGTGATATACCCTGTGGGTATGATATCTGCTTCGCAGATGATATACGCTTCGCGTATGAAGGAACGGATACTATATCACGCTTGCGAAATAAGTATATTATATTGCATCAGCAATATATAAGTCTTTTTATTTTTCCTGATTGACAAAGCAACTGTAATATGGTATAGTAATTCTAGGAATTTACATTTACGGAGGTTATCATGAACAGAATAGATAAAGTAAATTATTACCTTGATATTGCAGAAACAGTATGCGAAAGAGGTACCTGCCTCAGAAGAAATTTCGGTGCGATCATCGTTCATAATGATGAAATAGTATCCACAGGCTACACAGGTGCGCCCAGAGGTCTTAAAAACTGCTGTGACGTGGGTGAATGCACAAGAGAAAGACTCAGCATCCCTAAAGGACAGAGATACGAGCTTTGCCGTAGTGTTCATGCCGAGGCAAACTGTATAATCTCCGCCTCCAGAAAGGACATGATAGGAGCAACTCTCTATCTTGCCTGCCACGACGCCAACACAGGCGAATTATACGGTGACGTAGAGCCCTGCTCTATGTGTAAAAGACTTATCATAAATGCGGGCATAAAGGAAGTAGTAGTCCGCAAAACAAAAACAGAATACAAGGTTATAACAGTTTCAGACTGGATAGAAAACGACGAGAGTCTGAACGGCTCCCAGGGTTATTGATCTATGCTGACTAAAAAAACTAAAAGGACTATCGGCTGTATTGCGGCAGGCTGTGTGCTGACGGCAGGGATAGTCCTTTCCGTTATCGCCTGCGATATGAATATGGAAACCACCTCTTACCGAATCTCTTCCGAAAAAGTCACAAAGCCTGTAAGAGTGGTTTTTATTTCAGATCTTCATAACAGTCTTTATGGAGAAAATCAGACGGAGCTTATTTCAGCGGTGGACAAGGCAAAGCCGGATATAGTGATATTCGGCGGCGATATTGCAGATAAAACGCAGGATTACAGTCCCGATAATTCTTATATATTAGCCGAAAATCTTGGAAAAAGATACCCCTGCTATTATTCGATAGGCAATCACGAATATATAAGAGGCGACAGCGAATATATAAAGGCACGCCTTTCAGAATACGGCGTAAAGGCTCTTGAAGGAAACGGCGAGATAATAGAAGTCAATCATCAGAAAATCGAGATATGCGGTATATTCGGAGCAGATTCTTATTTAGAGATTGATGGCGACATGGTGAGCGAGCTTGAGCTGGTTTCTTCGGACGTGCCTACGGAGCATTACCGTATGCTGCTTTTACATTTCCCCGAGGATGCCGAAGAATGTAAGAACGCAAATTTCGATCTTATATTATCAGGCCACGCCCACGGCGGACAATGGCGTATCCCGGGTATACTTGACGGCGTGTATGCCCCCGGTCAGGGCTTTCTGCCGAAATACACAAGCGGTATCTATCAGATTTCCGATACGAAGCTGCTGGTAAGCAGGGGACTGTGGAAGCCTTCCACTCCGATAGCGATACCCCGTGTATTCAACCGCCCTGAATTTATAATAATTGATATCGTACCCGAAGGATAAAAAGATGACAGAGATTAAAGCAATTATATTCGACCTTGACGGCACGCTTCTCGATTCTATGTACGTATGGCACTACGTGGATGAAAAGTTTTTAGAACGCCGTGGTTTAAAAGCTCCCGACGACTATGCTATGCAGTGCAGTCACCGTTCCTTTCACGAAACGGCATTATATACGATAGACCTTTTCGGACTTTCCGATACACCAGAGCAGCTTATGAACGAGTGGACAAGACTTGCTATAGAGGAATATAAAAACAACGTACCGCTGAAGAAAAACGCCCG
>JAFQUH010000083.1 GCA_017408635.1 Ruminiclostridium sp. | reverse complement strand
CTTCTCCCTGTGTGCCTCCGGTAAAGGCCCCAATCAGATCGCCCGTATCCTTCGCGAGGATAAGGTGCTGACACCCAGCAATTATTACTTCCAAAAGCATAAAAAGGGGCAGATCGTAGCAGTGACCGTAGCACAACCGGAACTGCTCCCTGCATAAACACCGCACAATGCGAGATAACGCAGCAACGGCGGATGACTAACCGCCATCCGCCGTTACCACACCTACATACTGTCAGAAAATGTCCCTATGAACACTAACAGAATGCTTGTCGGATTTTTTTATTCATTATCATAAAAGGCTTTGATCGTGCTATAGTATGCCGCCTTAGGCTTATCGGGAGAACTGAACAAGAGCGGTATATCCTTTCCTCTCCACGAGGACTTATCGGAAGGTCCCCAGAACGTAAGGGATTCTATATCTGCGCCGCTCTTTTTAGCCTTTAAAATGGCTGTAAAAAGATTGTAGTAATATCCGGACTGCTTTTCTTCGTCCCTATCCTTACAGGTAGCATCCAGCTCCGTTATCTGCACTCTGTACCCTGCCTCACTAAACTTGCAAAGAGTCTTTGCAAAAAGCTCTGATGAAGGATACTCCGTATCGAGATGTGCCTGCATACCAATGGTATCACATAATCTGCCTTCGTTATTTACGTAGTCAAGAACAGAAAGGATTTTCCCGGATACCTCATACGTATTATAATCATTGAATACAAGAGCAGTCGTTTCTCTTACTCCGTACTCTTTGAGTGTCTCATCAGCTATCTTGTACGCCCTTTTTACAAAGGCTGGCTCAAGCCCCTGATTTCCGTAAACCGATTCCCAGCCGGATTTTTCTGCATGGGGATATTCGTTCACCACGTCCCAGGACGTGACAATATCGCTATAAGGACTACTATAGATATGTGCCATAAAATTACGGATATAAAATTCAAGTCTGCTATCCATAACATCTGCAGATACGTAAGGTGAATCCTCCGACTCGCTATATTTTTCCTTGAAAAACCAATCCGGAGTCTGAGAGTGCCATACAAGAGTATGGATACGAAGCCTGAATTTATTTTCGTTGCATATTTTCATCACTCTGTCTGTAACTGAAAAATCAAGAAGCGGCATATATTCCTCATCATACCCGTACGGTATGATATAATTATACTTTTCCGCATCACTTACAGCTACAAGCGCAGGCTTTTTACCCAGAACAGAATCAGGCTTCATCTCATTTTCCATAGTAACGCTATTGAAATGCTTTTTCACAAAGCGAAGCATTTCAGCATCCTCTATCTGAAAAGCAGTAAGACAGGTGCCGATATTACCGATATATCTTCCGTAGGTTGTAAGCAAAGTTTCATCAATATTACTCATAGCAATCATACCTCGTTACGTTATAATGTATAAATTCATTGTACCACAAAACACACAGATTGCAAGGCATATTTATGACATATTTGTCAGGCTTTTTTTAGCGTCACATCTACACGGAATAAATCTCCGTCTATCGTAATTTCAAATTTACCACCCTGAATTTCCGTAAAGGTGGAGGCTATTGAAAGCCCCAGGCCGCTACCCTCTGAAGAACGGGAGCTATCACCCCTGACAAAGCGTTCCATAAGCTCGGAGGCGGAAATATTAAGCTCTGTAGCGGAGGTGTTCTTAAAAGAAAACGTCACGTTTTCGCCGTCCTCGGAAAGAACAATATATATTCTTGAGCCTTTAAGAGAATATTTGCAGGCGTTATTCATAAGGTTTTCGAACACTCTCCATATCCTGCGCTCATCCGCCATAACGTATAGGCTTTCAGCAGGCTCTGATATCACAAGCTGAAGCCCGCTTTCCTTTACCTTATCCTGAAACTCACCTGAAAGCTGATTCAGAAGTATTACAGCATCAAGCCCTGACAGGCTGACGTCCATATTGCCGCTGGTTGCCTTGGATACTTCCAGAAGATCCTCAAGGAGTCTTTTAAGGTGCTTTGATTTTCTTAAAAGCACGTCGGAATATTCCTTGTGATTTTCGTTTTCACACTCCTCCTTTGCTATAAGCTCGGAGTAATTTATAATAGACGTGAGGGGAGTTTTTAAATCGTGGGATACGTTAGTAATAAGCTCGGTTTTCATTCTTTCGCTTTTCATACGGTTTTCTACCGCTTCATGCATACCCGCCGCGATGCTGTTGAGATTTTCGCCGTGCTGTTTAAAGTCCATCAGAAAAAGTGAGGTATCCGTTTTATATTCAAGATTTCCCTTTGCCAGAGCCTCGCCACCCTTTTTGAGCCTGTAGAGCATAACAGAAATGTAGATTGCCGCTATGGCGTACGCAAGGGTTTTTATTACCCAGAGTGCCTCGGATAAGGGTGCGCCTGCCGATACTGAAATAAGTATAATAAGATCCACTACCACCACTATTACAACTATAAGGACAGAGCGGAGTACAAAGGGAATATCACGGGCAAAGCTGAATATCTTTTTCAGTACGGTGAAAACAAATTTCAGAACTATATAGATAATATTATTTTTTAAGAATCTGCCGTTTTTCGCTCTTGAAGCGAAGGTCATAGAAACTCCCAGAAACAGAACGCAGCCTGTCGTTATAGTAAGGGCAGTAAATATGAGCTTAAGCAGTTCATCCCTTATGTCGTCTATAAGGAACACTACCATCAGGAATACCGCCAGCACCGACAATCCAAGAATAAGATCGAAGGGTATCTTGTCCTTTATACTTTCGGCACGGCAGGTGCCGTCGTTCGTTCTTCCTGCCACCCTGATAAGTAAAATAAACGAGGTTATCATAATAATTACTGAAACTGCAAATGCAATGGCCACAAGAGTAACGTTTTTTGAGATATCGTATCGGAATTTAAGAAAATAGTAATCCTTGGAATACTTGTCGAAAATCGGGAAGGTGGTATCTATGTAGCCGCCAATACCATAGGTGTTCTCATCAACGTTATACTCATCAACCATCACTATCTGAGACGATATATCACCATCAACAGTATTACCAACGTACGCTTTAAAATAAACGACGTACCACGGCTCCTTGCCGCTATCACCCGTGCTGTCAAAAACGATTTCCCCATATTTTCTTTTCTGAACGACAAAGCGCATATTAGTGGTGTGAGCTCCATGCCATTCGTACACACCATCAGTATTTCCGTATTCATAATCGCAATAAATCAGATTCTGAAGAAGGTTTTTCGAAGCGTTGTAAAAAGCGTTATAATTTGTGGAAATATACTTATCAAGTAAGGGTGTATCACCGACACCGTCAGTAGAGCACATTATAAGCCCGGTACCGCATACGCCGGCAGAAATCATTGAAGCGATGCATATAACGAATGCAAGTAATCTGAAAAAAGCGGAATATATAAACTTTTTCATTGCTTATCCTCCATTACGTAGCCGTGTCCCCAGACAGCCTTTAAATATCTTGGCTCGGCAGGGTTTATCTCAATTTTTTCTCTTATATGTCTTATATGCACCGCTATGGTATTATCGGTAGCTACAGGATTGCCCCGCCATATGCGGCTGTATATCTCGTTCGGTGACAGTACCCTGCCCTTGTTTTCCATAAGTAGTTTTAAAATCTCGTATTCGGTGGGAGTGAGATTTGCTTCCTTGCCGTCGATGGTAACCTGCTTTTTATCATCGTCAAGCTCTATATTCCCGATTCGGATAACGCCTTTACGGACGTTTCCCGAGCCAAGCTCCATATACCGCCTTAACTGTGATTTTACTCTCGCTATTACCTCCGCTGGATTGAAGGGCTTTGTTATATAATCGTCCGCTCCGATATTGAGTCCCAGTATCTTGTCGCTGTCCTCGCTCTTTGCGGTGAGCAATATCACGGGAAGGTTTGTAAATTTCCGTATTTCCACCATTGCAGATATTCCGTCCATTACCGGCATCATTATATCCATAAGGGCAAGATGTATATCATTATCCTT
>JAFQUH010000082.1 GCA_017408635.1 Ruminiclostridium sp. | reverse complement strand
TCGATGGTATCAATGTTGAGGTTAGCGATATAAGCCGCTACAGTTCCGCCACCGCCGAAGTCAACCTTACCAAGCTCGCCTGTCTGCCATACGACTTCATTCTTATCAAGCATAGAATGGATAAAGCCTACGTATTCTGCATTGGCGTCACTTGTGCCTGACTTACCTCTTGCACCTGTATACTTTGTTACTACGATACCCTTGTTCATAAATGCACTGTTCTTTCTCTCATAGCCTTCAGGGAAGGTGGGATCGAAGCCTGCATTTACGTCTGCGGAAAGACATCTTGATGCAGTCATTACAGTTCTGCCGTCGCTACCGCCGTTTTCTGCAAGATCGTAAAGGAAGAACTTGAGATAAGAGGAGCAAAGACCTGTATTGCCGTCGCTACCCGTTTCCTCCTTGTCGGTAAGAACGCATACGGCAGTTCTCTGGGGGATACCCTTCATATCAAGAAGAGCCGTGAAAGCGGTATAGGAGCATACTCTGTCGTCCTGACCGTAAGCACCTACAAGGCTTCTGTCGAAGCCAACGTCACGGGATTTCATAGCAGGTACGCATTCAAGCTCTGCGCTTAAGAAGTCCTTTTCTACGATGCCGTACTTTTCAAAAAGTATATTCATAAGATTTAATTTTACCGCATCAGAGGTTTCGTCCTCCTTGAAGGGACGGGAGCCGATGAGGATGTTAAGCTCTTCGCCTGTTATGAGCTTGTTTGCAGGTCTTTTGTACTGCTCTTCTGCAAGGTGGGGTAAAAGGTCTGTTACTACAAAGCAAGGGTCAGCCTCGTCCTCACCGATATTTACTGTGATAACTGTGCCGTCGTTCTTGGCAATAACGCCGTGAAGGGATAAGGGGATAGCAGTCCACTGATACTTCTTGATACCGCCGTAGTAATGTGTCTTGAAGTAACCAAGCTCGTCTGCTTCGTAAAGGGGATTCTGCTTTAAATCAATACGGGGAGAATCAATATGTGCGGCGGTGAGATTAACGCCGTTTTCAATAGCCTGCTTGCCGATAATCGCAAAAATTACCGCCTTGCCTCTGTTTACTGTGTAAACCTTGTCGCCTGCCTTGTACTTTGCATTTTTATCAAAGAGCTTAAAGCCTGCCTTTTCAGCCATTTCTACCGCTGTAGCGCAAGCCTCTCTTTCAGTCTTACCGCTGTCAAGGAACTTCTTATAGCCCTCGCAGTATTTATCAGCCTTCTTCTGTTCTGCATCAGACATTATAAGAGTTGTGTGCTTCTTTGTATAAAAGAGCTTTTCCTTTAATTCCTCTGCCTTTGATTTTGTGTTCTTCTTTGTTTCCTTTGCCATTTTGAAAACCGTCCTTTCGTATATTCATTAATCGTTAGTATATAATTTGCAGTAGGTTTCATAAGCCTTACTGATTTTATCCACGTAGTGTGCCGTATCGGAATTCGGGATCTTTATGAGCTTTCCGTTTTCCGAATATTCTTCATTTTCGAGCCAGGCGCTGACACTTCCGTTTCCTGCGTGATACGCCGCCGCTATTTCGGTAAGTCCGCCGCCGAATTCATCCGACAGATATTTCAGCAGATAACATCCGTAACGGATATTTGATTCCGCCTCATACATACTGTCATAACTTATTTCAGGGTTGTTCTCCTCGTCAAGTCTGTAGCGTATCCACTCGAAGGTTTCGGGCATTATCTGCATAAGCCCTCTTGCTCCAAGATAGGATTCCGCTTTTTCATCAAAGCCGCTTTCGGTCTTTATAAAGGCGTAGACAAGATATTCGTCAAGTCCTGCCTCCCTGCTGTAGCGACTTACGTACTCACCGTACTTTAACGGGTGACTTTCCTTCTGCCATTTATCTGCGCCGTAGATGACGCCGAAAACTGCAAGAAGAACTATTGCCGCTATAATAAACACGGTAAGAGTAGTTTTTAGCGCTTTGCTTTTTCTTTTTCTTCTGTTCATATACCTCTTAATATCTGCAGAGCCGTTTTTTCTGCTATCTCTATAAGCTCCTGCTGTGTGCCGTTATTTTCTATAGCATAAAGACTTCTCTTTATGTAAAAGTCCTTATCCTGCTGGGAGGATAATCTGCTCTGCGCCGTTTCTCTGGTAATATTATCTCTCACCATTATGCGCTCTATCGACCTTTCTCTGTCGCATACCACACTTACTACTCCGTCGCAGATAAAATCTATGCCGCTTTCAAAAAGCGTGGGAGCATCCAGCAGAATAAATTCATTATCTGCATTTTCTATCTGCTTTATAACTCTGTAGGTTATATAGGGGTAGATAGTATCATTCAGTATTTTAAGCTGATTACTGTCATTAAATACGATATTACCCAGCTTTTTTCTGTCAAGGGTACCATCAGCAGTTATAACTCCGTAGAATTTTTCTGCGATTTCATTAAGGCAGGCAGTTCCCTTTTCGGTAACCTCTCTTGCCACCTTATCGCAGTTTATTACTTCAAAGCCGCATTCTTTAAATACATTGCTGACTGTAGTCTTACCTGCACCTGACATACCCGTAAGTCCGTATATCTTCTTTTTCTTCAACATATCACCGCTTTATATTTTTATGACGTTAAATGCCGCCGCACGAAGAAGTCTGTTATAAACGGCAGTACCTACTCCGCTTTTTTCGGGGCAACGGACGTAGGCAGTCTTTA
>JAFQUH010000081.1 GCA_017408635.1 Ruminiclostridium sp. | reverse complement strand
TTTCCCCCTTCCCCTTGAGGGGAAGGGGGTTAGGGGGTTAGGGTGACACCACACCCGAGCGGAGCGATAAACTACAATTTACAAACAAAAAAGGCGCTGAAAAAAACGAAAGTTTTTTCAGTGCCTTTTTTCTTATTTACTTTTTCTGACCGAAGCCTGCGTAAAACTCGTAATCATCGGCAAAATAGGTCTTTCCCTTTTCATCGTAGATTGCTAATATATCTTCGGGTATTTCTATTTCAAAAACTCCGCTTCCGCCCTTTTTAAGATTTATTCTCTTAAAGCCGCAAAGCCAGGGGTTAAGAGGAGCGTTCTCATCCTTACTGCTTACGTAAAGCTGTATAACCTCGTCACTATCATATTCACCGATATTCGTAGCCTTTACTCTTGCTACTCTTCCCTTTTCCGTCTTTTCAACAGAAATAAGCTCTGACGTAAACTCGGAATAGGTAAGACCGAAGCCGAAGGGATAAAGCACGTTGCTATCATCCTCAAGATATCTATAGGTGCGGTTTTTCATACTGTAGTCGGTAAATTCGGGGAGAGAATCGGTATCCTTGTAGAAGGTTACGGGGAGCTTTCCCGAAGGTGAAACGTCACCAAACAGAATGTCTGCAAGAGCAGTACCGCCGTGAGGACCTGAATACCAGGCACAGATAAGAGCGTTTTCTCTGTCGTCGCCCGTTACTACAGAACTACCTGCAGAGATTACTACAACTGTAGGCTTTCCTGTATCTAGGACTGCCTTTATAAGTCTGCGCTGACTTTCGGGGAGCAGAAGGCTTGTCTTATCACCTGACGCATATTCATTGCCCTGATCGCCCTCTTCGCCTTCAATATGCTCGTCAAGTCCTACGCAAATTACTACCGCATCACTGTATTCAGCGGTTATAACAGCCTCGGAGATTCTGTCATCGGGCATTGCGAGTCCCTCGCATCTGTCCTTCATAATATGACAGCCCTCGCTGTAAAGCACTCTTATATCCTCGCCGCACTTGTTCTTGATTCCCTGCAGGAAGGTGGTGTAACCTGATGCCGTGCCGTAGTAGTTGCCCTTTAAAGAATCAATATTATCCGCACTGCAACCGATAACCGCAAGAGTCTTTATCTTGTCCTTATTAAAGGGCAGTATGCCGTCGTTTTTCAGCAGTACCATTGACTTTTCTGCAATCTTTTTTGAAAGCTGGTTATGTTCCTTGCAGTCTATAACCGTATAAGGAATATCATCAAGCTCCGTTTTATCAAACATACCGAGCGCTATGCGGATTTCAAAGAGCTTTGTAACGCTTCTGTCGATATCCTCTATAGTCACAAGTCCCTCGTTGTATGCCTGAAGCACGTAGGCATAAGAACAACCGCAGTTTACGTCGCAGCCTGTCTTAAGGGCAAGAGCGGCGGATTCCACAAAGTTTGAGGTCACCTTGTGGTGCAGATGGAAGTCCTGAATTGCCCAGCAATCAGAAACGAAATATCCGTCGTAGCCCCACTCGTTTTTCAGTATATCCATCAGTTTTTTACTTGCACAGGAGGGCTCGCCCATAACTCTGTTATAAGCACCCATAACGCCTGAAACATCACTTTCAACCAGCTTTTTAAAGGCGTAGAGGTAGGTTTCAAAAAGCTCCTTTTCAGTACAGGTGGCGTCAAATTCGTGTCTTAAATTTTCAGGGCCGCTATGCACCGCAAAATGCTTTGCGCAAGCGGAGGCGGTCATATATTCGCCCTTTCCCTGAAGTCCCTTTACGTAAGCACAACCCATAACGGAAGTAAGATAGGGATCCTCTCCGTAGGTTTCGTGACCTCTGCCCCAGCGGGGATCACGGAAAATATTTATATTGGGTGACCAGATGGTAAGTCCCTTATAGATATCCCTGTCACTCTTTTTACTGCTTGCATTATACTTTGCTCTCGCCTCCTTGCCTATAACCTCAGCCATAAGCCTTGTAAGCTCCTCGTCAAAGGTTGCCGCTACTGCAATAGCCTGGGGGAACATAGTAGCCGTACCCGCTCTTGCCAGTCCGTGAAGTCCCTCGTTCCACCAGTTATATGCAGGGATACCCAGTCTTTCTATTGATGGCGAATCGTAACGGAGCTGACTGCACTTTTCCTCTACAGTCATTTCCGATACCAATTCTCTTGCTCTTTGTTTTACATTTTCACTTATCATAGATATTTACTCCTTGTGAAATATTCTTTACTATAGGATAGCACAAAACAAAGTATAAATCAAGAAGAAAAATAATCTGTTGAAAAATCGCCTTATTTATGCTATTATTAATATAAGAGGTGATAGGTATGCCATTCAATATAATAAGAAACGATATAACCAAAATGCAGACAGACGCCATAGTAAACGCCGCCAATAATCGGCTTGCCAACGGCGGAGGGGTATGCGGTGCTATTCATAGGGCGGCGGGAAAAGAGCTTGCTATAGAATGTGCCTCTATCGGCGGTTGCCCTACGGGAGAAGCAAGGATCACAAAGGGCTATATGCTTTCTGCAAAATATATAATACACACGGTAGGTCCCGTATGGCAGGGCGGCAATCAGAACGAAAAGGAGCTGCTCGCCTCCTGCTATAAAAATTCTCTTATGCTGGCGAAGGAAAAGGGATGCGAAAGCATTGCCTTTCCGCTGATATCGGCGGGTATATACGGCTATCCCAGAGATAAGGCTATGAGGGTAGCTATAGACGTTATAAGCGAATTTCTTATGGATAACGAGATGGAAGTCTATATGGTGGTATTCGATAAGGCTTCCTTTACAATAAGCGAAAAACTGTTTTCAGATATAAAGCAGTACATTGACGATAACTATGCCGACGAGCACCGGGATAACAGAAGAAGATTTGCCAGCGTAAAAGCCTCGCTTTTCAAGGCTCCCGCAAATGAAGATATGTGCATGGACACCTGTGACAGTATCTCTCTTGACGACAGAGTGAAGGAGCTGGATGAGAGCTTTTCACAGATGCTTCTGCGGAAGATTGATGAAAAGGGTATGAAGGATTCGGAATGCTACAAAAGGGCAAACGTGGACAGAAAGCTATTTTCAAAAATCAGAAACGATATCCACTATAAACCCAGCAAGCCTACTGCGATAGCCTTTGCAATCGCTCTTGGTCTTTCTCTTGACGAAACAGGCGAGCTTCTTCGTAAGGCAGGCTTTGCTCTGTCCCACAGCAACAAGTTTGATATCATAATAGAATATTTTATTGAAAACGGAATATACGATATATTTACGATAAATGAGGCGTTATTCGACTTTGACCAGAGTCTTTTAGGAGGCTGAAATGATATATACCGAAATGACCAAAAAGGCGCTTAAGCTCTGT
Source organism: Ruminiclostridium sp. (assembly GCA_017408635.1). Lineage (GTDB taxonomy): Bacteria > Bacillota > Clostridia > Oscillospirales > Ruminococcaceae > Ruminiclostridium_E. Next base: position 22,457 of record JAFQUH010000081.1, on the reverse strand, counting down.
TTTGAGGCACATAAGGACCAGACTGATAAAAGCGGTATGCCCTACGTATTCCATCCCTTTCATTTAGCGGAGAGTATGACGGATGAATATACCACCACCGCAGCTCTTCTTCACGACGTGGTGGAGGATACCGATTATACTCTTTCAGATTTAAAGGATATGGGCTTTCCCGAAAAGGTAACAGACGCCCTTGCTCTTCTCACCCACGACAAGTCAGTGCCATATATGGAGTATGTAGAAAAAATAAAGCAAAATCCCGTTGCAAGAGCAGTAAAGCTCGCTGACCTTACCCATAACAGCGATCTTTCAAGGCTCGATACAGTTGACGAAAAGGCACTCAGAAGAGTGGAAAAGTATAAAAAGGCAATGGAAATTCTGAAATAAAAAATGTCGCATACCAAGCGACCATATAATATCTTAAATCCGCTATAATGTGATTGTAGGGAAAAGAAATCCCGCAATCACATTTTTATTTTAACGGAGGAAATTACAATGACAAACAAAAACAACGTTACGGAATTAGTATTCATTTTAGACAGAAGCGGCTCTATGTCAGGGCTGGAAAAGGACACCATCGGCGGCTTCAATTCTATGATTGAAAAGCAGAAGAAGGAAGACGGCTTATGCTATGTATCCACTCTTCTTTTCGATGACAAGTGCGAGGTGCTTCACGACAGAGTAAAGCTCGGTGACGTTCCTGTTATGACAGAGGATGATTACTATGTCAGAGGCTCTACCGCCCTGCTTGACGCTTTAGGCGGAGCGATAAAGCATATCGGCAATATCCATAAGTATGCGAGAAGCGAAGACGTGCCCGAAAAGACTCTTTTCGTGATAACTACCGACGGTATGGAAAATGCAAGCCGCAAATACACATCCGAAAGGGTAAAGCAGATAATAGAAAGACAGCAGAAAAAATACGGCTGGGAATTTATCTTCATCGGTGCAAATATCGACGCCGTAACTACTGCAAAAAGCTACGGCATAGCTCCCGAAAGAGCAGTAAACTACACCGCCGACAGTCGTGGTACAAACGCCCTTTTCAGCTCTGTCGGAAAGGCGGTAAAGGCAGTCCGCCGCGGCAAAGCCCTGAATGACGAATGGAGAGAGGATATAGAGGAGGATATGAAGAAGAGGTAAAAGCAAAACATCCCACGAGGAAAACCTCGTGGGATATTTTTTTCAGCTTATTTTATTTCTTTCCCTTTTTCGCTTTAGGTCTTGCAAAGAATACCAGCATAGAAGCGGGGATCATTGCTATAAGTCCTGCTCCGAAGGGTACGCCTGTGGGCGGGTTTGCAGTAGTGCTGTCGCCTATCGTAGGATCTTCGAAATAACAGGAGGAGCATCTGCCGTTTACAAATTGGTGAGGGAGCATAGCTATGCTTCTCGTATGCTTTTCACCGCATACCTCACAAATCATTTCTTCCGTGCCTTCCTCGGTACAGGTTGCTTCCTTTACAGTTTCCCATATGCCGTAGCAATCCTCTGTCATTTCTGCGCCGCAAGCTGAACAGGTGAGCTTATGCTGTCCGTTACCGATATTTACGGCGTTATCAAATTTATGATCCTCATTCTTAACGTAGCCGCAGTCTTCACATTCCTGCTCGTGTGTATTGTTGTCGGTTTCAGACCATTTACCGAAGGTGTGTTCAGCCGCATCTCTGTGTCCGCATTCGATACAATTTCTCTTGTGCTCATCCGCTTCACCGGTGGATTCCCATTCGCCGTAAACGTGATCTGATACTATAGTGCGTCCGCACCAGAGACATTCCGCTTCATGATTGCCGGATTCGTGATTATCGAAGAACGGGCTGTAGAGATGTTCGTCCGCTACAAGAAGTCCGCAGACTGTGCATGTCATTTCACATTTGCCCGTTTCTTCGTTGTCTACTGCATCACCGAAGGTGTGCACGTCCGCCTGTGTATGTCCGCAGGCTTCACAGATTCTGTCATGCTGGTCGGTTTCAGGATTTGCGATCCATTCGCCGTATACGTGATCTTCCTCTTCTATATAGCCACAATTCATGCATTCTTTTTCATGCATACCTGTTGCGTGGTTATCTGTCCACTCGCCGAGAACGTGTTCCGCTTCTTCCGTATATCCGCAGATCTCACATTCTCTATCGTGATTACCTGTTTCGGTATTATTTCTCCACTCGCTGAAAACGTGTTCAGATTCTTCTATATGTCCACAGATCTCACATTCTCCTCTGTGCCTATTCGTTTCGGGATCGTGAGTCCAGCCGGTATAATCGTGGTCTTCGGTTGCATCGTGACCACAGAGCGTACATGTGTGCTTATGAGTGTATTCGTTATTATATGTCCATTCGTCAAAGCTGTGATCTTCAAATTCGTAATAATCGCAGTCTTCACATAAAGCCATATGCTGGGTGAGAGATGACGGATCACGCTGTACCAGTCTGTGCTCCGCTTCTTCTATGTGGAAGCAATCCAGACACATTCTTATATGCTTGCCGGATTCATTGTCATTTTCCCAATCAGAGTAATTGTGTTCAGCCTCTTCTGTATGTCCGCAGTTTCTGCAGATCCTTTCGTGCTTATCTGTATCGGGATTATTTGCCCACTCATCGAAATTGTGCTCATTTTCCTGCACACGACCGCAGTCTTCGCATTCTCTTTCGCACTTACCTGTTTCGGCGTTATCTGTCCAATCGCCATAGTTATGACTGCGATATTCAGTATAGCCACAAATCAGGCACTCGTGTTTATGATTATTTGTATTAGCGATCTCTTCCCAGGCACCATATATATGAGCTTCCATCTCGTAGTAAGAACCGCAATCCGTACAAAATCTTATATGGGTAGACGCATCGTATTCTGAATACTCTTCCATATTGTGCTCTGCTTCTTGTAAATGACCGCAACCTTCACATTCTCTTTCGTGCTTACCTGTTTCGGCGTTATCCCTCCACTCACTGTAGGTGTGGTCTCCTATCAAAAAGAAGGAGCAATCTTCACATCTTGTGATATGCTGCAGGTCGTCGTATTCTTCGCATTCGCCCATGGAGTGAGGCTCTGCTACGAGAAGTCCGCAATCTAGACAGTATGCTCTGTGGGTGTTTGAATCTATGTGTGGCGTCCAGTCGTCGAGGTTGTGATCGCCGGTTTCTGTATGACCGCAGTTTTCACATTCTCTTTTGTGCTGTCCTGATCCCGGGATATCCTCCCAGTCACCGAAATCGTGTTCAGCTTCGTCTACGTGTCCGCAGGTCTCACACTCTCTTTCGCACTTGCCTGACTGGTGATTATCTGTCCATTCGCCGAAATCGTGATCTGCATTTTCGAGGTGATGACAGATACTGCATTCTCTGCTGTGGGTATCTGCATCATCCGACGTCCAGTCACCCATAATATGTCCGCCGATTTCTGTATAGCCACAATCCTCGCAGACCTGTTCATGTGTTGTTTCATCTGCAGGGTACCAGTCGCCGAAATTGTGATCTTCAATTACGGCTTCGTTACAGAAATCACAGATACCGGTATGTGTGCCATCACCGTTATCCTGATGATTTGACAGGCTGGGATGTGTCTCGTAAACTGTTATAGTATATAATGTTTCGTTGCCGAAGGCGTCTGTTGCTCTAATTCCGTAAGCCGAGGTATTGCCTACAATTGTATATACGCCGTTCGCATCAGGCTGGGCAGCTTCTCCATTTATCGTAACGCTTACGTCGCTGTCATCCGTTACGGTAAAGGTTATAGTTCCGCAGTAATTTGAGCCGTCTGTAATTCCGTTTATAACGGGTGCTTTTACATCCTTTGCAGTAACACTTATAACAGTATCGCCACGTATAACGATTTCTGAAATATCCAGCACGTCTACGGGTAAAGCGCTGTTTACCGAGGAGGTTATCTTGTCGATTTCCCAACCCTCGTCAGCGGTTAAGGTGATACCCTCGGGTAACTTTTCACCGCCTGCAACCCAGAAGCTCTTCTGACCTGCGGTATCATCCTCATAGGTTACGTTGCCGTGCTCACCTGCATCGATAGTAACCCTGTATGAGTAGGTATGTCCCATTACTATCTTTAAGAAATCCTTATCTGCTACGTAGCCTGATATATCTACCGAGTTATCGGGAGCGCCTGCTCCTTCTGCACCTGTATATGCAGAGGGTGAATTATCAGGATCGCTGAAGGGTGAGCCTTCGATTGCAGTATAGGTAGTACCATCGTCACTTACTTCTACGTCTATATCACAATAAAGAGGAGAAACGTAGAGCTTCGGAGTTGAATATATACCCTGCACAGCGCCGTCGTTACCGCTCAGTAAAAGATCCCCTCTGCGGATGATTATTTCGTCGCATCTGAGTCCGACACCTGTAAGAGAGGTGTTGCTGGTATTCCATTGCTGACCTTCTACGGGCGAAAAGCTCAAATCAAGGCTTCCGCCCATCATTGTAAGCTGTTCTGCTTCCATAGCCTGATTACAGTTGCTTTTTATGGTTATCTTTCCGCCGTTTACGTTAAGGGCTCTGACGCTTACGCTTGAGTTACCGAGTAAGGAAAGAGTATCGTCATCGCCACCGTAAATATTGACCTGACCTTCTGTATATAAATCGACATCAGCATTTCGTATAACGTTTGAGCCTGAAAGCACTATATCAATATCCATAGTGGGCATACCGGAATCAAAAGACACAGCCTGAATGAAATCTCCGGGGATATCCGTATCTCCACAGTTTATATTCATACCGTTTAAATTGATAATATGCTTTCCGCTCTGACCGATATCTGCGATCATTATAATATCGGATGCGTCTGTTACAGAGCTTGTTATGTTATAGGTGCCGGGACCAACCAGAATGCAGGCACCACCTTCATAAAGTATGTTGCCATCCTCTGTAGTGACTTTATAATCGGGTAAGCATATTTCGACGTAGTTTGCTACGGCGTGATATTTTCCGTTCAGACCCTTTCCGACAATGAGCATATTATAAGTACCAACGTCGGATTCGTCAGGAGTGCCGTCGATATAAAGCCCGTCTTCTCTTTCAACCTCTGTTGCCCAGTCAGGCTTTCCGCCGTCCCAGATGATTTCTGTTATTTCATGCTCTGTAGTGCTATTTGTAAGATCATCTGTTTCAGCAATATATACTGCATTCGATGAATAATAGCCGGCATATAACATAGCGGTGTGAATTCCGCCATCGTTTCTGTACTGAATATGTCCTGACGGCTCAATAGTCTGGGTACAGCCTTCAAGATAATTTCTGACTGCCGCATAGTCGTTGCCGTTTACTTCGACGTACTGATAAGTATTGCCGTAGTCTATATCCATATCCTCGAGTACGTCGTCGGCGATTTCTGTATTGCCAAGTAAATAGCTTTCGTAAACGTCAAGATCCGCTTCGGTTACATCACCGTCGGCATTGGCGTCGCCCTTTACACCCGTTGCAACGAGAGCTGCCGCTTCTTCAGCATGACCTGTGTGAACCTGCGGAACAGATACCTGCACCGAGGTTACGGCTAATCCAAGAGCAACAACACCCGAAACAGTCCTTTTCAGTATATTGTTCATAGTTTTGATTCCTTTCAGAATAAAGAATAATTATCCGTTTAAAGTATAAAGATAATTCCGCAATTAAATGCTAAACTTATTATAGCACAGATACTAAAAAAAGTAAATAGTATATCTGAAAATTTTTCCGCAGAATAAAAAAATCTTCAAATTTCCATTGAGGAAATCTGAAGATTTAAATCAGATTTATGAATGATATCTTTCGAGGAACTGCTTTGTTCTCTCGTTTTCAGAGTTTTCAAATACCTCTTCGGGTGTACCGTTTTCGATGATATAACCGCCGTCCATAAAAATGACTCTGTCGGAGATTTCCTTTGCAAACTGCATCTCGTGGGTAACTATCACCATTGTCATTTTTTCTGCGGCAAGCTCCTTTATTACCTTCAGAATTTCACCGGTAAGCTCTGGATCGAGTGCGGAGGTAGGCTCGTCAAAGAAAAGCACGTCGGGATTCAGCGCCAGCGCTCTTGCGATGGAAACTCTCTGCTGCTGACCACCTGACAGATTGCAGGGATATTCCTTCGCCTTGTCGGAAAGCCCCATTTTAGCAAGTAACTCCATAGCCTTTTCGGTAGCCTGATTCTTATCCTGCTTTAAAACGTGAACAGGCGCTTCTATAATATTCTGTAAAACCGTCATATGAGGGAAAAGGTTAAAGCTCTGGAACACAAGACCGATTTTGAGTCTTATCTCCTGCAGGACTTTTTTCGGTGCATATACCGTTCTTCCGTTTTTGTCCTTTACAAGCATATCAAGTCCGCAGATGGAAATTCTGCCGTCGTCCGCCTTTTCAAACTGGTTGATACAACGTAAAAGGGTGGATTTGCCGCTACCCGAGGGACCGATTATCGATACCACCTCGCCCTGCTGAACATCAAAGGAGATATCCTTCAATACTCCCAGCTCGCCAAAGCTCTTGGAGAGATTTGTTACTTCAAGTATAGCCACTTTTATTCCTCCTTATCTGTAATAGTTCAGCTTCTTTTCTATAAAGGAGAAAAGGAAGGTAAGTATCATAGCCATTGCAAAATAGAATACACCTGCTATAAATAAAGGGATAAGCGAGCTGTAATTCATCATCTGCTGCTTTGCCTTCAAGGTGATTTCCGCATAGGCTACTACGTTTGCAAGAGAGGTATCTTTAACAAGCGTGATAACCTCGTTTGAGGATGCGGGCACTATCTTCTTTATCACCTGAGGGAGTATGATTCTGAAGAAGGTCTGCACTCTCGTCATACCAAGAGCCGCCGCCGCTTCGTACTGACCTTTGGGCATCGCTTCTATTCCGCCACGGAATATTTCCGCAAAGTATGCGGCATAATTCAGCACAAAGGCGGTAAGCACCGCACCAAACATAAAATCGTCAGAGGCTACGTCGATTCCCGATAAAAGATTTTTCAGAAAATCAGGCAGTCCCTCCATCATTCTTATGTAGGGCAATGCGTAGTATACAACGATTACCTGAAGCATAAGAGGTGTACCTCTCATTATCAGTATGTATACGTTTGTAAGCCAGGATATCGGCTTTATCTTACACATTTTAAGGCACGCCACCACCATACCTAAAGGTATTGAAAACAGTAGCGTAAAACCGAATATTTTAAGAGTTGGTATAAGGTATTCGAGAAGTATCCCCGTTACCTTTAAAATGCTTTCTCCGCTCATTTTACTTTTCCTTTTCCTTATATTGCCGCCGATTTATTACGGCGATACGTTAACATAATAACAAGATACTTAAATATTGTAACAGAAAACTACACAATTTGCAATAGCTGAAAGTCTTTTTTTACGCAAGACTATAAATTTACACCTGTCTACCCTTAAAATTTACTCCTTTTTTACTTGATTTTTTGTCGCTTATATGCGATAATGATATAAATATGTAAAATATTACGAAGCAAGATACTTATATATAGAAAGATAAGAGGACAAAAATGGCGGAATTTCTGAATTTTAAAGGAAATTATAAAGGTCTTACCACGGACAAGGCAAGACAGAATCTTAATATGTACGGTGAAAACTGCTTTACCGAACACGAGGACAAGAGCTTCAGATCATACCACATACTGCTTAATATAGTGGTACTTCTGATATTCTTCAGCGGTATTATAGAGCTGGCTTTTTTAAATCAGGTGGCAACGGGTATAGCCTGCATTGCCATAGCGGTGGCAGGTGCGGTACTGCTTGCAGTACATTGCAACAGCTGTAACGAAAAGACCGAGGCTCTCATATCAGCGGCAAAAACGAAATACAGAGTTATAAGAGAGGAAAAGATAGAGCTTATTCCTGCGGCACTCCTTGTTCCTGATGATATAATCATACTTCAGGGCGGCGAAATGGTACCTGCAGACGCTCATATTCTTGAATGCCATAATCTCACCTGCGACGAAAGCAGATTCACGGGCAACAGGGCTTCCGTTACAAAGAATGCAGGCGTTGACAATACTCCTGATACAAGACTCAAATCCAGTTGTATCTATGCAGGCACAAGAGTCCTTTCGGGAAACGTTATTGCAAGAGTTGTCAGCACGGGTGAAGACGCCTACAGAGTAAGAGTATCAAAGGACAGAAAAAAACTGCCCGATCCGAATTTCTCCGAATATGAAAGATCGGTAAATAAATTAAGGCTTCCCTTTACTCTTATTGCTCTTGCCATAAGCCTGATATTCTTTACTATTGATATAGTAAACGCCACGGATAACAGTACGCTTATGCTGAATCTGTCGGAAAAGACCGCATTCCTGATATGTCTTATATTCCCCTATGCAGAGCTTTTTATAAGAATATACACCTCCCGTACCGCAGAGCTTTGTCAGGATAAGGGAGTAGCAATAAAGAATCTCGGTATACTCCGCAAACTGACGGGACTTACTACTCTCATTATTGACAAATCCGCCGTAATAGCGGCAAATAAATCCGACGTGGCAAACGTCTACAGTAACAGCGACAGTCTTATGACAACAGTTACTATACTTGCGGGAGATAACGATAATCCCACCCTTACCGAGCAGGCATTTTTACTGTACGCCTCCCTTGCCGGCGCAGACGTGGATTATATAAAATCAAACGAGCTTATAACACGCTTTCCTTATAACGAAAACGACCGTATGGGCGGTAACGTGTACAGGATAGAAAACAAATATCTGCTGGCTATCAAGGGGGCGGTAGAGAAAGTAATCTGTCTTTGCGATATTGAAACCGAAAGACTCGTAGAAATAAGAGAAAAGGCGTCAGCCATCTCAAAGCGAGGTCTTGAGGTGTGGGCAAGCGCATATATAATACTTGACAGTGAAGAAGATATTCCCGCCAGCCTTTATAGTGTAAAGTACACCTATATGGGTATGGTGTCCTTCGTGACTGCCACAAAGGATACTATTCCTCTTGCGGTACAAAGCTGTAAGAAGGCAGGCATAAAGCTGGTTATGACAAGCTCCGACAGTGACGAAACCGCCGCTTCAATGGGCAGAAAGATCGGCCTTAACTGCAGTAATATGATAACCGGTGACGCTATGAGAATAGCGGAAAAGAACGAACTTAACCTCGACTACAGTCACGCAGAGGTATTCAGCAATATCACGTCGGCACAGAAATCCGAAATAATTAAAAAGCTCCGTGAAAAGGGCGAGATTGTAGCGGTAGTAGGCTATACCGACGAGGACTATAATCTCATAACAGAATGTGATCTCGGTATAACCAGCCTTCAGAAAACCACGGGCAGTATATACGAGGCAAGCGGTCTTGTGACAAGCGAGGACAGTATATTACAGATAGTGGATATTGCCAAGGAATCAAGACAGCTTCACAGAAATATAAAGAAGTGCATAAGCCTTTGCTTCAGCGCCTTTATAGCTCTTATAATAATTGTACTGGTATCGGCAATTATCGGCTTATATCCGATAACTCCCGCCTTCGCAGGTATTATGTCGGTGATAATAATCCCGATATGCGCTATGTGTTATTCAGGCTGTACCGCAGAGCTTTCAGGAAATATGACCTCCTCGGGCTACATCGGTAGGGGAAAGATGAACAGACGCTTCCTTACGGATTCCGCAATAAGCGGTGGCTTTATCGGAGCTATTTCCCTTCTCTTCACAGTTATCTGCTCGGGACTTATGACTCCCGTACAGACCTTATCGGCACTTTTCGTTATGCTTACCTTCAGTCTGGCTTCCCTTACCCTTGCCAACGTATCGGCAAAGCATAGTATACTGACTGTTTTCAGACACGGCGCAGTAAACAGAAAAGCGGTAATTACGGTTGTTATTACTGCGGTATGCTCCGCAATTGTTACATATATTCCCTTTATAAATTCCGCTCTCGGCTTTGATATGCCTCATCCTGTAGCACTTATTGCCGCTATGATAACGGGACTTATTCCGGGAATAATAAAAGAGATAATGAAAAAAGTATAAAAGAAAGGCAGTTTTCATGTTACAGTATTTATTAGCCGTGGTTTACGGCATAGTTTTCGGCATAGCAAACATTATACCCGGCGTCAGCGGTGGCACGATGCTGGTTGTTTTCGGTTGCTATGATAAGGTGTGCGGTGCGCTCACCCTTAATTTAAAGGAAATAAAGAAGAACATCAAATTTCTCATTTTCTTTGGCATAGGTGCCGTTATCGGTATAGTAGGCTTCGCCTTTATCATAACCTTCTTATTCACTAATTTCCCTGTTCAGACAAATATGTTCTTTATGGGACTTATCATCGGAAGCGTTCCCCTCATCATCCGCAATGCAACGGTAAAGGATAAATTCAGACCCATCTGCATTTTGCCCTTTGTTATTGGTCTTGCGGCGGTAGTGGGGCTTGCTCTTCTCGAAAACGGCAGTACAAATCCCTACCGCTTTGATATGACGGATAACGGCGCTTCTACAACTATAACAATCTACAACGACAGTGACAGAACTATAAGCGGCTGGACTCTCGGATTTGATGACGAGGTTATCATATATGACCAGAATATAGAAGGCGATGTATCCTGTTTTTACGATTATTCCACTACTGAAATAATAAAAGGCTTTTTCGGAAGGCTTCCCGCATATGCTCCTGACACCTTCAAAAACCGTGATGGGGCTGTAATAGAACCGGGCAAGAGCATCAGCTTTACCTATAACGGTGAAATAAATGCCGATGCATCAAAAACGGAGCTTAACGTAAGCTATGCTATGGACGTACCCTTCTTTCTTACTATGATGGTATCACTTTTCGTAGCGGCAATAGCAATGATAATCCCCGGTGTTTCAGGCTCCTTTGTTATGATGACGCTCGGCGTATATTCTACGGTTATAGCCGCAGTAAAGGGCTTTGACTTTGCAATTATAATCCCCTGCGCAATCGGTGCTATAGCAGGACTTGTGCTGGGTGCAAGACTTATCACCTTCCTTATGAAGAAGTGGAGTCTTATGGTCTACAGTGTGATTTTAGGACTTGTAGCAGGCTCGGTATACGTAATATTCCCCGCAGGCTTCGGTCTTAATATAGCAACCCTGACAGGCTTTATAGCGCTTATCATAGGCGGAATCATAGCCGTTATCGTAGGCAAGAATACTAAAGTAGAAGCAGAATAAAGCAAAATCGGGAGAAATCAGCACATCCGCCATACAGATTTAGCCCCGCCGTTTTAGAGCTGTGGGGTTAACTGTTATTATAAAAGGCGGGAATTGCCCCAAAGGACTCCCTTTGGCTCCCGAAAAATATTATACAAAACGGAGGTTTTAAAATGGCATTACCTGATTTTAAAAAGACCGAGCAGGACAAGACTGCCGTTCCCGAATGGGCGAAATACCTTTCTGAAAATGAGTTTATCAGCTACCAGACTACATATAAAAGTAAGATATATTTCGATCTTTTTGATAAATACCTCTACCCCTGCGAAGAAACGGGAGATATAAGATATTACGTCTACGATCCCGTAAAGCATGGTGCAGACAAAAACAAGAAATATCCCGTACTGATGTGGCTTCACGGTGCCAGCAATTCTCTTATGGAGGAGGGCTGTATAATGTGCTGTGGCGCAGAGCAGTACGCCTCCCCGAAATATCAGCAGGAGATGGGCGGCGCATATATAATAGTTCCTCTTGCCAACGAAGAAAGAACGGAGGAGGGCTGGATAAAGGGTGCCTGGGACAAGATTCACAGTAAGCCGATAAAAGCTATTTTCGATAAGGTCTGCGAGGAAAACAAGGATAACGTAAGTAAGAAATTCGTTATGGGTGCATCCTCGGGCGGATATTTCACCTGGCAATTACTTGAAGATTATATCGGCTTTTTCGACGGTGCTATCCCGATAGCGTCAGGCTATCTTCCTTCTATTGATAAGATAAAGGAAATAATAAAGGGTGGTACAAGACTCATAATTGCCCACGGCAGATATGACGAAATGGCGGATTTTAACGAATGCATAGCACCCTTTGAAAAGGAGCTTAATGCTCTTCCCGATACTATCTGCTTCTTTCCGAAATGGGTATATAACGGTGACGGCGGAGTATCCTCGGTATTCTACGGCTTTGAAATGGGACAGCATTGCATGATAAACTGGATACAGAACAATCTTATATTCGACGACGGCACTCCCGCTGACGAAAGACTTAAAAACGGCATTACGGGATGGGTAAGGAGTATAATTTAAAACAAAAAGTGCATCACGATGATGCACAGCAAAGTGTTTGCACAAGGTACAGTTGAGGAGCAGATAACAAGGTAAGTAAAAATGCTTCAGGGGAGCCGTTTGCGGCTCCCCTGAACTTTTGTACTGAATTTTTTGCTCATAAAATCCGATGAAAAAATATGCGTTTTTGCGGTGCATAAGTTTATCTTCAGTCTGAGCTATCAGTCCGAAAGGATTGATAGCTTTTACTTATTCAGTTAATACCGATTAACCCTCTGTTGTATCGTGAACAGTTCTGTTTTCAGCGATAGCACCCTTTAAAACACGGATCTTTGTTCTGTCGCTGCCTGTTTCGATGAGGACTGTATCCTCCTTAACGCTTACAACTCTGCCGATGATACCGCCTGTGGTAACTACCTCGTCGGCTACCTCAAGGTTGTTAAGCATTTCCTTCATCTTCTTTGAACGCTTCTTTTCAGGTCTGATGATAAGGAAGTAGAAGATAATGATCATTACCACAAGGGGAATAAGCATTGTGAGCATTGATGCGGGATTTGCGGCATCGGGTGTGCCTGTTGCTGTCTGTGCGAGAAGTGTTATTAATTCTGTCATTTTAAAAATTTCCTTTCTTTTGTATGGTGAATAAGCTGCCGTATCGGCAGGGTTTATATTACCAAGGTATAACAAAACATCGTATTTAATTATACCCTATTATCCTGATAAATGCAAGCGTTTTTTGTTACATCAGAACGATATTTTCGTAGCCGAGCTTTTTGAAGGCGTTTTCAACGCTCTTTTTCTGTGCGGCAGTGAGCTTTGCAGAGCCGCTGATACCAACTGTGATATCGGTATCGCCTGCGAGCTTTTTAACCTTTTCAAAGACTGTAGCTACCGCCTTTGCGGCATCCTTGTCGACCTTGACGTTTTCGGTATCGGATACCGCAAGCGTCGTACCGAGAGTATTGACATCAAGCGTCACAACTATTCCTGCCTTTGAGAGCTTGGCTTTATTTTTCCACAGCTCCGCCGTTCCCTTATAATACGCCTTGTTAAGAGTAAGAAGCTGGGCGGCGTCTATATTTACTGCCGTATGGGAGCTTCCTGCGGTAGAGGAGCATTTATTTACAAGTGCAATCAGCTTATCCGTTCTGCCGCTTTCTTTCAGTTCTTTAGGAAGAAGCGAATAATCATAGTTTCCGAAGTTGGGGAATTTTACTCCGTCAAGGATTATACCTTCAAAGCCTGCCGAGGATAATTCCTTTGTGATATCTGAAATATAGGTCACGGTAACGTCTGAATAAGGAGTAGCCCAAGGTCTGCCGCCCTTATCAGGAGATGCGTCAAGCCATTCCCAGTCGTCTGCCGTGCGGAAGCCTGCCTCACTTATAACGGTAGAGATCAGGTGATCCTCTAAAGTATCGATAACTGCCACGGGAATGATCTCCGCCTTCTTGCAAAGGCTTACTATCTGTGCGGCGGTGAGCTTGCCGGTTACTATGGTTTCGTTGTCCTTTACAGTCTTTACGGCGGACTTATAAAGCAGACGTCCCGTATCGTCCTTAAGATGGAACATTACCGTTTTATAGCCTGATTTTTTAGCCGATTCAAGATAAGTGCCGAGCGCTGACGTACTTGCTATTGCGCTATCCGGTGCAATTACCGTTGTACCGCTTAAAAGCTGTGGCTTTTCCTGTGGCTTTTCGGTAGTCACGGGAGGCGTGGTGGTTACCTCACTTTCGGTAGTGGTCGTGGTGGTTTCCGGCGGAGTCCACGCAGGCTCGCTTGTCGAGGAGGTGTTGCTCTCTCCCGAAATGAATTTTATCAGCGGAGGAGCTACCGAGTATCCGATAAATATCAGCGCCGCTATGAGTAAAATTACGAGAATAACCTCAAGCACCTTACGGGCGGTACTCTTTCTTTTTTTATAAAAGCCCTTGCGACGACGCTTGATCTTCATACCCTTATTTTTCATATTCTTTATCCCTTTTTTATATATTTTTTTATTTTTATACTATTGCTCCTGTGTTATAGCCAGTCAGAGCGTAGAACGCCAGCGACATTATTCCGACGAATACCATCATTATAGGCATACCCCTGAAGGCTTCGGGAATAAGCGGAGAGTTAAGTCTGTCGTTTGCGATATGCAGAAAGAAAACCGCAACAAAGAAGCCCGCACAGATACCGATACCAAAGGCGATATACTGAAGCAAATCGGTATGGTAGACGGTATTTAAGAACAATGCACCGAGAACGGTTGCGTTGAACACCGACAGATGTACGTATTTCTTTATGCTTCTGAAGAGTCTGGGGAGAAATCTCCAGATGACCAGCAGACTTGCCGTATAGATGACCGCCGCAATAAGCGTATATATCAGCGGCATTATCACGTAGTAATATTCAAAATCGTAAAGCCATGCGTCAAACCAGAAGGTAACGAAGCTCGAAAGCACCGTTACATAGGTTATGCCAAGACCAAGCCCGATTATGCTTTCTTTTTTTCGTGAAGCATAAAAGGCAACGCTTGTACCCAGCGCTCTGCTGAAAATTGCATTTTCAACGAACATGGTAAGCATAGCGGTATTTATAAAAAGTAAAAACTTATCCATTGTTTATTCCTTTTCGCCTGTGGGCAGTTGTTTTTGCTGATATTCGGCTTCTTCCTTTATGAGCTGTTCCTTCTTCTTTCTGAAGGCTTCCTGTCTTGCTATCTCCTCATTCTGCTTTATTCTTCTTTTTCTGAGGTAGTTATAAAGAGCTCTGAAGGTACCTGCCATAATTCCGACGAGTATAAAGCCGCCGAAGGGTGCCTCGAAGGCGGGGATACTGAAATCGGTGAGCTTTATTCCCGCAAAGGAGCCGAAGCATATCATTTCTCTGAAGCTGCCCGTCAGTACGCATATCACAGAGAAGCCTATGATAAACATAATGACGTCTATCAGCATTTTCAGCTTTGATTCGAGATAAAAACGGCTTTCGGTCTTTGAGAATATCAGCGCATTTGTAATCATAAGCGGCATATATATACCGATAAGCTCTACTGTAAGCGGGAATACCCTCTCCAGCAATAATACCGTAGGGATATAATAAACCGAGCCTACCAGAGCATATATAATTACACGGAGTGCATAGACGATTTTTTTAGGGACAAAGGAGCAGGTCATTATCGTAAGGAAGGATATGACTGCGAAGGCAATAGCAATTACCACGCCTTTTTTGAAGGAAGTAGCGGCGATAATTACGGGGGCGTTTACAATACCCGTCATAAGCACCACATTCTGCTTTGCCAGTCCGTCAAGAAGATCCCTTGTAAACCTGAAATCAGTCTTCTGTTTTATTTTCTTCGGCTTTATCTGTTTCGCTGTTGCCATGACTGACCTCCCTTTTATTTATCGGTTTATTCTTCTTTTTGAAAAGCTCTGCAAAGCTCTCCTTTATTTCGGCAAAACCTAACTTTTTCTTTCGTTTTACCTTAGTAACTTTATTGTCAATAGGGGGCATATTATAATTTACAGGCTGCATTATGATTTCCTGGGTGTCGGTAAGGGAATGAGTCTTACCCTGCTTTGCATCCATTGACATACGCTCGAAGGAGCCTAAATTGTTTTTAAGATAGGTAGCCGCCTGCTTTACAAGTCGCTTTATATCAAACCACAATCTGTCAAGATATAAGGACAGGGCATTTGTTATAAGCAGAGCGAATACGAATATACCCTCAATGCTGGCGCTGTTTCTGAATATGGTGGCGATAATGCCAAGAGAAAGCCCGTATATGAATCTTCCTCCCGTTGTTACGGGCAGAGTCTGGGGATCGCTGGCTAAAAATATAAAGCCGAACAGAACAAAGCCGCTGATAAAACGGAATACCACTATATCGACAGAGCCTGTAAGCAGGAAGCTGATAAGAGCCATACTGCCTACTCCACCGATGGTAGCCGCAAGAGAGATGCTCTTTCTGAAAAGCAGACATATGCCGCTGACGAGAAGCACGAGTATGTGGGTAGTACCCATAGGACCTGAAAAATTGCCCATAAATATATCAAGCATTGAAAGATTGGGCAGTGCGCCGTTCTTGATAAAGCTGCTTTCGATACTGCTTACGTGAGGTACGTCCATTGCGCCGAATATAGGAAGCTCTGTTCCAAGCTCGGGATACGTCAGTACCTGCTGGGGATAGCATATTATCAGAAAGGCAATGGCTACGGCGGCGGGGTTGAAGATATAGTTATCCTTACCGCCGAAAATGTGCTTTACCGTTATCGCAAGCACGGCACCGATAGCAACGATATAATATTCCACGCAGGCAGGGAGCATAAGAGCCACCGCCATGCCGTATGCCACGTTGGAAAGATCCTTGAAGCTATATTCCTTCTTGCACAGGAAACAGCCTATCATATCGGTTATTGCACAGCAAGCCACCGAGCAGATGCATACCACCAGGGAGCGAAAACCGTATATATAGATGGAAAGCACCATAACCGCCAGCATCAGCAGGATCTGGTCAGCGTATACGCTACGGGGCTTACGCAGTTTTTTTCTTGCCGCATCCATCGACATCAGGAGCGGGGCGTCGTCGATCTTCCGAAGAAGCTCTTCTTTGGTTGGACTACTCATATATTTATAAAATATCCTTTCAGATAAACTAATTGATTCTTTTTTTCAATTTTAAGAGGTAACAGATATGCAGATTGATACACTCGCAGGAGGGACTGTCAGAATAACGCTCGGGCAGTCGGATATGTACAGCTATAATATAAGCTATAACGAAATCGCTGGTCACTCAAGACAGACAAGGCTTGCTCTGTCAAGGCTCATTGCCTCTATAAGAGAAAGAGAGGGGCTTCGCCTTGAGGGTGACAGACTGCTGGTGGAGGTATTCCCTTCAGGAGAAGGGGGATGTCTGCTTTATCTTTCCTGCCTTGGTCGTGCGGATAATTCCGCTGATAAAAAGCTCGGAGGCAAAAACAGATATATCCTTGCGGAAAGCGACAGTCTGAACGATATCATAGCACTTTGTCATGTACTGAAGATAAACTGCGGAAGCGTACGCTCCTGCCTTTATCATCTTGACGGATGCTACCGTCTTGTCATCCCTGCCTTTTCAAAGGCTGAATATATAGAAGCTGTATCCAGGGAATACGCCCTTGTATCACTCTGCGGTGATAATATAAAAAGCGAAACTGCGGAGCATTACAGACTCATCTGTAACGATGCGGTTGACAGAATGTCAGCGCTTTATTGATTATCTTATAAGCTCTGCGGCTTCTCTCATATCCTTTGCTTTGAAGAGATACGTACCAGCCACAAGAACGTTTGCTCCTGCATCCTTTACGATAGCGGCGGTATCGGAATTTATTCCGCCATCCACCTGAATATCCATCGTAATGCCGTTTTTATCGCAATAGTCCCGCAGTACCTTTACCTTGTCGGCACAGTAAGGGATAAAGCCCTGACCACCGTAACCCGGCTCTACCGTCATAACAAGCACCATATCGCATAAAGGAAGATAAGGATATACCTCCTCTACCGGTGTACCCGGCTTTACGGCAAGTCCGGATTTCATGCCGTTTTCTCTTATTGCCTTGAGATTTTCTGCGGTATTACCGTTACTTTCAAGATGGATAGTCAGCATATCGCTGCCTGCCGTTGCAAAAAGCGGTATAAGTCTTGTGGGATCGGTCACCATCAGATGAGTATCAAAGAAGATATCACTCTTATTCCTGATGGCGGCTACCACGTTGTTGCCGTAGGTGATATTGTCTACAAAAACGCCGTCCATTACGTCTATATGAAGCCATTCTATTCCTGCGGCATCGCATCTCTTTATCTCATCTGCGATGGCAGAAAGATCGCTTGCAAGCATTGAAGCTGATAATTTTACGTTCATTGTATTTCCTCTGTTTTATTTCTTTGTTGTTTTCATTCTTTCGTGTTCAAGTCCACACAGTTATACATTATAATCATATACTATTATTATGCTTTAGTCAAGAGAAAAATATCGAAAACTATCGATTTTCCTCATTTTTACCAAATTTTATTCAGATAAAAATGCCATTAGTCACAAAAATTCAGACTACAGATAAGTCAGCTCTTCAGATTTCTTGTCGGAACACGTCGGAAAAAACAGTAAAAAAATGCTGATAACAGTACATAAATGTTGATTTTTCAAGTAAAGTGTGTTACAATAATAACAAACTGACAATGTAACCGATTTTTGCCCGAATACAAGGACATTATGGACAAGTCAGAAAATATATACGAAAGGGACCTTAAACAATGGAAATGGCAAATAACTCTACCCCAAAGCGTGCAAATATCCTCGTTATAGACGACAACCCCATGTTACTCCGAACCGTAAAAGAAATGCTTTACGGAAGCTACAATGTATCCATTGCCACCTCAGGCAGTCAGGCGTATGACCAGCTTGCCATCAAAACGCCCGATCTTATACTTCTCGATTACGAAATGCCTTATCAGAACGGCGGTGAGCTGTTCAAGAAATTCAGAGGTGACAAGGCTCTTTCACATATTCCGATAATATTCTTTACAGGCAGCTCCGATCTTGAAACAGTTTCAAAGCTCTTATCCTTAAAGCCTGACGGATATATGCTAAAGCCTCCCAGCAAGGCAAAGCTGGTGGCACTTCTTGAAAAGACGCTCAATAAAAATCAGGAAACCGAATAAGAAAGCCATAGCGCTTCAGGGTAAAAAAATATGGTACATATATTTATAATCAACCCCTTTGCAGGACAGCAGACCTTTGCCGATAACCTTCGTGCAAGGCTGGGCTCCTATGAAAATCTTGATTATTTCGTGTTCAACACACGACACGCAGGCTACGAAACCGAGCTTGTGAAAAAAATACAGAATATATTTGAAGGCGAAAAGCTCCGCTTTTACTGTTGCGGCGGCTCGGGTACGATGCGCCATATGCTAAACGGCTTTGACGATTTATCCGACGTGGAGGT
This sequence comes from Ruminiclostridium sp., assembly GCA_017408635.1. Taxonomy (GTDB): domain Bacteria; phylum Bacillota; class Clostridia; order Oscillospirales; family Ruminococcaceae; genus Ruminiclostridium_E. Next base: position 3,339 of record JAFQUH010000081.1, on the reverse strand, counting down.
AGCCTTTTATCCCTGCGGACTCACCAACGACTTTTTAAAGGTATTCGGTGAAAATGAAGAAAAATTCCACAGTATAGACGAGCTTATAGACGGGGATGTTATAGACATCGACTACATAAGGACCGAGCATGGAGTTGCCCTCAACACTCTTTCGACAGGTCTTGACAGTAACTGCCAGACAAAGATGAACGAGCTTCGTTCGCTCCGCTTTATAAGCGACAAGGTGCCTTATATGCTGGCAGTTATCTACTCTCTGTTCGTTTCCAGGACAAGAGAGTATGAAATAAAACTCGACAACGACACCTACAGCGGCTACTTTTCCGAAATATATTTCGGAAACGGTCACGTGCTGGGCGGCAATATCTTCTTTGCGGACAACGCCTGTGCCACAGACGGACTTGGCATTACAAGACTTGCCACAGTCAGAAAACGTGGTTTTCCTCTGGCAATGGTACTGCTCGATCTTATGAAAAAGAACTTTGCAAGGGTAAGCAAGAAGATGAAGTTCGGCCTTTCAAAGACAATCGAAATAAAACGTGCCGACGGCAAGCCCTTTACAATAAATCAGGACGGCGAGCTTATTCACGGAGTTACCTCCTGCAAGGGTGAAATTGTCAAAAAAGGACTTCACTTCGTTGTGCCGAAGGGGGTGCGCCTATGAGACCTACTTATAAATTCGGCTCTACCCTTAATATGCTTTTCTTCTTTACGAAGATATTAGCTGCGACCATTACGGGCCTTGTTGTCGGAAAATACCCCTTCTATCTGATGCTTGCTTTTTCCGGCGTTACCGTTCTGATAGGAATTTTCATCTGTGTGGGTGTAAAAAAGCAGAGGATATCCGAAAAATTCCACAAGAATATACTATCTATCTCCTTTACGATAATAGACCTGTTTTTAGGCTTTGCCTTTGACTCGGCACAGGTCATGCTGTACTCTATGATACTTACATCGGTAACTCTGTTCACCTTTATTGATGACAGACTGATGAAATTCCATGCGGTACATACCTATATATTCCAGGTTATATGCATTCTGCTTATCCATATAATTCTCAATTCACCCCAGTCCGTACTCGAAATGAATATCGGCGTTATAACAAACGTAGTTGCAAACTGGGTATTTATCGGTATGATTTATATGATAGTATTCAAGAACAGGCAGTATGCCGAGCAGGAGCGAAGTCTTGACGATATGCTCACGCTTATCGAGGCAAAATGTGACGACGCCAGAGCGGCTACAAAGGCAAAGAGCGTTTTCCTTGCCACTATGTCCCACGAGATAAGAACGCCTATAAACGCTATTATGGGTATGAATGAAACGATACTCCGTGACAGCAATGAAAAACAGATAAAGGAATATGCCATAGAAACAAAATCAGCGGCAGAATCCTTACTCGGTATCGTAAACGATATTCTCGATATAACGAAGATTGAGGAGCAAAAAATCAAGCTGATCGACGTCAGATACAGCCCCGCAGCTATGATAACCGATATCTATAACCTGATAAAATTCAGGGCACAGACAAAGAATCTTGAGCTTATACTGGATATCGGGGATAATCTTCCGACAGAGGTCATAGGCGACGACGTAAGACTAAGACAGATACTTGTAAACCTTCTGACCAACGCAGTAAAATATACCCATACAGGCTCGGTTACCTTTACTGTGAGGAGAACAGACAAGGATATGTTCTTGTTCAGCGTAAAGGATACGGGTATAGGCATAAAGCCTGAAAATATGGCTTCTCTTTTCGATTCCTTTGCCAGAATGGACGAGGAAAAAAACCGCAATATCGAGGGTACGGGCCTTGGTCTGAACATTGCTTCCTCTCTGTTAAAAATACAGGACAGCGAGCTTAAGGTAAAGAGTGAATACGGGGTTGGCTCGGAATTCTACTTTACGTTAAAGCAGAAGGTTACCGACGATACGCCCATCGGCAAATACGATCCTGCCGCTCACGGACACACCTACAAGGAATTTGTCAACGCCTTTATTGCTCCCGGAGCAAAAATACTTCTTGTTGATGACAATGCGATAAACCGCAAGGTATTCATAAATCTTTTAAAGCCTATGCAGATGGATATTACAGAGGCTGACAGCGGTAAGGCGTGCATTGAGCTTGTAAAAGAAAACCACTACGATATCATATTCATGGATCATATGATGCCGGAGCTTGACGGTATCGAAACCTTTGAAATAATGAAGGAAATGCCTGACAATATGTCAAAGGATACTCCCGTTGTAATGGTCACTGCAAACGCTATGTCGGGTGCCAACGAGATGTACAAAAAGGCAGGCTTCAGGAGTATGCTGACAAAGCCTCTCAACCCTTCAAAGCTGGAAAAGAAGATACTCACCCTGCTCCCTCCCCACTATATAAAGAATGCAGAGCAAGGTGCAGAAGCAAACGATGCCGCCGAGGAAGAATTACCGATAATCAGAGGTATAGACTGGCGTGTAGCAGGTCTTAATCTGGGTGACAACAAGTCAATACTCGGCACGGTAAAGATGTTCGTATCCGCAATAGGCTCTGATACAGACGAGCTGAACGGCTACTATTCCGATATAGCACAGGGCGAAGATATCACCGAAGCTATGAAGAGCTATCGTGTAAAGGTACACAGTATGAAAAGCTCTGCTATGCTCATAGGCATCATTTCCCTTTCAGGTATGGCAATGAGGCTTGAGCAGGCGGCACAGGAGGAGGACAAGGCTACCATCCTGTCGCTCCATCCCGTATTTACAGATAGCTGGCTTTCCTTCAAAAAGCCCTTATCCGAGCTTGTCGGAGTCAATGCTTCCGATAAGGAAAAGGCAGATATGTCGGTGATAATAGAAATCGTCGAGGAAATAAAAAAAGCCGCCACCCTGCTGGACGTTGACGCTCTCGATGAGCTTTCGGCAAGGCTTGACAGCTATAGCTATGAGGATGAGGAAACAGAAAAGAAGATAGAGGATATAAGAACTGCAATCTTTAATTTTGAAACCTACAAGCTGAAGGATATATCTATATAATAAAAAAGCTTCACCGACCTTTGTCGGTGAAGCTGACTATTCTTCAATTACGCAGTTATCAATGCCGTATTGCAGCATAATACCGATTATCTCGTTTCTTGAACGGTTGGTCCTTGCGCATATATCGTCAAGGCTCTGTACGGTACTGTCTTTTATGCGGATAGAAAACACCTTGTACCCATCCTCACCCTTAAGATTATCTCTTTTCGTAAGTCTTAATTTTTCACTCATATTATATCCGCCTTTCAATAAATAAAATAAGTTTAACATAATTATATATTGCAACTTAGATATATTATATGTTATAATATATGTTATAAT
>JAFQUH010000005.1 GCA_017408635.1 Ruminiclostridium sp. | reverse complement strand
GTACCTCCTCTTCGTTGTAGCAGGGTACAACTATATAAAGAATGTCATTGTATTTTTCCAAAGCTGTAAATTCCTTTCGGATAATTTATATATCTTTTAAAGTATACCCCATTTTTTTGGATTTGTAAAGGGAGAATACTAAAAACTGTGTGAAAATTCTGCAAATTGTGGCAAATTTTTCGGATAGCATATGCTATAATTGTATCTGCTTTTGCCCGATATAATCATTAAGACGATATTTTCATCTGCCTGTCACATAATTTTTTACCATATTTTATCAACATTTGTGACAATTTTAACAAAAAGCCTTGATTTTGTTTAAAATTTATGGTACAATATCAATAATGATTATACTCGCTAGTAGTATGGACAGAAGCCGTTCCGATATGTAAGAAGGCTTTACAACGGAACGCAAAACAGCAGGGAACGCTCCGTCCGCTGTTGTTAAAAATATCAATTGCCTAAGGAGGCGAAAAAATTGGAGCTTGAAACCGGCAATCAGAAATTTCTGGATATTGCTATAGATATGTCCCCGGGATTTCCCTTCACGATAGAAAAGGGAAGCGAAAAGGAAAAAAGCTACAGCTCACTTACAGAGATGATAAATCCTGACGATATACCGCCTATAACCGAGATGTTTACCGACGTTTCAAACGGCGAACGGGAAAAGTTGGAGGTACATTGTCGTTTTAAGGTAAAGGGAGATTACCATTGGTTTTATATTTCCTGCGATCCCGTGTATAACGATTACGGCAAAGCAACAGGCTTTGAGGGTAAGATGGGCGACGTGTCCACCTACATAGAATCCGCAGGCGAGGACCTTGTATACAAGCAGTTCAGAAAAAAAGGCTTTGCTAAAATATCAGAGCTTAGACAAAGCGGAATGATACTTTCGGATATACTCGAAAAAGCATACCTTTCAGAAATGCTTATACCCTTTACAAAAAGCGGACTTTATTCCGCTATCACAACTCCCGACGGAAAAATCATCTGTACCACCGATTCACAGTATGAACGGCAGGAGGTACAATATCAGTTTGTAAAGAAAAAGACCATCCGTGTAAATCATCAGACCAGCGGGCATTGGATAATTGCCGCCAAGACGGAAGAGCTGCTCAGTCAGAATATTATGCTCTGGGAAACTCTTGTCAGCACCGTATCCCGTATGGCTAACGCCATAGTGGTGGTAATGACGGAGATAGAAAATTCCCAGAATGCCAATAAAATGCTGGGACAGAACGTAGAAGAACAGATTCTGCTCAACAACGTCTACGCCATCATAATGGAGAGCAAAACGGCAAAGGAAAGTCTTGAAAAGGTAGTTTCTCTCGTAGGCGAATATTTTAAGCTGGACAGAATATCCATCATTGAGCTTGCAGAACTAAAAAAAGAAATATTCGTATGGAAAAAGGATAAGCAGGATAGCAGGACTCTCACCTCCGCAATCACCATAAGGGCGGAGGACTATCCCAATATTTTAAGGGATCTGAACGAGCTTTCCTCCAGCTTTTCCGATGACGAAACCAACGATCTTGAAAAGGCGGGCGTAAAATCCTACGCCGTATTCAAGCTGTATGACGCCGGCGAATTTGACGGACTGTTAGCTTACGAAACTTTAGATGAAAAGCATATCTGGAAGCAGAGAGAAAAGAAACAGCTGCGCAATATCGCACAGATAATTTCATCAATCATCATGCAGATGAAGACACAGGAAAAGCTGGAGCTATCCCAGGATAAAATGCGCCAGCTTGCCTTTTACGACGCTATATTCAATCTCCCCAACCGCACCAAGCTGAATAAGGATATGGGTACGCTTTTACGAAAGGGTACGGAAGGCTCTCTCGTTGCCTTCAAGGTAACCAATACCAGCAATCTTTCAGCGGTAAACGGTCACACCTATTCGGATATGCTGCTTCGTAACGTGGCACAGTATCTTAAAACTCTGCCGATAAAGAATATCGGCGTATACTATTTCACAAATGCAATCTTTATGCTGAATCTCCCCGGCTGTACGGGTGATGAGCCTAAAAAACTTGCGGAAATGCTGATACATAAATTCTCAAAGCCCTGGAAATTCGGAGGGGATGAGCTTAATATCCATTGCAGTCTTGGTATAGCATACTATCCGCTGAACGGAAAAAGCTCCGAGGAAATCTGCAAGGCGGCAAGCGTCGCTATGTACAGAGCAAGAGAATTCAAGCGTAACAGCTACACCTTCTATTCGGGTAATCTTGAGAAGAACCGCACCCTTGCGGCAACCCTTGAAACCAGAATAAAGGAAAGCATAGAAAACGGAATGAAGGGCTTTTCGTTGAAATTTCAGCCTTCCTTTTCCGCAGAAGACGGTAGCGTAATATATTGCGAGAGCCTTGTCAGATGGACGGATGAAAATTTCGGCAATATACCGAATTCCACACTTTTCCCCCTGCTCGAAAATCTGGGACTTTCCTCCCTTATTGACGGCTGGGTACTGGAGCAGTCCTGCCTTTTCTGTAAGCAGATAAGACAGAGCGGAAATAAGGATTTCAAGGTAAGCGTAAACCTTACCGCCAGCGAAATACAGTCCAGCTCCATAGTGTCACAGGTGAAAAAGGCACTCAGCGTGAGCGGACTTTCCGCATCTGCGTTGATACTTGAAATTCCCGTCAAGGCAAACACCTCCTACAATGACAGTACCCACATACTGACCGATCTTAAGGCGGTGGGTGTAAGCGTCGCAATAGACAGCTACGGTACTGAGGATATTTCTCTTAAAATGCTTAAAAATTCCTACGTTGATATCATCAATATTCCTTGCGTATTGCTTACAAGCGAGGAGGAGGAATTTGACAGAGTGCTTGTAAATTCAATTATCGAGCTTGCTCATTGCAAATCGATAAAGGTATGTATCAAGGGCATCGAGGATGCAAAGATGCTGAAGGCGGCGTCGGATCACGATATAGACTGGGTGCAGGGTTACTACTGCTCCAAACCTCTGTGGCGTGACGAAGCGGCAAAGATACTTATGGGAAGTCTTAAAAAAACCTTGTAAAAAAAGCCGAAGATTTGGTTGCAGATCTTCGGCTTTTTGTGTTATTTTTTAAAAAATTATGATAGGGCGAGAATTGTCAAAATTTCTCTTGAAAATTGACATAAATGCGGTTATAATAAATAATGTATAATTATGCGAAAAGGATTACAGGAATCTTTATATATAAAGGGCATATGCTCTTACAGGTGATAATATGAAATATGCTTTGGCAAAAGTGAAAACCTATATACAGCGTATCGATAAGATACTGCTGCTGCTTGTCTGTGCCATAAGCGGCTTTGCGGTGTACCTTCTCTACACTCTTTATCAGAATGAGATAAGCCCCAGCGTGTCATCAGGTCAGTATCTTACCCAGCTTATTGCGGCGGTGGCAGGTCTTGTGGTGGCTCTTGTTATTGCGGCAATAAACTATAAATTCATAGCAAAGCTATGGTTTATCTACGCCCCGGTTGCGCTTATTATGACGGCTCTGCTTTTTACCTCTCTTGGCGTACAGAACGAGGGTGCGGACGATATCGGCTGGCTTAATTTAGGCTTTATACAGTTTCAGCCGTCGGAGCTTTTAAAGCTCGCCTTTATTCTTTCCTTTGCCTTCCATCTGTCAAAGGTGGAGGACAGAATGAACGAGCCTATACATTTTATTCTGCTTTGTATTCACGGCGGCGTACCTACTCTGCTTATCGTAATGACTGGTGACGATGGCTCTGCTATGGTGTTCCTCTTCGTGTTCCTTTGTATGATATTTGCGGCGGGACTTTCCTGGAAGTATCTTCTCTTTTTCGGTGCGGTAACGCCGGTGGGCATATACGTGCTATGGAATTATATTATGCAACCCCATCAGCAACAGCGCTTTCAGGTACTGTGGGATACCGCAATGCAGGAGGAAGAGGCGCTGGGAATATATATGCAGCAGCGACTAGGCAAAATAGCATTAGGCTCGGGCGGTCTTACAGGTCAGGGACTTTCAGGCGGACACTATACCTACGTTCCCGAAATTCATAACGACTTTATTTTTTCCTATATCGGAATGACGATGGGACTTCTTGGTTGTCTTTTAGTAATCGGACTTTTAGCGGCATTGTCGCTGAAAATATTATCCTCTGCCAGTGCGGCAAAGGATCTTTTAGGAAGAAGCATTTGCGTGGGGGTATTCGCTCTCATTCTGTTCCACTCTGTAATAAATATCGGAATGGTACTGGGTGTAGCACCCGTAATAGGAATACCGTTACCCTTCTTCAGCGCGGGCGGTACCTCGGTAGCCTGTCTTTTTGTGGCTATCGGTCTTGTACTCAGCGTAGGAGTTCACAATACGAAAAAATATCATATGTTCTATACAGAGCTTGATGATTAAAAGAAAGGACACAAAATGGAAAAGAAATTTATTCACAGCCTTGCAGAGATTTATTCAGAATCAGCAGTAGCAATGCAGAAGGAAAGATACGAAAAGGCGTCAGCCGCCTTTAACGAATTCTTCGGGGAAGAGGCAGACGGAATAAGATACTTCTCTGCTCCCGGCAGAACAGAGGTAGGTGGTAACCACACCGACCACAATCACGGCAAGGTGCTTGCGGCAGGTGTTAACCTTGACGTCATCGCAGTAGTAAAGCCTACCGACGACGGTAAGATAGTTATCAAGTCAGAGGGCTTCCCCGTAGACGAGATAGATATATCCGACCTTAAGATATTATCCTCCCAGAAGAATACCTCTGCGGCACTTATCAAGGGTGTGGTTGCAGGCTTTCAGAATAACGGCTACAACGTAGGCGGCTTTAAGGCATACACCACGTCAAACGTACTTAAAGGCTCTGGACTTTCCAGCTCTGCGGCATTTGAGGTGCTTGTCGGCACTATCCTTTCGGGACTCTATAACGATGGTGCTATAAATCCCGTAAGAATTGCCCAGATCGCCCAGTATGCAGAAAACGTCTACTTCGGTAAGCCCAGTGGTCTTATGGATCAGATGGCTTGCTCCGTAGGTGGCTTTGTTGCAATAGATTTCAAGGATCCTTCAGCTCCCATTATCGAAAATATCAACGTGGATTTTGCAAAGTACGGTCACGCTCTCTGTATTATCGATACAAACGCCGATCATGCCGATCTCACAGACGAATATGCGGCTATCCCGAAGGAAATGAAGGCGATCGCAGAATACTTCTCCGCCTCCGTTTTAAGAGAGATTGCAAGAGCAGACGTTATTCTCAATACCGCTATACTCCGTCAGAAGTACGGTGACAGAGCGGTACTCCGTGCCCTTCACTTCTTTGCTGAAAATAACAGAGTGGACAAGCTGGTACATTCGCTTAAGAACGATAACTTCGAGGCATTTTTAGGCTCTATAAACGAAAGCGGTAACTCCAGCTACAAGTATTTACAGAACATATTCGCAGTATCCGACTATACACATCAGGCGGTAGGTATCGCCCTCAATATAGCTGAAAGTGCACTTTCAAGAAAGGGTGCCTGCCGAGTACACGGCGGTGGCTTTGCCGGAACTATCCAGGCATTCGTACCCCTTGATATGCTTCAGCAGTTCAAGCTGGATATCGAAAAGGTATTCGGTGCAGACAGCTGCCATGTGCTTTCAATAAGACCTTTTGGTGGCACAGAGGTAAATCTCGCAGAATAAAAACCGCCTGCAAAAGCAGACGGTAAAAGATTATTCGGTTACGTAGGGCAGATAATCGGATATATGGAGCTTATCCACAAGAGCGGTGATTAAAATTCCGTTTTCGGCATATTCTTCGCTTATCACCTTACTGTGTGAGTGAAGAGCCGCCGCAAGTGCGGACTTGTCATAAGGAATACAGAGAGTAAGCCTTGATATCTTGTCAGGCAGATTTTCCGCCACGGCTTTGAGCAGTCGGTCAAAGCCCTCCTTATTCTTTGCGGAAATACATACGTTTGTTTCATCCTCGGGAAGCTCATAATCCAGTCTGTCACACTTGTTGAATACGTTTATTACGGGAATTTCCCCGCAACCAAGATCCGCAAGGATAGAAAGGGTAGTATCTGCCTTTTCCTTCGCTTCGGGGTCTGATGCGTCACATACGTGCAGGATTATATCAGCGTTTGCCGCCTCTTCAAGAGTTGACTTGAACGCTTCTACGAGATGGTGCGGCAGTCGTCTTATAAGACCTACCGTATCTACAAGCGTCATACTTCTTCCGTCGGGAAGCTCTATGGCACGGGAGGTAAGGTCAAGGGTAGCGAACAGCTTATCCTCAGCAAGAACTCCTGCATCGGTAAGAGCGTTAAGTAAGGTGGATTTTCCCGCGTTGGTATAGCCTACGATAGCACCGACTATAACGCTGTCCTTTTTCCTGCGGCGGCGGGACTGCTCTCTTCTCTTTTCAAGCTCACGAAGCTCTTCAGTCAGCTTCTCAATTCTTCTTCTGATATGACGACGGTCAGTTTCAAGCTGGGTTTCACCAGGACCTCTTGTACCGATACCGCCACCGAGTTTTGAAAGGGAAGTACCTATACCCATAAGTCTTGGCAGACGATATTTAAGCTGGGCAAGCTCGACCTGAAGCTTACCCTCGTTGGTTACCGCTCTGCCAGCAAATATATCAAGAATAAGCATCGTGCGGTCTATTACTCGCACGTTTGTGATATCCTCAATATTCCGTATCTGGCTGGATGAAAGCTCCATGTCAAATACAATAAGATCAGCCTCGTGCATTTCGGCAAGCTCCGACAGTTCGGCAATTTTGCCTTCACCTAAAATGGTGGCACTTTCGATGGTGGGACGTTTCTGGATGAGTCGGCAGATAACCTCTGCTCCCGCAGTCTTTGCCAGCTCCTCAAGTTCATCCATAGATATTTCTGCATCATACTCGCCGGTATCTATTCCTGCAAGTATGGCACGGGTTTTCTTTTCAATTTCGTTTTTAATTTGTTCGTTCATACAATTTTCCAATCTACTAAATAAAGGTGGTAATTCTTATGATTTTCAAGGAATACGACGTCATTATCGTCGGTAGCGGCGTATCGGGACTATATGCGGCGCTGAATCTTGACAGCAGTATGAAGATACTGATGTTATCCAAAAAGGAGCTTACACTCTGCAACTCTGCACTGGCTCAGGGCGGTGTAGCGGCTGTTATGGATGAAAAGGGCGACGATTATGAGTTACATATAAAGGATACTCTTATTGCCGGCGGCTACAAGAATGATATGGACAACCTCCGCATACTTGTAGAGCAGGGCCCCAAGGACGTAAGAAAGCTCGTCGACTATGGCGTAGAATTTGACCGCAAGGAAGACGGCTCTATCCATCTTACTTTAGAAGGTGGTCATTGCCGTAACAGAATCGCACACCATAAGGACAGCACAGGCTACGAAATTGTAACCTCGCTTATCGAAAATGTAACAAAGCTCCCTAACGTAACAATCCTTGAAAATGCTCATCTTCTCGGACTTGATAAAAGGGGAGAAGATTTCCTTGCAGACGTACTGCAGGGTGGTGAGCATTCCTATTATACCACAAAAGCTATGATACTTGCAACAGGTGGAATAGGCAGAGTTTACGAATTTACAACAAATTCTGCAATTGCCACCGGCGACGGTATACAGTTTGCATATAATTTAGGCGCAGAAATAAAGCACCTGAACTACGTGCAGTTCCATCCCACAGCCTATGCGGACAGAGAAAACAGAGAATGCTTTTTAGTATCCGAGGCAGTAAGAGGCGAGGGCGCATATCTTTTAAACTGCAATAAGGAACGCTTTATGCATAAGTATGAGCCTGAAAGAAAGGAGCTTGCTCCCCGTGACGTGGTTTCAAAATGCATCTTAAAGGAGCAGAAGGCAACGGGTAGCGACAGATTTTATCTGGATATCTCCTATAAGGACAGCGAGTTTATCAAAAACCGCTTCCCGATGATTTACAAAAAGGTGCTGGAAAAGGGCTACGATATGACTAAGGAGCCTATTCCGATATACCCTTGTCAGCATTATCTGATGGGCGGTATTGCGGTAAATGGAAACGGTGCTACCGAAATAAAGGGACTTTATGCCGCAGGCGAATGCGCACATACGGGTGTTCACGGAATAAACAGACTTGCAAGTAATTCTCTGCTTGAGGCTCTCGTTTTCAGCCGACTTATTGCGGAGGATATAAACAAGAATTTCACCGCCACCGCAAAGGGCGAAAAGCAGTTTGACTATCCCGCACCCGACGGAATAGCACTCCCCAGCGGAATAAGAACAGAGGTAAGAAGAATAATGCAGCGTTCCTTCTTTGTAGTGCCTGATTACGAGCAGGCGGCAATGGATATCGGCAGAATTACCGAAATAAAGGATATGCTGGATAAGGGCGGCTATGAAATAACACCCGATTATATCGAAGCAAAATCCCTTGCAACAGTAGCTTATATAATCTTAAGCGAGGTCGTAAAGGAAGGAAAGGAAAAGGGAGAATTAAAATGATGTTACTTGATTTTTACGTTGACGATATTATAAAGACAGCCTTAAAAGAGGATATAAACTACATAGACAGCACAACGGATTTACTTATCAGCCCAAAGGACGAAAGCGAAGCCTATTTCATCGCCAAGGCTGACGGCGTTGTGGCAGGTCTTGAAATTGCCCTTCGTGTGTTTAAACTTGTAGACAGCGATATCAAGATATTCTGTCATACAGAGGACGGAAACAAGGTGCGTAAGGGTGATATATTAGCCGAATTCAAGGGCAACACAAAGGCACTTTTAAAGGGTGAAAGAACAGCTCTGAACATTTTACAGCATATGAGCGGCATCGCTACCTATACTAACAAGTGTGTGGAGCTTGTAAAGGGAACAAAGGCTTCTATCTGCGATACAAGAAAGACTCTCCCCGGACTCCGTCCCTTACAGAAATATGCGGTAGTTATGGGTGGCGGCAAGAATCACCGTTACAACCTCACCGATGCGGCTATGCTCAAGGATAATCACATTGACGCCTACGGCGGTATTGCAAATGCCGTGAACGCCCTTCGTGAAAGAGCAGGTCATATGCTTAAAATCGAGGTTGAAGTAAGAAACTTCGACGAGCTTCGTGAGGCACTCAGCGTTAATGCAGACGTAATCATGCTTGACAATATGAGCCCCGCCGATATGAAGAAGGCAGTAGAAATAACAGACGGCAGAGCAAAACTGGAAGCCAGCGGAAATGTAACTCTAGAGAACATCCGCTCGGTTGCAGAAAGCGGCGTGGATATCATAAGCCTCGGTGCGCTGACTCATAGCGTGACCGCCTTTGATATTTCTATGAAATGGGGCAAGGCTCCCTTTGACGAGGAGTAATATCCGACACAAATATTACTGATTGGTGATAAAATGACAAATTGCGATAACTGTGTAAACTATGTCTACGATGAGGATTATGAATGCTATTCCTGTCTTGTGAATTTAGATGAGGATGAAATGCGCAGATTCCTGACGGGCGACAATTATAACTGTCCCTATTTCAGACTTGACGACGAATACGAGCTTGCAAGAAAGCAGTAGGAGGAAATATGGCAAAGGTAATGCTTCAGGGTGATATGAGCTATATGGGTAAAAGGGTGACTGTTACTATGGACAGACCAATAGGAACAGAACATCCCAAGCACCCGGGACTTATCTACCCCATAAACTACGGCTATATCGAAGGTCTTGTGGCAGGTGACGGCGAGGAGCAGGACGTATACCTTCTCGGAGTGGATAAGCCTCTTGAAAAGGCGGAATGTGTGATAATAGGTATAATCCACCGCCTTAACGACAACGAGGATAAATGGGTTGCGGTATTACCCGAAATGGTAGGTACTGAAATCTGCTACGAATGTAATATAATTCATGAAACTCATTTTCAGGAACAATACTACGATTCCGAAGTATACGCCCTTTACGAAAAGACCTCGGGTGCGGTAATCTATACCGACGACGAGGGTGTGAGAAAATACTTTCTCATAAAGAACAAGAGCGGGCATATAGGCTTTCCTAAAGGTCATATCGAATATGGCGAAACTGAAAGAGAAAACGCCCTTCGTGAAGTGTATGAGGAATGTGGCTTAAAGGTTATACTGAATGACGAATTCCGTACAGAATATACTTTCCGTACACTCGAAAATACCGAAAAGACCTGTGCCTTTTATCTCGGCTATTTCGACAAAAAAGCCGCTGTTACGATTCAGCAGGAGGAGGTCATCGGTGACTGGCTTCTGACCTATGATGAGGCTATGGAAAAGCTGAACTGGGAGCAGGACAGAGAGGTACTGCGTAAAGCCGAAGCTTTTCTCTGCGGTATCAACGGACAGTAAGCGGAAATTACAAGTAATTTACAACAAAAAACTATACTAATTTGGGATATCTTTTATAGGATATCCCGTTTTTCGCATTACAACGGGGAAAATTGCTTTACAACAGCATTTTTTTATGATATAATGCTTACGATAAAATAGCAATAATTGTTTATGATGCTTTTTTCAGTCAGCGTACACAGAAGGATGTGTTTTATTGTGAGTGTAGGACTTATAGTTGCCGGAGTAGTCGGCGGAGTAGCGGCACTTGGTGTGGCAGGCTCCTATGGAGTAGCGAATATTCTGTTCAAGAAGGTTATACCCCGTCAGGACGGAGTAAAGGTAGACCTCAACGAAATGGGCGACGGCGGTAAGTGGCAGGAATATATGAAGGTTATACAGCCCAATAAGGAATATCTGTTATCCTTACCCTGCGAGCATCTGAAGATAAAATCAAAGGACG
>JAFQUH010000080.1 GCA_017408635.1 Ruminiclostridium sp. | reverse complement strand
GTTGACGAAGTAAGCAAAAATGCTTTTAGAGAGCCGTTTAAGGCTCTCTAAAACTTTTATATCACTATTTCGTGTATATCCACAAATTCGTTACAAGTTACCAGCATTTTTGCGGTGCGTGAGTTTGTCTTCAGTCTGAGCAGTCGGAGCATTTCGACTGCTTTAAATATTATTTCAGCAAATCAGCAAACTGTTCGAGCAGCTTATCAGAAACTATTCCACCTGCCACACCGTTGGGATGACCGCCGTAGAGAGGCGTTGCAGGATCTGATTCGTCGCATAGAAGTCCCGCAAAGTCAAAGAATTCTATTCCTTTTTCCTCTGCAAGCACGGGTATAATTGCGTTAAGCTCTGTTCTTACACCCTCGTTTACCTTCTTGTAGCCCTGCGGAGGCGAGTTGAAGAGAATCACGTTACAACCGGCTTCTTTAAGCTCGTCTATTATAACCTCAAGAAATACTTTGATTTCCTCGGCGCTGTTCTTCTCGCCGTTATATTCGCCCGTGCCTATATCGTTTGTACCAAAGGCAACGAGAACGGTTTCGTATTTCTTCGCTCTTTCAAGCCAGTTGCCGCACTTGGAAGCGTCACTTGCTCTTGCCCAGCCAAGACCTGCATTGTAGAAGCTGACGTCGTCGCCCATCTTCTGTGCAAGCTGTGCCGCCCAGAATTCGTATTTCATGAATTCCGTCTGACAACCCTGGGTTATAGAGTCGCCTATAGCGCATACGGTATGCTTTACCTCACGCTTTGCACCGATTATCTGGGGCAGGGGAATCATATCGCAGTAGCTGAAATTCTTACCCGTATTTGAAGAGGTAGTTGATGTAAGGGATGACATTGCGATACAAGGAATATCCGTGCCGTTTATTGTCCACTCCCATACAAGATAATGACCTTCAGGAATATCCATTTCAACGGGATCGCTCCAATAGGCTTCATCGGGAGTTACTTCCTTGCTATCCTTACCGCCAAAGGTTACGGGGGTGCGGTTGGTGATTTCGTCCTCTGGTCCTGTTCCGCCATCGGCAATAACGGCATTGCTTATCGTGTAGCTACCACCGGGCATTCCCACGTAGGATTTTGTACCCTTTGCGTAGGTGGAATCTACAGTATTTGAGAAATAGAAGCAATATTCCAGCTTTCCGTATTCTTCTACGGGGAAATACGCTCTGTAGGTAACGTTTTCCGCTTCCTTGACAATGAAATTATTACCCGTTGCAATATAAGTATTGGACAGATATTCGTCTGTCACGTGCTGGGGCTTGTTTTCTTCAGGCTTTTCTGTTTCAGGTACAGAGCTTTCGGTGGTAGTTTCTGAAGAAGATTCCTGACTGCTTTCGTCGGTCTGCTCTGTGGTACTGCTTTCATTTGAAGATGCACTACTGCTTGTTGTGGCAGTATTCTGACAACCTGCGGTAAACATAACCGCCACCGCTGAAAATACAGCAAGAATAGATTTTAATTTTCTGCTCATAATATGCTCCTTTTGATTTAATTCTGATTATCAAGAAAAGCCTTTATCTGCTTTTCGGTATACTTGACCTCTGCATAAAGCTCGCTTGCGGATACTCTTTCGGCGTCTGCACCGAAGATTATAAGCTGCTCCAGTCTGTCCGAGGTGGCGACTCTCACTCTGTGCTTCTTACCTAGCATTCTGGTGGCTTTTTCGATATACATATCAGCGGTTTCCGCTTCCTTTGTATATACTGCAGTAATACCGCCGTGCCGCTCGACTTCACCCTTATTACCCTTGACCTTATATGCGTCAAATACCACGATAACTTCACATCGGTTGTAGCCCTGATAGTTACATAGTATGTTTATAAGCTCACTTCTTGCAAGATCGAGATTCTGCTCCGCAATTTTATTCAGTTCCTCCCAGGCGAAGATTATATTATATCCGTCAACCAGAAGATAAAGCGGTCCCTTCGGGCGTTCCTTTGCCTTATAGGGTTTATCCTTCTTTTCGGGAACTATTCTCATTGCACTTCTTTCGTCACGGTTTATCTTGCCGTAGGTACGCTCAAATATTTCCATAAGTTCCTTGTCGGAGGCTTGCTTTGATTTGTACTGATTTACAGGCTTCTCTTGTGCTTCGGTATCCTCGCTTTTCTCGTTTTCCGCTATGGTGTGAGCGTAGGAGGGTACCTCCTCCCAGCTTACGTTAAAGCCTGCTCCGTGAGAGCAGAAAACAGAATCCGCAGGATTGTCAAGATCACTCTCGGGATTATAGCCGATTTCGTTTATAACGCTTTCGCTGTCAGCACAAGGTCTGTAGCCGTCGGGTATACAGATAAGTCTTCCTCTGCCGCCCGTATACGAGCTTATCACCGATTGATAACCCCGTAGCTTTGATGCAGGCGCCGTACCCTTTACCGTCATTTCGCTTTCGTTTTCCGCTTCAGGCGAAGAGAATTCCGCTCCCTTCATCTGTAGATCCGTCATAGCTCTTCCCACACAGTCGGAGGGTACAGTAAGAGTAAAACTGTAGTAAGGCTCCAGCAATATGCTTTTAGCACTCATAAGTCCCTGCCTTACCGCTCTGTAGGTGGCTTGTCTGAAGTCACCGCCCTCGGTATGCTTAAGATGTGCTCTTCCCGAAACGAGAGTGATTTTCATATCGGTTATCGGCGAGCCGGTAAGCACACCCAGATGCTTTTTCTCGTTAAGATGTGTAAGTATCAGCCTTTGCCAGTTCTTGTCCAGCTTGTCCTCTCTGCATTCGCTGACAAACCGCAGTCCCGAGCCTTCCTCGGCTGGCTCAAGTAAAAGTCTTACCTCCGCATAGTGACGTAACGGCTCATAGTGTCCTATGCCATAAACTGCCGATTCTATCGTTTCCTTATAGGAAATGCTTCCTTCGGAAAATTCCACGTCAAAGCCGAAACGATCGTGAATTACACTTTTCAGTATTTCAAGCTGGATCTCTCCCATAAGCTGAAGGTGTATCTCTTTTAACTGCTCATTCCATACGATTCGAAGCGACGGATCCTCCTGCTCAAGCCGTCTTAATATATTAAGTCCGTTATATACGTCTATGTGGGAGGGTAATATTATTCTGTAGCTGAATAAAGGCTCAAGAAGGGGCAGGGGAGAGTCAGCCGACATACCCAGTCCCTGACCGCTGTAGGTATCTGTAAGTCCCGTGACCGCACACACGGTACCTGCGGGAGCTTCCTCTACTGTCCTGAATTTACCGCCGGAATATATTCTGATATTGTTTATCTTTTCGGGATTGTCGCCCTTTTCAATTACACTCTTTACCTTAAGTGTACCGCCCGTTACCTTTAAATGCGTAAGTCTGTTTCCGTGCTCGTCCTCGCTTATCTTATAAACGGTAGCAGAAAACTCATCGTTGTATTTTGGCTGCAGGATATATTCCGAAATGAGCCTTATAAATTCATCTACTCCGTTAAGTTTCAGCGCTGAACCGAAAAAGCAGGGGAATATTTTTCTCTGCTTTATCTTTTTTGAAATTATATCCTTACTTATTTCTCCCTTTTCAAGCAATTCGTTCATAATTGCTTCGTCGCATAAGGCAATGGCTTCGGCGGTATCATCGTCGATTCCGTTTTTTATAACTCCCGAAAAATCCACACAGGCACTATCAAGCCTTCTTGTAAGCTCTGCCATAATGAGATTTCTCGAAAGCTCGGAGATATCCATTTTGTTTATAAATATAAAGGTAGGTACACGGTAGCTTTTAAGCAGATGCCATAACGTTTCGGTATGATTCTGAACGCCGTCTGTACCGCTGATTATAAGTACGGCATAGTCCATTATCTGCAAGGCTCTTTCCGCTTCGGAGGAGAAGTCGGTATGCCCCGGAGTATCAAGCAGGGTTATTTCAGCGTTATCCGTATTCATAACCGCCTGCTTTGAAAAAATAGTTATACCACGGCTTTTTTCAAGACTGTGCGTGTCAAGAAAGGCGTCACCGTGATCCACTCTTCCGAGTTTTCTTATATTACCCGTAAGATACAGCATTGCCTCTGTCAGAGTGGTCTTGCCGGCGTCAACGTGCGCCATTATTCCTATTCCGAGTCTTTTCATCTCCTGACCTCCTTTCTTTTTTTCTTCCTTCTATTTTACTATATAATGTGAATATTGTCAAATTATTTATGGTTGTACTTTTTATGGGACATAAGGTATGCTATAATAAGCCTGCAAACGAAGATAAGGTCTTCTTTGCAGTTCATTTCTCACTCATTCTGTTTTCAGAATGATTACCCTTTTTATCTTATTATCATATTTCTTTATTTCTCCGTATCCTGTAAGGGTACGGAATTTTTTTGCATTTATGGTTTTAAATGTGCAAAATACACAAATAAGCGGCTTGCTTTACATACATATATAATAAATTTATCAATAAACTATTGAAATTATATGGGTATTTGTGGTATGATATATAATATAGAATTATGGGGTTTTATACCCTTGCATAAATTTTGACACTAAACGGATAGAGGTGAAGCAAATGTTAGGCTCAGTAAAAAAGCAGTCTTATTTTACTTTAGCTATTATTGTACTCTTTTCTGTATTTATAGTTATAGCTTTCGTTTTCCTTAACGGAGTTACCTCAAAGCTCAATAGTGAAACCGAAAGTCTTGTTCATGATATGGTGCATGGAAATACCCAGGCTATAAATTCTATGGTGAAGGCTGATATTTCTACAGTAACCAATTATGCCGCCTGCAGCAGTAAGTATAAAAGCAGAATCCGTGTTGAGCTTATGACGGAGCTTAAGAATCTCACCGAGGACAGCGGTTTGCTCAACATTATAATCATAGACGAAAAGGGTGACGTCATATCCTATCGCAACGAGGATATAAACGTCAGCTACAGAGATTATTTTAAACGTGCTATGAACGGAGAGATAGTCGTATCCGAAACTATCTACAGCGAGCCTGACGGACGAATGGTGAACGTATTTGCCGCTCCCATCTACGGAGATTATCAGAGAGTTATCGGCGTTGTGGCAGGCATGAACAATTCCGACGTATATAAGGAGATTCTCGACTTAAGCGTCAGCGGACACGAAGCAAATGCTATGGGATATATCATAGACAGTAACGGCGAGGTACTTATGGCAGGTGCAAGCCTTTTCGGTGATTATACTCCCGTAGGGGATAATCTTTACCAGTCGGATTTTGTAGCCTCCTTTACAGAGCAGGAGCTTGCAGTACTTAAGGATGAATTCAATAAGAAGGATTCCCACGGAATGATAAAATCTACGGATAATAACGGCAAGGAATACGTAGCCTACTATGCAACGCTCGGTGTTGACAGAAATCTTCACTACTTTGCTGTTTTTCCCGCAGATGTGGCATACGGAAAGCTTGATGGTTACGTAAATAAAATACTCGTTCTTTTCTTCTTCTTTATCGGTGCGCTTATATTTACCCTGATAGCATATCTTATATTTACCTATAATTCCTTCAAGGCATTAAGAAAGGCCAACGAAGAGATTACAAAGGTAGCCTACGAGGATACCCTCACGGGCTACGGTACCTGGGGTAAATTTGAAAAGGATGCAAAATATCTGTTAAGCCAGAGCTACAGAAAGTTTGCCTTTGTCAGCTTTGATATCGACAAATTCAAGGCAATAAACGATATGTTCGGTCACGAAGAGGGTAACAGAATATTAAAGCAGATTGCCGATATCGTAAACAGAAATCTCAATAATCACGAAACCTTCTCAAGAATAAATTCCGATAATTTCTATCTGCTTCTCGTCTATAAGAGTGACGAGGATATGATAGACAGAATAAAGAAGATAATATACGCTCTCGAGTATGAGATAACCAATTTCGCACCTGTAATATCCTTCGGTATTTACAGAATCACTGATACTAAGCTCTCTATCAGAAAAATGGGTGACCTTGCGGATATTGCAAAGCGTACCGTAAAATATGGTGAGAGAAGCGCATACGCCTTCTATAATGAAGAAATGCTGCTTGAAATAAGAGAGGAAAAGCATATCGAAAACGAAATGCAGAACGCTCTCGATTCTCACGAATTCTGTGTTTATTATCAGCCCAAGGTATCTCTTGGCGAAACGCCCTATCTTATGGGCGCAGAGGCGCTTGTCCGCTGGGTGAAGAACGATACCGTGGTATCACCCGCAAAATTCATTCCGCTCTTTGAAAGAAACGGCTTTATAGTAAAGCTGGACTATTACGTTATGGAACAGGTCTGCTATGCAATGAAGACCTGGGAATCTCTTGGCTACAAGGATATTATGGTATCTGTCAATATGTCAAGAGTGCATCTTTCCGATCCTGCTTTTCCCGATACCTTAAAGAGCATCTGCGATGATTATGCTATCCCCACGTCACGTATTGAAATAGAGATAACCGAAAGCGCCGCTTACGAATCTCTTGAGGTGCTGACAAAGGTGTTTGAAAAGCTGAAGTCCCTCGGCTTCCATATTTCTATTGACGATTTCGGCTCGGGTTATTCCTCTCTCAATATGCTGAAGGACCTGCCCGCCGACGTGCTTAAGATAGACAGAGCCTTCCTTACAGAATCGGTAAACAACAAAAGAGCCAACGATATCATCGCTTATGTTATTAAAATGGCAGGCTCTCTCGGCATGGATACAATATGCGAGGGTGTTGAAAGCGATGAACAGATAACCCTTCTTAAAGATCTCCACTGTGATATGGTGCAGGGTTACTATTATGCACGACCTATGCCAACTCACGGTTTTGAAGAAATACTGAAGGGAAAGCACGAAACAATCAGAATAAACAAGGAGAACTGACAAAATGGAATTCCCCGGCGAATCATTGCCGATACTTGCAGGCATTATTGCCAATACAAGTAAAGCAATGACCACTACAATGAAATATATCTATGCAGTATCAATGAAGGACTTTTATAATATCGGTATAAAGGATGTTTTCAGAGTAGCCCTGCTCGATCCCACCGATCCCTCAAAGCTCGAAAATCTAGGTATAGATATAAATAAAAAGGAAATAAAGGAGATATTCGATTCAGTAGAATTTCAGCGTATCCAGCATATGATATGCTATCATCTGGCGGCAAGAATCCCCTTTTATAAAAAGCAGATAGAAAATCTATCCTTAAAGGATAAGCAGCTGAAGGTGATATACGATTCTGCAATAAACGAGGGAGCAGATAATTTCGGCGGTCTGATAAACGAAACCTACGATGAAAATATGAAGCTGTTAAAGCAAAAGCAGTTTACAGTACCGCCCTTCTCATCCGATTGGCTCAGAAGATATATCTACACCTATATCCCGAAGCTCGGAGAGATAAATAACCGCAATCTCTATTTCCTCGGTTGTGTAGAAGCAATGTTCCCTCTCTACTATTCGGCAATCACGGCACAGATGAAGAAGGTAATATTCCTTTTACAGAAATAAGATGAAGATTTTAAGACCACCGGCTATGCTGGTGGTCATTGCTATATCCCCATCAGCCTTGCTATAAAGGTTGTAATAAGACATATCCCCATACCAATCACAGTCGGCAGGATAATAGCCGCCCCGGTCCATTTAAGACTTTTCGTTTCCCTATATATCGTAATGCAGGTGGTGGAGCAGGGGAAGTGAAATAAAGTAAAAAGCACCATATTGACCGCCGTCAGCATTGTCCAGCCGTTATCGGAAAGGAGAGCCTTAAGCGCATAGAGATCCGAGATATCCGTCAGATTTCCACCGGCGGTATAGGACATAATAATGATAGGTACTACAATTTCGTTGGCAGGTATTCCGAGTATAAAGGCAAATATTATAACTCCGTCAAGACCGAGCAGTCTGCCGAAGGGATCTAAAAATTCCGTGCATATACTTAATATACTTGAATCGCCCACGTTGATATTTGCAAGCAGCCATATCACAAGTCCCGCAGGAGCAGAAACCGCAACCGCTCTGCCAAGTATCACGAGAGTTCTGTCGATAAAGGAGCGGACAAGAGTCTTTCCTATCTGTACCTTTCTGTAAGGCGGCATTTCGATTATAAAGGAGGATTGCTCTCCTTTAAGCAAGGTCTTTGATAAAAAATACGAGCTTAAAAAGGTCATAAAAATTGCCAGAACAAGAACGACCGCTAAAGACAAGGCTGACAGAATACTGCTGAAGGGAGCGGTAACCGAGCATATTATAAACATTGAAATGATGCTTATGATAGTAGGAAATTTTCCGTTGCAGGGTACAAGAGAGGCGGTAATTATTGCGATAAGCCTTTCTCTCCTACTGTCGATTATTCTTGCTCCCGTAACTCCGCAGGCATTACAGCCAAGGCTCATACAAAGGCTCAGCGCCTGCTTTCCGCAGGCTCCGCATTTTCTGAAGCATCTGTCCAGATTAAAAGCTATCCTCGGCAAAAGACCGTAGTCTTCAAGTAGCGTGAACAGAGGAAAAAATATAGCCATAGGCGGAAGCATTACCGATACCACCCAGGAAAGAGTTCTGAATACGCCCTCGCATAGCAGACTCACAAAATCCCGATTCATATTTATCCCGATCAAAAAGTTATATATCTTTTCTTCGCAGAAACCGAAAAATTCTGAAAGCAGGGCAGAGGGGTAGTTTGCTCCGCTGATGGTAAGCCACAGTATCAATATGAAAAGAAACAGCATAACGGGTATAGCGGTAAATCTCCCCGTTACTATCCTGTCGGTTTTTCTATCCCTTTCGCAAGCCCTTGTACTGCGTATACTTACAACCTCGTTACATATGCCTTCAGCCGTTAAAATAAGACAAGAGGCTATATTATCCGATAATCCCGTATGTGCTTTTTTTATTTTGCTTATCTCTATCCGTAGCTTCTCTGCGTCTGCGTTACCGACATCGCAGAGCTTTGTCAGCTCATCCCTTACCGTATATCCGTTTCCAAGCAGACTTAATGCGGCGGTACGGGGCGGAATATCCCTCTTCAGATAGGGTAGAAGGAGCTTTTCCGTATAATTTATCGCCGATTCGGTTTCTCTTGTATACTTCGGCTTAAAGGCATTATCGTTCTTTTTATATTCTTCTATAGCTTTATATAGCGGCAAAAGGCTGTTTTTCTTTTTTGCACATACCTCAACAACGGGAATTTTAAGTATTTGTGTCAGTTTTACGGAATCTGTGTATATGCCTCTTTTATCCGCCTCGTCAATAAGATTAAGACACAGTATCACGTCGGAGGTTATTTCAAGTATCTGCAAAGCAAGATTGAGATTTCTTTCGAGATTTGCGGCGTCGCAGATTATTATAGTTATATCAGGCTTTGAAAAGCAGAGAAAATCCCTTGCGATCTCCTCCTCATAAGAATGAGAAAGCAGAGAATAGGTACCGGGCAGATCGTAGATTCTGTAGCTTTTGCCTTTAAGCCTCATAACACCCTCGGCATTGTCCACGGTTTTTCCTGCCCAGTTTCCCGTATGTTGCTTTAAGCCTGTCATCAGGTTGAATATCGTGCTTTTTCCGACGTTCGGATTACCTGCCAGAGCTATCCTTATTTCTTTATTTTCAGCAGACATATAATTACCACCTATCAAAAATTTAGTATATTATATGAGCTATATAAGAATTTTGCCAATATGCCGTTTACGGCAGTTTATTCACTTGACATTTGACTTTACGCATTATATAATTTAAATACAGAGGTTAAGCTATTTAGTCTTATTAAACGAGGTAATTATGAAAAAGAAATTAACCGCATTATTGCTTGCTGTGTCCTTTCTCCTCTGCTCCTGCAACGGAAGCGGACAGACGTCTGATATTTCGTCGGATAACAGTTCGGAAATAACACAGTCATCAGCAGAAACAACAACCGAAGGTAAGGAGTCAGAAACAGAAACGGCTACGCCAAAGCTTGAAACCACCACGGCTACCCCGAAGCCTGAAACTACTACGGCAACACCGAAGCCTGAAACCACTACGGCTACACCGAAGCCTGAAACTTCTACGGCTACTCCGAAGCCTGAAACTACGACTGTAGCAACTCCGAAGCCAGAAACCACGACTACGGCTACTCCAAAGCCTGAAACCACGACTACGAAGAAGCCTGTTACTACAACGCCTCCCGCCACTACCACAAAGAAGCCTATCGAGATTCCCGAGGGTGCGGAGATGTCTGACCTCACTCCCGAGCAGAGATATTACGTCTATGGTATCGATAAGGAAAAGCAGGAAGAGTATTATAAAACCATAAGCAATATAAAGCTTCCTGTTATACATATTTCCACCGAAGACAAACAGCATATCCTTTCAAGAGAGGATTACGTGAACTGCCTTGTGGACGTGTTCAACTGCGACGAGGAATATGAGCTTGACGCTGAATATGCTGGAATCAGAGTAAGAGGTAATTCTACCGCTCACTACGGAGATGCGGCACAGATATTAAAGGATCAGGTGCCTTACAGAATCAAGTTCGATAAAAAGACCAATATGCTCGGACTCAACGACGGAGCGGAATGCAAAAGCTGGGTGCTTTTAAAATCCCAATGGAACGTAATGCCCGACTATATTGCCTTCCAGCTTGCCGAAGCTATAATGAACGGCGAATATTACAGCTCTGACTGTACCTTCGCATACGTTTACGTAAATAAATCCTTCAAGGGACTTTATCTTCTCTGCGAGCAGAATCAGATAAATAAGAACAGAGTAAATCTCCCCGAACACGAGGAGGGTTACACAGGTACTGATATCGGCTACTTCCTCGAGCTTGATAACTATGCGGCTGAAAACCCTTATTGGTTTACAATGGATTACTGTGGAGAAACTCTTACCGACCTTGAGGGTACTACAAGACAGCTCGTACCTGCGGAATACACGATTAAGAACGATATCTATTCGCAGGAGCAGGCGGACTTTATAGCCCAGTATCTGGCAGACGTGTACAAGATAATGATTCAGGCGATAAAGTATAATAAATACTACACCTTTGATGAAAACTACAAGCTCATAGACGCAAGCAATATATATGATAACGCTTACGATACCATAAATGCGGTGGTAGATATAAAATCCGTTGTCAATATGTATATTCTATATGAGATATGCCACGATTACGACTGTGGAGAGGGTAGCTTCTATATGGCTATCGACTTCAGCGGACAGAGTAGCTTCAATAAGCTCACCTTCACGGCTCCCTGGGACTTCAACTGGGCATACGGCGATAGTGCGACAGGCAGATATTATGCAGGCGCCTTCAACGATATGAAATTTGTAAACCAGTATGGTGACAGAACAAATCCCTGGTTTGTACTGCTTATGGGTACAGACTGGTTTAAGGAGCTTGTAAAGGAAAGATGGAACGAGCTTTACGGTGCAGGGGAAATAGGCGGAGTGCTGACCTCCTGCAAGGCTACCATAAAGGAATACTGGGATGAATTTACCGTAAAGAAATACGGCGCTTACCCCGAGTGTGCAGAGGATCTTGTAAAGTGGGTAATGCAAAGAGTCGTATGGCTCAATAGCCAGTGGAAAAACTGATAATACGTAATAAAACAGATCAGCCTGTGCTAAAAAATGCACAGGCTGATTTTCAGTTATCCGAATTTCCGTTTACGTATTTATCTATAACGTTCATCATCTGCCCGGTATATTCACCTTCAAACCAGTGCTGCTGTTTTGGGAACACGGTAAGAACGGCGTCCTTATAGCATTTTACCAGCTTTTCAGAATACTTTACGTCTACCACGGGATCGCATTCTCCGTGAAAGATAAATACCTTCTGATCAAATTCTGCGGCTCTTTCAAATACGTCATAGTCGGGTAATTCATCCACAAAGCATTTGCCCAGAGTCATTCCGCCGAATTCTATAAATTCATCCTTGTTCGTTCTTTTCCTTTCTGCCCAGTGGTCAGGAATACAGAAAGCAGGGAAGACAAGGAACAAGCCGTTTATAATATCCTTAAAGTCGGGTGCGGTAAGACCTGATACAAAACCGCCCTGGCTCATACCGAAAAGATAGATTTTCTCCTTATCAACAAAGGGTAAAGCAGATATTTCCTTTATAACCTCCGTAAGATCCTTCTGTTCACCCGGTATAGTCATTTCTGTTGTGGCGCCCGAGCTTTTTGATTTTACACCGCCGCCACAGAAATCGAAGCAGTAGCTGGCAATTCCTCTTTTGGCAAGCAACTCGGTTTCGTACCTCATATCAGCGCTACAGCTGTTATATCCGTGGCAGGCTATTACAATCGGTAGCTTTTCTTTATCTGTCAAGGGCTTGCATAACTCACCGAAAATAGTTTTGTTGTCATTTTGTATAATATATTCGTTTCTTTCAAATGCGTATTCCTTTATCATACTCTATCATTCCTCTTTCCTCTGCATTTTTATCAGTATATCACAGATTTCACATTATGACAATACGAATCTTAATAAAATCTTAAGGTTTTTCCATATTGCTATTTAATAAATAAAGCATTATAATAAATGTATAAATAAAAAAGGGGAATTTATATGTACAATATACTTATATGTGATGATGATAAGGACATCGTCAATGCACTTAAAATATACCTCAGCGAGCCGTCTTACAATCTGTTTGAAGCCTATAACGGAGAAGAGGCGCTGAAGATAATAAAGGATAATGATATACATC
>JAFQUH010000079.1 GCA_017408635.1 Ruminiclostridium sp. | reverse complement strand
CAATATGGTTATTCACGCAGATGGTGGTCAGATAACCGTGGAGATTACAAAGGACTGTATCACTATGATACTGGCAGACAAGGGCCCCGGTATAAAGGACATTGATCAGGCAATGCAGGCAGGATTCTCAACTGCGCCCGATAACATAAGAACACTTGGCTTTGGCGCAGGTATGGGACTGCCCAATATGAAGAAATACAGTGATGATATGAAGATAGAAACCGAGATTGGTGTAGGTACTACAGTTACAATGAAGGTGTTCATCTGATATCATAGAATAAATGCAAATTTCCAATGAAAAGAGGGGATAGAAGTGGACTTCTACCATTCCGTTCATCTCGATAGCTCGCTATGTAAGGGATGTATAAACTGCATAAAGCGTTGTCCTACGCAAGCGATACGAGTACATAACGGAAAAGCTGTTATCAAAAACGCATTCTGTATAGATTGCGGCGAATGTATAAGAATATGTCCTCATCACGCAAAGCAGGCTTCTTACGACAGTCTTGACGTGATGAATGATTATGAATATAAGGTAGCTCTTCCTGCTCCTTCGCTGTACGCACAGTTCAATAATATAGATGATGCCAATATTGTACTCAGAGCGCTTGTCGCTATGGGCTTTGACGACGTATACGAGGTCAGCGGAGCGGCTGAGCTTGTATCCGAAATGTCCAGAAAATACGTGGAAGAGCATCCTGAAGGAAAGCCTTTTATCAGTACTGCTTGTCCTACGGTTGTAAGACTTGTAAGAGCGAGATTTCCGAATCTTATCGACCATTTATTGCCCTTCAATGCTCCCGTAGAGCTTGCGGCTACTCTTGCCAGAAAAAGAGCAATGAAAAAGACGGGACTTCCTTCAGAAAAAATCGGCATTATATTCATTTCTCCCTGTCCAGCAAAGGTTTCAGCCTGCAAGCAGGGACTCGGTATAAAGCAATCCGACGTTGATGCGGTTGTAGCTATTAAAGAGGTATATCCTAAGCTTTTACCTCATATGACGTATAATGACGATTTTGAAACTGATTACGTTCGTTCGGGTAGAATCGGTGTAGGCTGGGGAAACAGCGGTGGTGAAGCCGGCGGACTTCTTACCGACAGCTATCTTGCGGCAGACGGAATCGAAAACGTTATCCGTGTGCTTGAAGATCTGGAGGATCAGAAATTCGGTGAGCTTGATTTTATCGAGCTTAACGCCTGCAGCGGCGGTTGTGTCGGCGGTGTTCTCAACGTAGAAAATCCCTACGTTGCTCAGGCTAAACTGAAAAAACTGTGCAAATATCTCCCTGTAGCAAGAAATCACATAAACGGCGAATATCTTGAAAGAGCCTTCTGGGATGAGCCTATAGAATACACACCCGTATTCAAGCTCGGCAAAACCTTTGCGGAGAGCTTTGACAAGATGCAGACCGTTGAAATACTCTGTGCAGAGCTTCCCGGTCTTGACTGTGGCTCCTGCGGTGCACCTACCTGTAAGGCTCTTGCTGAAGATATAGTGAGAGGGGAAGCCTCTGTAAATGATTGTATCTTCGTTTTAAGGGAATTCTTCAACAATCAACAGTAACCAAAACCGAAAGGAATTTCAGAAATGACAGTAAAGGAACTTATTGATAACAATATATTTGAACTGGTCAATAACGGTGGAAACGGTGATACAGTCATCACAAAACCTTTTGCCTGCGATCTTTTAAGCTTTGCAATGAGCAAGGCAAGTGCCGATTGCGCCTGGTTCACGGTTATGGGAAATATGAACACCATAGCCGTAAGCGTGCTAGCCGATTGTGCCTGCATCATACTTTGCGAGGGCGCAGAGCTTGATGAACCGGGAATGGCTAAGGCTACACAGCAGAACGTAACTGTTTTCAAAACGAATGAGCCTATATTTGAAGCGGCATTAAAGCTGTATAATCTCTTATGATCAACTTAAGCTACGATCTGCATATTCACTCCTGTCTTTCGCCTTGTGGTGACAACGATATGCTTCCATCAAATATCGTCGGTATGGCGGCGCTGAAAAATCTTGACGTTATCGCAGTAACCGACCATTGCTCCTGCAGAAATTGTCCTGCGGTGGCAAAGCTTGCTGACGCCTATGGCGTCACGGCTTTGTTCGGTATGGAGCTTACCAGCGAGGAAGAAGTACATATTCTGTGCCTTTTCGACGATTTGAAAGCCGCTATGGAATATGGAGAATACGTTCGTTCAGAATATCTTAATGTTATGAACGTACCTGCAATATTCGGCGATCAGCTCATAGTAGACGAGGACGATAACGTCATAGGAACGGAAGATACGTTACTTATAAACGCTACAAAAATAGGTTTTGAATACATATACGACAAGGTAGAGGAATACGGCGGTGTTATGATTCCTGCACACGTGGAGAAAAAAGCAAACAGCCTTATTGCAAACTTAGGTGCAGTGCCCGAAGAAAGTAAATTCAGGACTTTTGAAATGAAGCACGTCGGATACAGAAATGAGCTATGCGAAAAGCACCCATATTTCAAAGATTGTCTGATGATTTCAAACTCCGACGCTCACTATCTTGAGCATATCAACGAGCCAATCAATTTCTTGGAAGCTGATGAAAAATCAGCAAAGGCCGTACTTAAAGCATTAAAAAATTTATGAAAAAGAAAAGGAAACAACGTACATGGAATGGTTTAAAAACGCAAGCGTATATCACATTTATCCTTTAGGATATTGCGGATGTCCTAAAATCAATGATTTTACGCCCAACAAGGAAAACAAACTTAAAATGATAGAGGATAATATTCCTCATATCAAGTCAATGGGCTTTAACGCTATATATTTCGGCCCCGTTTTCGAGTCAGTAGCTCATGGATATGATACCGTAGATTACACAAAAATCGACTCCAGACTCGGCACAAACGAGGATTTTGCAAACCTTTGCAACAAGCTACATGAAAATGGAATAAAGGTTATTCTTGATGGCGTATTCAATCACGTCGGCAGAGAATTCGGAAAGTTCGTAGAAGTCAGAAACGGAAATCATCAGTATAGAGATTGGTTCCACATAAACGATGGCAATTCCTGCTATAACGACGGCTTTTACTATGAAGGCTGGGAAGGACATTATGAGCTTGTAAAGCTCAATCTATATAATCCCGCCGTAAAGGATTATATAAAGGAATGTATAACAGGCTGGGTAAATCAGTTCGGTATAGACGGAATAAGACTTGACGTGGCATACTGTCTTGATCTTAACTTCCTTAAAGAGCTTCACGGTCATTGCAAGTGGCTTCGTGACGATTTCTGGCTTATGGGAGAAACTCTTCACGGCGACTACAACAAGTGGATGAATCCCGAAATGCTGGACAGTGTTACGAATTACGAATGCTACAAGGGACTTTTCTCCAGCTTCAACGAGCTTAATATGTACGAGATTTCCTACTCTCTGAATCGTCAGTTCGGTAGTGAAAACTGGTGCATTTACAGAGGCAAGCTGTTATATTCATTCGTAGATAACCACGACGTTTCAAGAGTAGCAACTATTCTTAAAAATAAGAAGCATATCCCTCTCATTTATTCATTACTCTTTACAATGCCGGGTATTCCGGGTGTATATTATGGTAGTGAATTCGGTATTGAAGGAGATAAGAGTCACGGCGACGATGCTTTAAGAACAATGTTTGACCTTGATAAGTTCAAGGCTGAAGGTATCTGCGACGTTACAGAGCTTCTTACAAAGCTTTGTAAGTTAAGAAATGAAAGCAAGGCGCTGGCATATGGTAGTTTTGCTAATCTCCAGCTTACAAATAGGCAGTATTCCTTCCGTAGAGATGCAGACGGAGAAACTATCGTAACTCTTCTCAATGCAGATGAAAACGGATTTGATTTTAATCTCAATATCGGCGGGGAATTTGTAGATATTCTCACCGGCAATAAGGTTGATCTTTCTGCTCCCGTTCATATTGACGGATGCAAGGCTATAGTGGCGGTAAGCATATGATAAAAGCAGTTTTATTCGATATGGATGGTACTCTGCTCGATACCGAATCCACAGGTCTTATAGCGTGGCTATATATCATAGATAAGTATAATATCGGCATTGATCTGACTTTGCCTATAATGTCCATCGGACTGAATCACAAATCTATGGCAGAGCTTTTCTATAAGGAGCTTGGTGTTGATTTCCCCTTTGAAGAATACTGGAAAGAGGGAACAGAGTATCTGAAAAATTACGAGCAGGAGCACGGCATCGCCGTGAAAGAAGGCTTTAAAGAGTTAGCCGATTACCTTAAAGTAAATGGTATCAGAATGATCGTTGCCACGTCCACCTATCACGATTCAGCTATAAATAAGCTGAAAAAGGCAGGGATATACGAACATTTCGACGGACTTATCGGTGGTGATGAAATAATAAGTGGCAAGCCCGCTCCTGAAATATTCTTAAAGGCAGCGAAGTTATCAGGCTTTAATAACGATGAGTGTCTTGTAGTTGAAGATAGCGAGAACGGAGTAAAAGCCACAATTGCCGCTGATATCAGATGTATCTATATAAAGGATATAAAGGATATAAGCAAAGAGCTTAAAGAAAAGATTTTCAGAGAATGTGACAATCTGGCTGAAATCAGAGGCGTTATATCTGAAATAAATAAGTAGTTATAAAAGAATTCAAGCGGGGTTTTCTCGCTTGAATTTTTGGCTTTTTATTGAAATACGCTGAAATGTATGATATTATAAAGACAGATTTAAGTTATAGAGAGGTATGATATGAAAATCACAAAACCTGAAATGATAATCTTTGATTATGGCAGAACCTTACTTTGCGAGCCTGACTGGAATTCAGACAGAGGCAATGCAGAGCTTATGAAGTATATAATAAAGAATCCTAAAAATTCTACTCTTGATGATATATTGGCGGAAACGCAAGAGGTGTTCGGAGAGATTGAAAAAGTGAGAAAAACCTTCGGATACGATATTTCTGCAAGAGTCGGCAATCGTCTTACGTTTGAGCATTTGGGTATTGAGTTTTCTTTGACACCATTGGAACAGGAAATTATATTCTGGGCATCTGCATCATCCGGAGCGATTATGCCTTATGCAGATGAAATGCTCGACTATCTCAACAAAACAGGAATTCGTACAGCGGTAATAAGCAACAATTTATGGTCGGGAGAAGCTATAAAGGATCGCTTTGACAGACTTTTACCCGATAATAGGTTTGAGTTCGTCTTATCCTCCAGCGATTATATGTTGCGAAAACCTGATAAAAGATTATTTGAGATTGCTTTAAATAAATCTGGACTAACAGCTGATAAGGTCTGGTATTGTGGTGATAACTTTGAAAACGACGTTATCGGTGCAAATGGTGCAGGGATTTTTCCTGTGTTTTACGATTATACCGCAGAGGGAAAAGGCACTTTTGCAGAATTTGATTTTTTACATATTTATCATTGGCGGGAATTAATTGAAGTAATGGAGAACTTGAAATGACCACTACAGAAATGTTAAAGATACAATATATTTTCAAGCGGAGGACAGATTAATGAACGAAAAGCTTTTTGAAATTTTAGACGCAAATCCCATCTATAAAAACGCTTATTACGATTTTTTAGAGATACACAAAAATAATCAGGGAAAGGGTAGTACAGAAGAACAGCTTGCAGAGTTTGAAAAGTTCTTTGCAAGAGATTTTCTTGCAGGGCTGAAAGCAGGGGACACAGAGCGTTTTGAGATAATCAAGGGTGACC
Organism: Ruminiclostridium sp.; assembly: GCA_017408635.1. GTDB lineage: Bacteria > Bacillota > Clostridia > Oscillospirales > Ruminococcaceae > Ruminiclostridium_E. The sequence continues at coordinate 2,409 of JAFQUH010000079.1, read as the reverse complement.
GTATTACCATCCGTAAGGCAACCCTGAAAGATATAGATTTTATGAGCAGGGTAGAACGTGACGAGGATAACAGTCCCTGGGTTGCAAACTGGCCTACAGGCTGGCGTATTGCAAAAATGGGAGATTTGAATTTTCTTCAGACTGTCATCGAAAAAGAGGATGGATCATCTATCGGAATTATGATTTTTTCGGATATGGCTAATCCTCGTGAAAAGCTCCAACTTAAAAGAATAGCAATTATAGAAAAGGGAAGCGGCTACGGAAAAGAAGCCTTGTCTCTTGCAAAGAAATTTGCATTTGAGATGATGGAAACGAAATATTTCTTCCTTGGCACAAAGGAGCATAACCACAGAGCACAGTCGATATACAAGGCTATGGGATTTATTCCCGATATACCGGATCCTTGTACAAGCTTTCATATAAGCGATAAGGATTATAAAAGAGAAGAAATATCTGCTTTCGTAGTTATCAGGGAATATACAGAAGATTATAAACAGCGTCTTATAGCATTTCTTGAAAAATGTCTTCCCGAATCAGAGCGTTTGCTTGATATAAATGGCAGACATAGCTTTTACAATGACGTAAAAGGGCATTTCAGAAAATTCTGGTGTCTTTTTGACGGGGATGAAATTATCGGAGCTGTAGGCATAAGAACTATCGATAAGGAAAGCTGCGAGCTTAAATCCTTATACGTTTATGAAAAGTATCACGGAAAGAAGCTCGGATATCGGCTTATGAAAACGGCGATAAAAAACGCTGAAATGCTCGGCTTTAAAAGAATGTATCTTGATACCTACAGAAAAAGCGAAAAAGCCGTTTCACTTTACGAAAAAATGGGATTTACATATACGGAAAATTATAATAATAACCCTGTTTCTGATGTATTTATGGTCAAGGAGTTGGACAGCTGACGCTACTTTAAGTTGCCAAAATGCAAAAGCAGGTTGGTAGATTATATCATCGGCTGGTTGTATAATTAGTATATAAATCAGACAATCGGAGGTTTTTATGGGATTTTCGGATAATCTTAAGGAAATACGAAATAAAAGAAATATCACACAGGAGCAATTAGCCGAGCTTTTATCCGTTTCAAGACAAACCGTTTCAAAATGGGAATCGGGGATAGGCTATCCCGAAACAGAAACGCTGTTATACTTAGCTAAAGAGCTTAACGTGTCGCTTGATTACTTATTTTCAGAAAGATGTAATATGGTTCGTCCTGAGTCCTCGAAAAGAGTATCAAAAGTCGATACTTATCTCAATTGCGCAGAGGTTTTCGCATACAGAAGCACCTGCATAAAGCGTAAATATGGTGCAGTTATAGTAAAAGACGACGTGGTTATTTCTACGGGATATAACGGTGCGCCAAGAGGTTTTGAAAGCTGTATTGACACAGGTAGTTGTCCGAGGATGGACAGAAATATGCATCAGGGTGAAGGCTATGGTATATGCAGGGCAATCCACGCCGAAGCGAACGCCTTACTCAATTGCTCAAGACAGCAAACTATTGATGCAGATATTTATATAGTTGGTATCAATCCTGGTGATAATTCTATACACGAAGCAAGACCTTGTCCGGTATGTGCAAGGAGTATTATTCAGGCGGAAATACGGAACGTATATCTGCGCATAGGCGAAGGTGCCGATAATTATATAGTAATACCCGCAAAGGATTTAAAATGGGTGCAGGAGGTATAAAATGACTATAAACGAATATCAGAAGCTTGCGATGACAACCCTGAATCCTGAACTTTCCCAAAAGGACGTGCTTATAAACAGTGTAATGGGTTTATGCGGTGAGTCAGGTGAAGCAATTGACATAGTAAAGAAATGGCTTGCGCAAGGTCACGAGCTTGATAAAAAGCATTTAGCCGAGGAGCTTGGAGATATAGCCTGGTATCTTGCAGAGGCGGCTACAGCTCTGGATTTGCCACTGGAAGAAATTCTGCAGGCTAATATAGATAAGTTAAAACGAAGATACCCGAAGGGTTTTGAAACAGAAAAATCGCAGAACAGATAAAAGAGGGAAGTTATGAGCTATAAAGTAATAGTTTTCGACATAGGCGGAACGCTTATGGAATACAAGAATATGCCGCTTTCGTGGTTGGATTTTTACAAGGACGGTTTCCGTTATGTTTGTAGCGAGCTTTCATTGAGCGTAACCGAAAATGATATAGACAAATCCTTTGAGGTGCTTAAAAGCTATAATCCCCGTATCAATCCTCGTGAGATTGATGTCACTCCCGATGTGATTTTCAGCGAGGCTACGGCTCATTGGCAAGGAAAATTTGAGCTTTCCGATGTAATAAACAAGTTTTATGAGTCGATGAACCTGACGGCGTATATCTATCCCGAAACGCTTGATTTCCTGGACAAGCTGAAAGCAGAGGGCTACAAAATAGCGGCTCT
>JAFQUH010000078.1 GCA_017408635.1 Ruminiclostridium sp. | reverse complement strand
TGCGACGGCCCCATTCAAACGGATAACTTTATACTAACTTCAGAAAAATCTTCGTTATTTTTGTTTCACGTTTATCTTATTACGATATTTTTACCCTATCAAGTCAAAAATTACTTTCTGCCGAAAAGCTTTCCGAAGAAGCCCTTCTTCTTTGCATCGGTTTCTGCTACTTCCTCAACTACAGGAGCTGCAACAGGCTCAGGCTCTGCAACAGGAGCGGGCTCTGCAACAGGTTCTACAACAGGAGCGGACTCTGCAACAGGTGCTGCCTCAACTACAGGAGCTGCTTCTACAACAGTCTCTGCAACAGGTGCTGCTTCTACAACAGGCTCTGCCTTGGGCTCTTCCTTAACTACAGGTGCTGCTTCTACAACAGGCTCTGCAACGGGTGCGGGCTCTGCAACAGGAGCTGCTTCTACAACAGGAGCTGCAACAGTCTCTGCCTTGGGTGCGGGAGCTGCCTTGGGTGCAGGTGCTGCCTTGGGCTCTTCAGCAGCCTTCGCTGCAGCCTTTGCTGCTGCCTTTGCTGCCGCTTCTTCTCTTGCTGCTGCCATTTCAGCAGGGGTTCTTCTCTTTCTCTTTTTCTTCTCGGGAAGAATAACCTCATAGTTATCATCAAGAAGATCGTCAATGCTGATACCGAAGAGATGCTTCATCTCGATAAGCTTAGGTACTTCGGGGTAGGACTGACCGGATTCCCACTTGTACACAGCCTGTCTGGATACGCCAACAGCGCATGCAAACTCATCCTGAGTGATTTTCTTAAGTTTTCTGAGTTTCACAAGTTTTTCTTTAAAAGTCATTTTGTTTTCTCCTTTGTGAATTTATTTATTTTTGCTTTTAAATTATTTGATATCTTGATCTTTAAGCTCGTCGTATCGGTCTTTAAGCTCGTTGTAATTTGCGTATGTAGGATTATCTATTTTCCAGCCGTCACTTTCCTCAACGAGATCCACCGTCAGCGTTACCGTCTGACTTTTTCCCTCGGAATTTGTAACCGTCGCATTCACGGATACAAACACCTTTTCTTTATTTGATCCTTCAGCTCTTAAGGAATCGTAATCATATACTATCGTGTCCTTGAACATTGGAATATAGGTTGAACGGACCATTATATAAGATTCTTTTGTTTCCTCATTGTAATTCTGAAAGTATCTTGCGGCACTGACTATTGACGTATCGTCTGTAAGATTGCCGAGTATAGTAGAATAAAGCAGGGAAGAATATCCGTCCGAAAATGTTTTTTCGGTAATAGCTTTCAGCTCATCTATTGTGGAGAATCCCAATATCTCAAGATGTGCGCTGCTGGCTCTTGAATAGTATCCTATGTCGTAATCTTCATTTTCTGTGTACTCAATTCCGCTTCCGTAATATACCTCGTTTAAAAATTCGGCTTCCTTCAAAAGCGTCCTTGCGGCAGCTACTACCTCCGCCTCGTCAAATTTTATTCTCTTGTCGCATGACGAAAGAGTAGTTACAGATAAAATAAGAATTACTGCGATCAGTAATGAAACTAATCTTGTTTTCGCGTTCCTCATCAGAACGTTTCCTCCTCGGAATCAAGCGGCTCACGCTCAATTTCAGGCTTCACCTCGGGCTTTGGAGAATTTTCGATCTCCTTATCCACCTCCAGGCTTTCCTTCTCAATTTCCTCGGTTTTTTCGAGTCTTGCGATATTATTGATAAATGCTCCGTCGGCAAGGCGCATAAGAATAACGCCCGTCGCAGTTCTTGAATAAACGTTAATTCCCGATACGGAAGTACGGATTATCGTTCCTTCGTTGGTTATTATCATAATATCGTCATCATCGGCGACCGTAATTACCGATGCGAGCTTACCGGTCTTTTCGGTAATGTTGTGACATGTCACACCCTTACCGCCTCTGTGCTTCATCTGTCTGAAGTCAGAGAAACTTGTTCTCTTACCCATACCGCCTTCGGTAACGGTGAGCAGTGTCTTCGTTTCATCAACGAGAGCAACGCCTACTACGTAGTCATCACCGTCAAGAGTTATACCTCTTACACCTCTTGCAGCTCTTCCCATAGCTCTTACGTTATTCTCATCAAATCTTACCGCCTGACCGTTTCTTGTAGCGATAATAAGGCTTTCATCACCTCTGGTGTGTCTTACGAATATAAGCTCGTCGTCATCGTCGAGATTAATAGCTATCTTTCCGCCCTTTCTCTGATACTCAAAGTCGGTAAGAAGCGTTCTCTTCGTTACGCCTCGCTTGGTTATCATAGTGAGATATTCGCCCTCTGTGAATTCGGTAATAGGAATGATTGCCGTTACGAATTCACCATCCTGAAGCTCGATGATGTTTACAAGGTTCGTTCCCTTTGCGGTTCTTCCTGCCTCGGGGATTCTGTATGCCTTCTTTGCATATACACGT
>JAFQUH010000077.1 GCA_017408635.1 Ruminiclostridium sp. | reverse complement strand
GTATGACGGAGGAGTGCGAAAAGATTATGTGCCTGCTCCTCGGCGGTAATGCCGTAGCTTAAGGTAGTTATATCTATACCCTGCTCGTTGCCGAAAATAACGCCGTAGACATTTTCCTGCTTTTTACTGTTCAGAAAATCCGCCAGAGCCTTTTCATCGTCCGTTTCAATTATTATTATTTCAGCCTTCGGAGAATACTGCTTATACTTTACTCCCGGGGAGATGACCTTTTCGTTTTCCTGCGGCTTTTCGAATACGTTCTTATCCGTTTCAACCCTACAGAAGCGGCTTAACATCTCTTCCGTGACTGCGCCTGGGCGGAGTATCTTTACTGCCGTGCCGTTATCGGTAAAGCAGATGACTGTGCTTTCTACTCCCTTTTCGCATTCGCCACCGTCTATTATGAGAGGGATTCTGCCCTTCATATCGTTATAGACGTGATTTGCCGACGTGGGACTGGGACTGCCTGAAAGGTTTGCCGAGGGAGCGGCTAAGGGGAAACCGCACATTTCTATCAGATTCAGCGTATCCTCATTATCAGGCATACGGACTGCGACTGTATCCAGTCCGCCGCTTGTAGTATCGGGTACGATATCCTTTTTCGGAAAGATCATAGTCAGCGGTCCGCTCCAGAAATTATCCGCAAGGGTGAGCGCTAAAGGAGGTATCTCTCTTACGGAGTTTTTCAGCATCTCTAAACTACTGATATGGATTATCAGCGGATTATCCTGAGGTCTGCCCTTGGCTTCAAAAATCCTTGCACAAGCCTTACTGTCATAGGCGTTTGCCGCAAGACCGTACACGGTTTCTGTGGGGATGCCCACTACCTCGCCACTTTTTATAAGCTCTGCCGCCTTTTTCAGCACCTCGATTGAGGGCTTTAAAACTTCTGTTTCCAATATATCACCTTAATTTTCATTACTTGCCGCAAGCTTTGCCGCTCTGTCCGCTATCGCCAGCGCCTCGAATACTTCGTCGCAGTCGCCGTTCAGCATTGCTTCGAGTTTATATAACGTAAGTCCTATTCTGTGGTCGGTAACACGGCTCTGGGGGTAATTATAGGTTCTTATTCTTTCGGAGCGGTCGCCCGTGCCTACCTGAATTTTTCTCTCACGCGCAATCTTGCTGGTCTGCTCGTTCAGTTTCGCTTCGTAGAGCTTACTGTAGAGCATCTTCATAGCCTTGTCCTTGTTCTTATACTGGCTTCGTTCCTCCTGACATTCTACCACTACGCCTGTGGGATGATGAATGATACGGATAGCGGATTCAGTCTTGTTGATATGCTGACCGCCTGCGCCACTGGAACGGTAGGTCTGAAATTCTAAATCTGCGGGGTTTATCTCCACGTCCACCTCTTCCACTTCAGGTAGCACCGCTACGGTAATGGTTGAAGTGTGGATTCTGCCCTGAGTTTCGGTTTCCGGAACTCGCTGAACTCTGTGAACGCCGCTTTCGTATTTCAGTTTTGCATACGCTCCCTCGCCCTCGACGGAAAAGCTGATTTCCTTATAGCCGCCAAGCTCGGTGGGGTTTGAGTTTATGACCTCCAGCTTCCAGCCCTTGAGCTGTGCGTACATGGTGTACATTCTGTAAAGTGAGTTTGCGAAGAGTGCCGCCTCTTCACCGCCTGCACCGCCACGGATCTCTATAATAACGTTCTTATCGTCGTCGGGATCCTTAGGTAAGAGCAATATTTTAAGCTCGTCGGTGTACTGCTCGATAAGTGCCTTGTTTTCTTCAAACTGTGCCTGCACCATTTCCTTGAAATCCTTATCAAGTCCGCCCTCGTCAAGCATAGCCCTTGCTTCTTCAAAATCGTCGCTTGCCGCCTTGTACTCTCTGTATTTATCCATTATAGGAGTCAGATTCTTAAGCTCCTTCATAAGATTCTTATACTGCTCCTGATCATTTATGACATTTATATCGGTAAGACGCTCGTTTATCTCGTCGAAGCGCTTTTCCATACCCTTTAATTTGTCAAGCATTGTCCTTCTCCTTGTCCTCTGTCTGTATATTTGCCGAAGCTATGGATTTTATCTTCTTTTCGCACTTTGCTCTGGGAGTCATGAATTCTCTGCCGCAGCCCTTACATTTCAGCTTGAAATCCGCACCTATACGTAGTACAAGCATTTCCTTACTGCCGCAGGGATGCTCCTTTTTCATAGTGAGGATATCACCTACGTTTATATCCATAGTTTCATCTCCTGTCCAATTAATCATATTCCATATAAGTATACCATATTTTATACCGTTTTTCAATGTTTTGGCTTCATTTTCATGAAAAAATTAGCGGGTTTTAAAATATTATGGCGACAGATAATAAAAATAAAAGGAGTTTTCGAAAATGAAAATAAAAGCAAGGTTTGAAAGTGTTGAAAAAGCGGGATACGTATCCGCTCTTATAAACGAAAAATATCCCTTTATCCATAGCGATATAACTATGCTCCACGATATCACGGGGTATTACAGCTACTGTGCCGTATTGCCCAACGCCACGGTAAGTACGGGGTATACGTCAGGGATGTTCTGTCCTGTCTTCCCTGAAAACGCCACCAGCGAGGACGTGAGAAAATCCTCTTCTGCATTACTGCAGATAAAATGCTCCCCTGAAAATTCAAGGGAGCTTTATAAAATCATTTCTTCCTGCGACGGCAGACTTTCGCAGTAATATCATATACCGAGTATCTCGGCGGCATTCTGCCATAATTCTTCGTCGGAAAAATCCCTGCCGCTCTGCTCTGCCAGCTTTTCTACAAGGCGTATGCATTTTTCGTTATAATGCTCGCCTGTTTCGATTATGGCTATCATCGTTCTTGACCAGACGTCTGCATATTCTATAAGACCGCTTTCATAGAATTCTATTATAGCAGACTCGGTGTCATAGGGCAACTCGACAAATTCAGGCATTATCATATCCGCCCGAAACGTCACAACTGCCATCTGTGCCTTTTTTCTGCCGCTTACAGGTACTCCCACAGAACCGGGGTTAAGAAGTATTTTTCCGTCACGTTCATATATAAAGGGCTTGTGGCTATGCCCCAGAATATGAAGTCTTGTCGTCTGCTTCTTTATAAAATTATAAGCGGTATTATCATGGATTGTTATAATATCCCTTGAATTGTCATACCCTCCATGACTAATGCCAAAGGGCGCATAGTCCCCGATAGTTATCTCACAGGAAACGGGTAGTGACATAAACCACTTTATATCCTCCTCCCGCAGATTTTCATAAGTGTACAGAAGAGAGCCCTGCTGACTTCCTTTATTAAAGGTCACGTTATTTTTAAAGGCATTTTCCATATATTCCTCTCTGTTACCCTTTATATAAAAGCAGCTATGATCCCTCGCAAATTCCTTTATAGCCTCGAGAGTTCTTACGGGGTACGGGAAATCGGATATGTAATCCCCAAGATAGCATATATGATCTATATTGTTTTTTTCTATATATCGATAGCAGGCTGTTAGAGCGTGATAGTTACTGTGAATGTCTGATAAAAAGGCTATCTTCATTGCTTCTCCTTTATCAAAAGCCCGAAGGTATGTCCCTCGGGCTTTATGTCGGTTTTACTGTGTTGTGGTGTCGCTTTGGGAGGAGGTCGTGATATTCTGCGTGCCGTCCTCTGTTACGTAAAGCCAGGTAACGTAATATTCCTTGCCTACCATCTCACCCAGATTTACAACGTAGTCCTCTATCAGCTTCTGTGCTCTCTGCTGGGCATTTTTCAAAAGCATCATATCGTTGGAGGCAACGTCCTGCATTTCTCTCTGTGCTTCCTTAAAGGCGGCGGTCTGATCCTCGGCGGTTACTGCCGCAGAGCCGTTTGCTACTATAACGGATCTGTGATTAAGAGTAGACTCATCGACCTTACAGCCGAGTACCTTTGCAGGCGGCATAGTGATGGTTACCTTTTCATCCTCTACCATTACGTTTACAAGAGAGGCATCTATACCTATAGTTACAACGCCTGCATATTCTATCCAGAAATGCTTGTCCTTCGTAAACCACAAAAATGATTCTGCCTTTTCCTCATAGAACTTTGCCACGTTGTGATAATAGCATTCCATTGTAGCAAGCTCGCAGATGGATCTCATCTTGGTGATTTCAGGCTCGGGTATTTTTTCAGGTACGGAGCTTTCGTTACCCGAATTGCAGGAGGTAAGCGCAAGGCACATTACAAGGGACATAGCTAAAGCAATTATCTTCTTCATTCCTCCACCTCCGGTATGATTATTTCAAGAATATATTCATCGTCTATCTGACTTACGAAGGGTGTTATAAGCGCTCTTATAACGTTTTCCGCATTTTGCTGGGCAAAGGTATATATATCCCTCTGTCTTCTGCTTTCAACGGTTGCGTCCTCTATGCACGCCTTATATGCCTCTTCCGCAACAGAGGAGTTGTTTGCGGCGGTATTCTGGAATATGTAGTCAAGGGTGGTAATATCAACAGTCACGTCTGTGATAGTGACCTCGGGGAGTGTGGCTATGATTTTCTTGGTTTCGTTATCTACGGAAATGCTGACTTTTTCAAAATCGATACCCGCTTTTATCTTGGAGCAATAGCTTACGTAATAGTCTATTTCCACAGGCTTCTGCTTATTATAGACCTTGGCTACGCCGTTGTATACTGCTTCAAAGGTCGAAAGCTCGCTGACGTCGATAACCTCCTGAAGCATCACTTCCGTAATGATCTCCTTTTTCGGTTCTTCAGGCTTTTTTCCCGAAGAGATGATCGCAAGTACTACTGCTACGGTAACAAGCACGATTATAATCGTAAAAGTAACTATAGTCTTGCCTGAAATAAATATTCTGCTGCTGTTATTGTTATTTTCCAAAGGTAGTACCTCCTTTTAGAAGAATTGCCGACATTTTCCGACATTTTAATTATAGCATATTTTCAACAAATAAATCAACATATAAAAATAAAAATTAGGTGAAATATGCAAATCAATGTAAAATTTAGTTAATGGAGTAAAATAAATTTCTTAATTCTTTCAAAAACTATTGATTTTTATTAGAATATGTGCTAAAATTGTTATGTATATAATAAGAAAATTGTATCCTTATACCCTTTCGGAAAGAGGGTATACAACTCATTGAATATAAAAAGTAAAAAATCGAAAAAATCATGAACAAAAAGGATCACGTTGAATACGGAAGCTACGTAATCCTGTACTGAGGAAGGCATCACAAATCAAATGAAAAAATCTCTCAAAACCAAGTTCGTCGTTATGACGTTTGTCTGCGTGCTACTGGCAGCTATAGCCATAGGCGCCGTCAGTCTTATCAGCTCAAGACTGATTGTAGATAAGAACTCGAAATCCATAATCACCCTTACCGCATCCAAGGACGCACAAAGTATAAACACTATAATGGCAAGCATCGAGCAATCGGTAAAGATAGCACATTCCTATGCTGAAAGCAAGTTTACAGACGTCGAGGATTACCGTTATAACGATTATCTGCTCGGTCAGTACGTAAGCGAAATAGAAGTATTGCTCAAGAATGCGGCAGAAAACACTCCCGGTGCTATTTCCGCATACATAAGATTTGCACCTGAATTTGAGTTCCCTCTTGACGGATGTCTGCTTGTATATTACGAAAACGGCGATCCGAATCTCACACAGGATACAGAGGATTCAGAGTACTATGAGGAAGGCGAAGAGCAGGAAGAAGCTCCTGCACCCGTACCCGGTTTTTATCCTCATCCTATGTCTGATTTAACAGATATCTCGCTCAGCAAGGAAACAAGATGGTATCTGCTTCCTAAAATGACAAGCGAGCCTCAATGGATAGATCCTTATACCGATCCCAACCGTGCAGAAAACATACAGATGATATCCTACGTTATGCCTGTAATGAAGGGTGGTAACTTTATCGGCGTCATCGGTATGGATATCGATATGAAGCTGGTTATTTCAACCATTGATAATATCAAGGCGTATGATTCCGGCTTTGCTTATCTGTGCAATGATAAGGCGGAGCTTATCTATCACAAGAACTATCCCAAGGGCGTATCAAACGATAACTTCAAATCCTTCTTCGGAGTTGACAGAGAAACCCTGCTGAATGCAAAGCCTGACGATATCATAAATGCTCCTACCACAGACGGCAAGGAAAGAAACATTTCGGTACAGCGACTTGCCAACGATATGATCCTTGTTCTCACTATACCGAGAGAAGAGATCGAATCGGACAGAAATAATCTCATGTCCCAGATATCTTTAGTGCTTTTCCTGGCGCTTTGCATTACCTTCATCGTTACAATGGAAACGGTAACCTTCCTCTTCAAACCTATCAAGCATCTGACAGAGGTATCAAAGCAGATTGCCTCCGGCGACCTTGACGTAGAAATAGTCTGCAAGTCTAAGGATGAGATAGGCACGCTGGCAGACAGCTTCAGAACAACGGTTGGTGAGCTTAAGCGGTTTATTTCTAAAATCAACAAACAGGCGTTTACCGACGCCGCAACAGGCGCAGGTAACAAGGCGGCTTATGCCGAGGCGATAAAGAGAGCGGAAATAGTTGCAAAACACCCCGGTTCAGGCTATGCCGTAATCGTAATGGATATCAACTATCTCAAGATGTACAATGACAGACACGGCCACGAATTCGGCGATATGCTTATTTCTGATTCATCGGAAATAATTCACAGAATATTTGCCGATTATGAAATATTCCGTATCGGCGGTGACGAATTCGTATGTATCATACTGAATCCTGAAGCAGGTGTATGCGAAAAGCTGAAGGCTGAATTCAAGGCGGCGGTAGACAAGTTCAACGAAGGCTCTACAAGATACGAGCTTGGCTTACATATAGCAATCGGCTATTCGGAATATAAAGGCTCAGAGTCCTACGAAACCTACACAGACGTATTCGCCCGTGCAGATAAGGATATGTACTACGACAAGCTGGAAATAAAGAAAAATATCAAGATGCCCGAGGGCTACGTTGACGACAGAACTGTAAATTAAACCGGTTACTGTGCAGGATAAATTCTGCACAGTAATTTTTTTGACTTTTTTCAAAAAAACTATTGATATTAATAGTAAAATAGTATATAATAGAAATCGGACTAAATAAGTGCGGTTTCAGTATATAAATAAAGCTGAAATCCTTCACATAAAGAAAGGATACAATAAAATGCTTAAGACAAGAATCTATCTTGACAATGCCGCTACCACAAAGGTAAGCGACAAGGTATTAGAGGCTATGCTTCCCTACTTAAAGGAAGGCTACGGCAATCCCTCCTCTATCTACACTCTTGGCAGAGAGGCGGCAATTGCGGTAAACAATGCCAGAAAGCAGGTAGCTGACGCTCTTGGCTGTGAAGAAAACGAGGTTTACTTCACCAGCTGTGGCAGTGAAAGTGATAACTGGGCAATAAAGGGTACTGCAAAGCTGATGGCGGCTAAAGGTAAAAAGCACATCATCACATCAGTTTTTGAACATCACGCAGTTTTACATCCCTTAAAGGCTCTTGAAAAGGAAGGTTTTGAAGTAACCTACCTTCCCGTTTACGAAAACGGCGTAGTAAAGGCAGAGGACGTGGCAAATGCTATCCGTCCCGATACTGCTTTAGTTACGATTATGTATGCCAATAACGAGATTGGTACGATTCAGCCTATTGCTGAAATCGGTGCTATCTGTAAGGAAAAGGGTGTAATTTTCCACACAGACGCAGTTCAGGCTATTGGTAACGTTCACATCAACGTGAAGGAACAGAATATCGATATGCTCTCCCTCAGCGGTCATAAGATTCATGCCCAGAAGGGTTGCGGCGTTCTTTACATCAATAAGAAGTACCGTCTGCCCAATCTCATCGACGGCGGCGCTCAGGAAAGAAACAGAAGAGCGGGTACAGAAAACGTTCCTGCAATCGTTGGTCTTGGTGTTGCTCTTACGGAGGCTACTGCGAACATCGACAGCAAGAATGCAAAGCTCAAGCCCTTACAGGATAAGATATACGACGCCGTTATGAAGATCGACAGAGTTCATTTAAACGGTGACAGAGAAAGAAGAATGGCAAGCAACCTTAATTTCTCCTTTGAGGGCGTTGAAGGTGAAAGCCTTCTGCTCCAGCTTGATCTTCAGGGTATTGCGGCATCCAGCGGCTCTGCTTGTACGTCAGGCTCGCTTGATCCCTCCCACGTGCTTTTATCTATAGGACTTCCCCACGAGATAGCACACGGCTCACTGCGTATCTCAATGTCAGAATATACAACGGAAGAAGAGGTAGACGCATTACTTCAGGTACTGCCTGAAATCATTGCAAAGCTCAGAAGTATGTCACCTTTATGGGAACACATAATCAAGGGCGAAACCTTTAAAATAAAGTAAAACATACCGAAAGGAAGGACATAAATATGTTATATTCAGAAAAAGTAATGGACCATTTCGCAAACCCCAGAAATATAGGCGAGCTTGAAAATGCTGACGGCGTTGGTGAAGTAGGTAATGCAAAGTGCGGAGATATCATGAAGATGTATCTCAAGATAGACGGTGGCATCATCACAGACGTAAAGTTCAAGACCTTTGGTTGCGGTGCGGCTATAGCTACAAGCTCCATCGCCACGGAAATGATCAAGGGTAAGTCTGTAGAGGAGGCTTTAAAGCTCACAAACAAGGCGGTTGTAGAGGCTCTCGACGGTCTGCCTCCTGCAAAGATCCACTGCTCTGTTTTAGCAGAACAGGCAATCAAGACTGCACTTGCTGATTACTACACCCGTCAGGGTATCGATCCTACACCTATCGTTGGTGTTATCGAAGAGCATTGCGAAACCTGCTGCGAAGACTAAAAACAAGGGGCTGAAAACAGCCCCTTATATTTTTTTGCTGACTTAAAGCATAACCCGTGAAGAAATTCTTCACGGGTTATTTTAATATCTTACAGATAAATTGAATTCAGATTATCTCTTTTTGTAAATCACCAGTTCAGGATTTTGTCCGTCTTCCTCATAGGTACAGACTAAAAGGAAATCCATATTAGCCGCTATACCAAAGCATCTGCCCCCGAATTCACTTTCAAGCTGACTGCCAAGATAGGTCTGCTTATCGTCTAGGAATTTCACTTTTTCTCCACTTGGTAAAATGTATTCCAGATTGATAAATTCACCCGACAGCACGTTTAAATTTACAACTTTGGGCAATCCTTCGATATGTAAAAGCGTATTGATTTCGTGAATCAGCTGTTGTTTAAATTCTTCGAGTTTTTCTTTTCCACCGATTTCTGCGTATTGTTTCCAGATATCAAGGGTGTATTCACCATCGGAATAGCACCATTTACAGTATTCCTCGTTAAAAAGTCCGTCCTTGTCACGACCGAGATTGCAGTCGTCAATCGACATACCACAGCACTCACAGATAAGCTCTCTCGGAGAGCCGAGGAGCGTATTGATAGACACGTCAAACAATTTGGAAAGTAGCTTGAGCGTATCTATACCGGGCATCGTTTCGCCGGTTTCCCATCTGGATACAGCCTGCCTTGTCACAAATATCTTTTCGGCAAGCTCCTCTTGTGAGAGTCCTTTTTTCGTTCTTAATTCGTAGATAATATCTTTCGTTTCCATAAAATCACCACCTGTATTTTGTGGTTATATTATATCACGGGTTGTCAGTATTGACAAGCAACTGTCTGTTGCTATCCGCTTACCGAATCGTTATTTTTCATCAAGTAGATTATAACAAATTCCAACGTGAAATCCATGATGTAAACAACACAAAGCCACCTTTGACACAAAATCAAAAGTGGCTTTAATTACTTCTGTAAGACCATCCGACCTATGCGGCTTCATTTTTCTTTTATCAGTGTGTAAGAAGGAGAAGCGCTACAAACATAAGTGCAAGTACGTAGGTGCTTACCTTTACCTTCTTGCCGTTGCCTGTGAAAAGCTCGATAACTACGTGGGAAATCATACCGAAAGCGATACCGTAGGATATGTTTCCCGTAAAAGGCATAACCGCTACTGTAAGGAAAGCGGGAACTGCAATTTCGAGCTTGTCCCAGTCTACGTCCTTTATAGAGCTCATCATAAGAACACCTACGTAAAGAAGGGCGGCGGCGGTTGCGCATCCGGGAATGAGCTGTGCTATAGGACTTAAGAACATTGCTATAAAGAAGAATATAGCGGTGAAGACTGAAGTAAGACCTGTTCTGCCGCCCTCTGCAACGCCTGCTGTGGATTCGGCAAAGGTGGTAACCGTAGAGGTACCGCATACCGCACCGACACAGGTTGCAATAGCGTCTGAAATCATAGCCTGATTTACTCTTGGGATATCGTCATCCTTTGTAAGCAGATTACCCTTGCGGCAAGCGGCATAGAGATTACCAAGAGTATCGAACATATCAACCATGCAGAACGCAAGAGAGGTTGTAAGAATACCAATAACAAAGTTTGCCATTCCGTTAGCTTCTATAAAACGTGAGAAGTCGAAGCCTTCGGTAAACACCTTACCGAGTGACTGCTCTGTAAATTCGCCGAACGCGGCGAAGGGGCTTGTAAGGGAAATGTTGAGCTTTTCATAGAAGCCGGGGATTGTAAGTCCGAAGAAGTAGTACATTGCCATACCTATAAGTATTCCCCATAATACAGAGCCTTTTATATTCTTCTTGGACATAACTACGATAGCAAAGAAAGAGATGAGGCATACTACCAAAGGCATAATATCAGACCATGCCATATTGAGTATATTGAAGGAGCCAAGCTCCATACCTGATGAGGTTACCTTGACAACGCCTGAATTTTTGAGTCCTAAAAGGGCGATAAAAAGACCGATGCCGGCAGGTATACCTGCTCTTACCATTGCGGGAATAGCATCAAAAATCTTTTTGCGAAGTCCGGTAACGGTAAGCAGTACGAATACGATACCGTCGATAAGTACAAGCACCATTGAGTTTGCATAGCTGAAGCCGAAGCCTATGCAGACCGTATGTACGCAGAAGGCGTTAAGTCCCATACCGCTCGCCTGTGCTAAAGGCAGATTTGCGAGAAGTCCGATAAGCAACGTGCCTATGATAGCGGACACGGCGGTAGCAATATAAATTGCGCCGTAGGATACGCCCAGCGGATTTGAACCGTCAGTGAGAGGGTTTGAAAAAATCTCGGGGTTTACCATAAGAATGTAAACCATAGCGAAGAAGGTTGTAAGTGCCGCCGAAAGCTCCGTTCTTATCGTGGTTTTTCTGGCAGAAATTTTAAAAAAATTATCCAATATACAGGCTCTCCTTTTGTTTTTTCAATAATTCTATAATAGCATATTTCAAGACAAAAAGCAACAGAAAAAAATCACCCCTCCGATCAAGTCGGAGGGGCTTTAAACCTATTATGAAAATTTCATTTCGGCTTTATTTATATGCCGTTTAAACGTAGCATCAATTAGTGGAATTACGCCTGGGGCTTGTAGTATTCTACAAGACCAACGAGGTCTTCGTAACGCTTCTTGGAGTTAGCAACAGCCTTATCGAAGAGAACTGTAGCTCTTTCGGGGTTAGCACGCATGAGGGAGTTGTAACGAACTTCTCTCATCATGAATTCCTTGTAATCGCCTGTAGGAGCCTTGCTGTCGAGTGTGAAGGGGTTTGTTCCTTCGGGAGCAGCAGGGTTGAATCTGAATAAGTGCCAGTAACCAGCCTGTACAGCTTCCTTTTCTACCTTCTGAGCGATTGTAAGACCACCCTTGATACCGTGGTTGATACAAGGAGCATATGCAATGATCAGTGAAGGACCGTCGTAAGCTTCTGCTTCTGCGATAGCCTTTAAGCACTGGTTCATATCAGCACCCATGGAGATCTGTGCAACGTATACGTAGCCATACTTCATAGCGATACCAGCGAGATCCTTCTTCTTAACATCCTTACCACCTGCAGCAAACTGAGCAACCGCACCTACGTTTGTAGCCTTGGAAGCCTGACCGCCTGTGTTGGAGTAAACTTCTGTATCAAATACGAAGATGTTTACGTTCTTACCGGAAGCGAGAACGTGGTCAACACCGCCGTAACCGATATCGTAAGCCCAGCCGTCACCACCGAAGATCCAGTTGGATTTCTTGGAGAGGAAGTCCTTAGCCTTGAGAACTGCAGCCTTTTCAGCGCAATCGCAATCGCAAGCCTCGAGAGCAGCTACGAGTTCCTTTGTAGCAACAGCGTTAGCCTTGCCATCGTTTGCTGTTGCAAAGTAAGCGTCAATCTTAGCCTTAACATCAGCGTTTTCTGTCTTTTCAGCCATAACCTTAAGCTGTGACTGTGCTCTGCCTCTTAATGTATCCTGTGCAAGGAACATACCAAGACCGTATTCTGCGTTATCCTCGAAGAGTGAGTTACCCCAAGCAGGACCCTTGCCTTCCTTGTTAACTGTGTAAGGAGTTGAAGGAGCAGAACCACCCCAGATTGAAGAGCAACCTGTAGCGTTAGCGATGTACATTCTGTCACCGAAGAGCTGTGTGATGAGCTTTGCGTAAGGTGTTTCACCACAGCCTGCGCAAGCGCCGGAGAACTCGAGGAGAGGCTGCTTGAACTGTGAGCCCTTAACTGTTGTTTCCTTGAACTTTTCGTTTACTTCAGGCTTTTCGGAAACTGTCATAGCGTAGTCGAACATAGCCTGTTCAGCCATCTGAGAATCAAGAGGCTTCATTTCGAGAGCCTTTGTCTTGGAAGGACAAACCTGTGCACATACGCCGCAACCTGTACAGTCAAGTACAGATGTAACCATAGCAAACTTCATGCCGGGCAGACCCATAGCATCCTTCATCTTTGCACCTGCAGGAGCCTTTGCAGCTTCTTCTTCGGAAAGGATGATAGGACGGATTACTGCGTGAGGACATACGAAGGAGCACTGGTTACACTGGATGCAGTTTTCAGGAATCCACTCGGGAACGTCTACTGCGATACCACGCTTTTCGTAAGCTGCAGAACCCTGGGGGAATGTACCGTCAGCCATATCTACGAATGTAGAAACGGGGAGGCTGTCACCTCTCTGAGCGTTTACGGGGATGAGGATGTTGTTAACGAAGTCAACGAGATCCTTTCTGTCGCCTGTTGCTACTGATACGGGGAGTGTACCCTCTGCATCAGCCCAGGAAGCAGGAACGTCAACCTTGATTACTTCGCCTGCGCCTCTTTCGATAGCGGCGTAGTTCATGTTAACAATTTCTTCGCCCTTCTTAGCAAATGACTTGTATGCAGCCTTCTTCATATAATCGATAGCTTCATCAGCGGGGATGATGTTAGCGATAGAGAAGAATGCAGACTGTAATACAGTATTTGTCTTGTTGCCAAGACCGATTTCCTTAGCAACCTTGATAGCGTTGATGATGTAGAAGTTGATATTGTTCTTAGCGATGTAAGCCTTAACGGGTGCAGGGAGCTTTTCGTCAAGCTCTTCTACTGACCACTGGCAGTTAAGTAAGAATGAACCGCCGGGGATAACATCCTGAACCATATCGTACTTGTCAATATATGAGGGGTTGTGGCAAGCTACAAAGTTAGCCTTGTTTACGAAGTAAGTTGACTTGATGGGTGACTTACCGAAACGAAGGTGAGAAATTGTAACACCGCCGGACTTCTTGGAGTCGTATGCGAAGTAAGCCTGTGCATACATGTCTGTGTGGTCACCGATGATCTTGATGGAGTTCTTGTTAGCACCAACAGTACCATCAGAGCCGAGTCCCCAGAACTTGCAGCAGGTTGTACCTTCGGGAGTTGTGTTGGGGTTCTCTGTGATAGCGAGGGAGAGGTTTGTAACATCATCCTCGATACCGATTGTGAATACAGGCTTCTCTGTATTGTTGTAAACTGCGATG
>JAFQUH010000004.1 GCA_017408635.1 Ruminiclostridium sp. | reverse complement strand
GCCGAAGCCGTAAATGTTTTCACCAACGGAAATGTTGAGCATTTCTCTGATTCTTGCGGGGCAGTCTGTCTGCTGATGAGCGTAGAAGCGTTCTGCGGGAGCGCCCTGCATACGATAGTTTGTAAGCCACTGCTGTTCTTCTATGTAAGATGTTGTTCTCCAGCCTTCCTTAGTAAGAAGCTTGTCTTCGTAGAAGTACTTTACGTCCCAGCCTGAGCCTGCCTTGGCGATGCGTACGGAAGTCTTATCGGATAAAAGCTCCCAATAGCCTTCTTTTTCTGTAATAACGGGTTTAAAGCTCTTGTCTTCATAAAGATTGAAGTAAGGACCCTTCTTTACAGCACCCTTGTAGTGTTCGATAGTAACCTTAATTGAGTTAGCAAGAGTAGACGTGAATGTGATTTCGAGTACGGGACCACCCAGAGTCATACCTCTGTTTCCAATCCACTGGTTTGTAGCGAAAACTGTTATAGAGTTTTCTGTTGTCTTGATTTCATAGATCTGTGTAGCATAGTTTACGTCGTAACCCTGCTTGTTCATCCAGAAGCCGTCTGAAAACTTCATAGTAAATACCAACCTTTCGTTTTCTGAAAATATTTTTATAAAATTTTTCTTCGCCTTCCTCGGCAGAAGAATAACGATTACTCTTCTTTGAAAAGCATTGTAATCGTTTACTATACTCCAATATTAACACATAACGTAATAAAAATCAAGGGGTTTTATAAAAATTTTTATAAATTCTGAATTTTTTTATATAACTAGAAAAATAGCGTTATTAAAATAAAAATCCCACTTGACAAACAGCGTTTTTTATGTTAGAATTAACACGATATTTAAAAGGCTGTGATAAGAAACAAGGATTATTTTTCTTTTCAGAGAGAGGGTGGCAGGTGAGAGCCCTTAAAGAAGAATTTTTCTGTCCCGTCTTTGAGCCACCCGTGATACAAGCGGAGTCGGGTTCTCCCGTTACAGAGAAGAAGTATATTTGTACTTTGTGAGTGCGGTTTTTACCGAATTTAGGTGGTACCACGGACTATAGTAACAGTTCGCCCTGAGATTTCTCAGGGCTTATTTTATTTTATGGAGGAAAAAACAATGAAGCTTGAAAAATTAGTTGGCGACAGATTCAAAGAAAGACCCTCTGATTGTCAGATTGACAGCCATGCAATAATGGTAAGAGGTGGCTATATCAAGTATATGGCTAACGGTATATTCTCATCCTATATGCCTACAAAGAGAATTACAAGAAAAATTGAACAGATCATAAGAGAAGAAATGGATGCAATCGACGGTCAGGAAGTTCAGTTCCCTGTAGTTATGCCTGCAACTCTCTGGGAGGAATCCGGCAGATATGCAGGCATCGGTAGTGAGCTTTTAAGATTCTCTGACAGAAACAGAAATCAGATGGTACTTGGTATGACTCACGAGGAGGCAGCTGTACATCTCGTTCGTGAATACGGTCAGAGCTATACAAAGTATCCCTTTATGATTTATCAGATTCAGACCAAGTTCCGTGACGAAGCCCGTCCCAGAGGCGGTCTTATCCGTGTTCGTGAATTTACAATGAAGGATGCATATTCCTTCCATACCTCCCAGGAGGATTTAGAAGAATATTACGACAAGTGCCACAAGGCTTATGAGCGCATTTTCAAGCGCGCAGGCGTGCCTGACGTAGTATCTGTAAAGTCTGACTCCGGTATGATGGGAGGTAGCGTATCCCACGAATTTATGCTCCTCACTCCCATTGGTGAGGACTCTATCGCTATCTGTAGCGAATGCGGTATGTCCGCTAATATGGAAGCGGCAGAAAGCATTATCGAAAATACACGTGATGACGTTTCAGCCGCAATGGAGCTTGTACACACACCCGACGTACACACAATCGAGGATGTATGCAATTTCTTCAAGGTAGAGCCTCAAAAGACTTGTAAGGCGGTTATCTACCAGAGAAACGAAGATGATTCCTATATCGTAGTATTTGTAAGAGGTGACGTAGACGTAAATGAAACAAAGCTCAGAAACTTCGTAGGTTGTGAAATTCACCCTGCAGTAGTTACAGAGGATTGTGGACTTTTCGCAGGCTTTACAGGCCCTGTAGGCATCACAGACAATTGCACGGTGTTATTCGATACGTCTTTACAGAACACCAACAACCTTATCTGTGGCGGTAATAAGGAAGAATACCACTACAGCGGTCTTGACATAGATCGTGACTGCGGTAACGTAGAATATCACGATTTCGCAAAGATCCTTGAAGGAGGTATTTGTCCCAACTGTAAGAAGCATAGCATCTCTATTTCAAGAGGTATTGAGGTAGGTAACATATTCCAGCTCGGTACAAAGTATACAAAGACAATGAATATGACATATCTTGATAATAACGGCGAAGCACATAATCCTATTATGGGTTGCTATGGTATCGGTGTAGGCAGACTTGCCGCATCAGTATGCGAAGCGCACCACGATGATTACGGCCCTATCTGGCCTATGCCTATTGCTCCCTGGCAGGTACACGTATGTGCAGTACGTTCTGATGATGCAGAGGTAAAGGCTTGCGCAGATAAGCTCTATGCCGATCTTCAGAGCGCAGGTGCAGAAGTAATCTACGACGACAGACAGGTAAGCGCAGGTGTAATGTTCTCTGATGCCGACCTTCTCGGTGTTCCTGTAAGAGTTGTGGTAAGCCCCAGAAACTTAAAGGAAAACTGCTGTGAAATAACAGCCCGTGACAAGAGCTTCTCATATAAAGTACCCGTAGAGGAAACAAAGGATAAGGTGCTTGAAATAATCAAGGAGCTTATGGATAAGGCTAATTCATAACTATTTATGAGCAAGAAAAAAGTTGTTATATGTTCGGTTATTGCTGTTATTCTGATATATTTTTCCATATGTATCACAGATTTTCTGCTTGTTGCAAACGGAAATAAGCCTCTTTTTTGCATAAAGGATGGCGATAATAATTATAATGGATTCGGATATAGCTATATAATTTATCAGCATCCGATAACAGGAAAGAACGAATACGCTTTTTACGTTATAGGTAATCTCGTTCGGAGTACTTTTACAAACTGAATACAGATAACCCCACGATTTTTTGGAATCGTGGGGTTAAATTTATTACTTCTTCCATACCGAAGGCTTGAATAGTAAAAGCATAGGGAACAGCTCAAGTCTGCCTATCAGCATATCGAATATAAATACTATCTTTGAAAAATCTGAGAAGAATGCAAAGTTCTGCGTAGGACCGACCATTTCTAGTCCGGGACCTATATTATTGAAGGTAGCCGCAACTGCTGTAAAATTTGTTATCATATCGTGGTTTTCAAAGGATATAAGCACAACAGAAGCAACGAAAATAACTACATAGGTAATAAGATAGACGTTTACGCTTCTTATCGTTTCAGAATCCACCGTATGCGAATCCATCTTTATTTTTTTTATCTGTCTTGGACGGATAAGAGTGTTAAGCTCTTTCCTGATACCTTTGAACAGTATAACGAGTCTTGATACCTTGAAGCCGCCACCCGTAGAGCCTGCACAAGCACCTATAAAGCTTATCAGTACAAGCAATGTTCTCGAAAGCTCAGGCCACTGATTGAAGTCCGCTACGCCAAAGCCGGTTGTGGAAATAAGAGATGCTACTGTGAATGATGAGTCGAGCAGAGCTTCTCCTGTGTTTGTGTACATTGAGCTTATATTTATCGTTATAATTGTGATTGCCGCAATTACAATAAATAAGAAGGTTTTGACTTCAGCTGTAATTGATTCCTTGAATCTGCCCTTTAAAATGAGATAGTATGAGCCGAAGTTTATTGAGAACAGTATCATAAATACCGTAATAACTATCTTTATATAAGGCGAAAAGCTTGCCATGCTTGAATTTAAAAATCCGAAGCCACCCGTACCCGCAGTAGCAAAGGCTGTGTTGACAGCGTCAAAAAGTGACATTCCGCCAAATAACAAAAAGATAAATTCAAGTAGGGTAAGTGCAAAATAAATCGCATAAAGGATAAAGGCAGTGGTTTTGATTTTTGGTACCAGTTTACCGACAACGGGACCAGGGCTTTCCGCTTTCATAATATGAAGGTTATTGCCTCCTGACAGAGGAAGAAACGCCATTATAAAAACAAGTACTCCCATACCACCAATCCAGTGAGTAAAGCTACGCCACATAAGTATGCATTTTGGCATTGCTTCGACATCATTCAGAATACTTGCACCTGTAGTGGTAAAGCCTGAAACGATTTCAAACAGAGCATCAATAAAGGAAGGGATTACGCCTGATAGCCAAAGCGGCATAGCACCGCATAAGGAGAGGATAATCCAGCTCAGTGCTACGATTACAAATCCCTCTCTTGCATAAAGATTGGTATTTTTCCTTTTTCTGAACGTGAGCAGTCTTCCGATTATCAAGCAGACAACTGCAGTGCCTAAAAAGTAGAAAAATGTGACTTCACTGTAAATTATTGCAGTTATCATCGGGACAGTCATAAAAGCGGCGGCAAAGATAAGAATCCATCCAAGTGTGTAGGAAATCATTTTATAGTTCATTGCGGCACCTCTTATCTGAGAATATCCGTGATATCCTTCATACCAAGAATATCAGATACGATTATTACGGAATCTCCGGGCTGTAGCATATCGTTTCCTCGTGGTACGATAACTTGTCCGTTTCTGAGTATCGCCGCAATAAGTACATTAGGTTTGAATTTAAGCATAGAAAGTTGGATTCCGGTTATTGTTGAGCCTTCTTTTATTATGAACTCAGCTGCTTCAATCTTATCCTTGACAACATTGTAAAGTGTCTCTACATTGCTTCCGATAGCGTTCTGTGCTGCTCTGACATACCTAACAATTGTTTCTGTGGTGATGTTTTTGGGATAGATTGTAGTATCTAAGTCGAGGCGACTTATTACCTCGTCAAAGTCTATACGGTTTATTTTGGTTATTGCTTTCGCATTGCTTACCTGTTTTGCGAAAAGAGAAAGGAAGATGTTTTCTTCATCAAGATTTGTAAGCGCTACAAAACCATCTGCTTTTTCAAGACCTTCTTCAAGAAGTAAGGCTTTGTCTGAGGCATCACCGTGAATTACAGTTGTAGTTTCAAGCTCGGAACTGAGTTCTTTACAACGTTCAAGTTTTCTTTCTATAACCTTTACTGATATATTTGAGGAACGACTAAGGGTCTTGCAAAGATAGTGCGATATATTACCACCACCCGCAATAATAACGTTTTTCGCAGATAGCGTCTTATAGTTTATCTTCTTGAAGAATTCGTTTGCGGATTTATGGGGAGCTATTATAGATATAATATCTTTGCTTTCAAATACAAAGTCACCGTTTGCAATATATGCTTCATCACCACGTTCTACTGTACAGATAAGTACATTACAATGGAGCTTTGAGACGATATCCTTTACTGCAAGTCCCACAAGTGGACTGTCCTCAGGAAGCCTGAATTTCAGCAGTTCTATTCGGCCTCTGGCAAAGGTGTCTATTTTCATCGCAGAAGGGAAGCGCAATATTCTTGCAATCTCCGCTGCGGCAGCATATTCTGGATTTATTACCATAGCAAGGCCAAGCTCGTCCTTGATAAAAGGAGCTTCTTTGCTGTATCTCGGGCTTCTTACTCTTGCTATAGTCTGACAGTTACCTGTCTTTTTCGCCATAAGACAGCACAGAAGATTCTGTTCGTCCGAGCCGGTCATTGCAATAAATAAATCAGCGTGCTCTATATCTGCCTCTTTTAAAGTCAGATGGTCAAGACCATCGCCGACTATTCCCATGGCATCGTATTTGTTGACGATGTCATTTACGCGGTCGGCGTTGGTGTCGATGACGGATATACTGTTTCCGTCTTTGCCTAATTCTTCTGCCAGAGCGGTTCCAACCTTACCGCATCCTACTATTATTATTTTCATGTTGTTTCCTTTCAAAGTAATGGAATGCATCTTAATACACAATTATAATATATCATCAAGTTAGTTTTGTCAACCTGTTCCGCTATTATGTATGAAAAATAAATGGATTTTTGTGAAAAGTATCTAAAAGAGATTTCGGTGCGTGGAAGAGAGATAGCGTAAAATGATGTGGTAAAAAAATTCCCACCGATGTAGCCGATGGGAATAGATGATAAATCAGTTGTTGTTATTTTCGGGGAAGGGAGTGATAACGGGTTTTCCGTCTTTGTCAAGAAGTACGGTAAGACCTCCGCCATAGCCTGCTGCATGGAATATGTAGTTTACACCTGTTACTCTATCTACCCATATTTCCGAAATATTGGCAACGCCTTGTGAGTAAGTTTTTATAAATCTTTCGTTGTTTGCCATTTTTATTACCTCCGTGTTTTTTGTATTATAGCATTAAATGAAAAGAATGTCAAATAAAACCCCCTTGTCGCAGGACAAGGGGGTTGTTGTTGAAATAATATTGTCTGCCCCAAGGTACGTAAAGTACGTTGTATGGGCTTCGATTATCTCTTTGAGAACTGAGGAGCGCGACGTGCAGCCTTTAAGCCGTACTTCTTTCTTTCCTTCATTCTGGGGTCACGAGTTAAGAAGCCTGCCTTCTTGAGTACGGGACGGAGTTCGTCGCTGTACTGAAGTAATGCTCTTGAAAG
>JAFQUH010000076.1 GCA_017408635.1 Ruminiclostridium sp. | reverse complement strand
TCGCCGCCATCCCCCTTTAGGCAAGGGGGACTTTGGTTGGTGTAGCGCCAAAAAGCCTCCCTTGCCTAAAGGGAGGTGGCAGTCCGTAAGGACTGACGGAGGGATTCTCTATACACCGAGCAATCTTTTTTGGGGCTACAATAACCCCGAGCGGAGCGACAAATTACAAAATTTCTCCACGAAATATGTCCACTCAAAATACCTCTGAAATACTGATAAAATAAGCAATTTCGGGGTAATTTTAATTGACTTTTTATTTCATTTGTGCTATAATTATATATAGTATTGTGGGAAAAGTTTGTTTTTACCACAAGGGCTGTTTAATTATTCGGAAAAATTGCTTCCGATAGGGAAAGGACACAGTAAAAATGGCTGAAATTTTGGAAAACGGACAAGTAACGACAGAGAACGAAGAGCCTGTAATTAACGGTGAAATTAAGGATATTGACAATAATACCCACGTAGATACAGAATATGGCGCAGATGACATTCAGATTCTTGAAGGTCTTGAGGCGGTAAGAAAAAGACCGGGTATGTATATCGGTTCTACCGGTGAAAGCGGTCTGCATCACCTTGTTTATGAAATTGTTGATAACTCCATTGACGAGGCGTTGGCAGGTCATTGTACAGAAATAAACGTAAGCATATTACCTGATAACGTAATAGAAGTCAAGGATAACGGCCGTGGTATTCCTACGGGTATTCACCCTACGGAAAAGATTTCTGCGGCAACGGTAGTATATACGATCCTTCATGCCGGCGGTAAGTTCGGCGGTGGCGGATATAAGGTATCCGGCGGTCTGCACGGCGTTGGTGCGTCGGTAGTAAACGCTCTTTCCGAATGGCTGGAGCTTACAGTTCACGATGGTGAGAATATCCACTTCCAGCGCTTCCATAACGGCGGTCACTATGACGAACAGATGAAGATAATCGGCAAGACTGACAAGACGGGTACGCAGGTACGCTTCAGACCTGATCCCGCTATTTTCCGTGTTATCGACTTCAAATACGATATATTACTGGACAGACTGCGTGAGCAGGCGTTCTTGAACGGCGGTCTTAAGATCACACTTACAGATCTTCGTGATGAAAATGATATAAAGCATAAGGATATGTGCTATGAGGGTGGTATCGTAAGTTACGTTGAGTGGCTGCAGAAAAAGAGAGGCGCAGAGGCGCTCCATCCCGACGTAGTTTATATCGAGGGTATGCTGGAAGAGGTATCGGTTGAAATTGCATTCCAGTTCAATACCGACTTTAACAGCGAGACCTTCCGTTCCTTTGCAAATAACATTCATACCATTGACGGCGGTACTCACGAGGTTTCCTTCAAGAAGGCGCTTAACAAGGTTATTAACGACTTTGTAAAGAGCTATAAGGAGCAGCAGGCGGCACTTAATAAAAAGTCAAAGAAGAAGAATGACGAGGCAAAGGAATTCACACCACTCAGCGGTGAGGCTATAAGAGAGGCTATCAATGCGGTAATCTCGGTTAAGGTTCCTGAATGTGAATTTGAAGGACAGACAAAGGGTAAGCTCGGTAATCCCGAGGTCGGCCCTGTTGTATATAAGGTAACTACCGAAAAGCTGACCTATTATTTTGAAGAGCATCCCGAAACAATTGAAATAATCGCAAAGAAATGTATCAACGCCCAGGCGGCACGAGATGCGGCAAAGAAGGCTATGGAAGCCAAGAGAAAGTCGGTTTCCGACGGTGCGGGACTTCCCGGTAAGCTCGCTGACTGCTCTGATACAGATCCTACAAAGACGGAAATCTACATCGTAGAGGGTGACTCTGCGGGCGGTAGTGCAAAGCAGGGACGTGACAGACGTTTTCAGGCTATTCTTCCTCTCTGGGGTAAGATGCTGAACGTTGAAAAGGCAAGAGCTGATAAGGTATACGGTAATGACAAGCTGTCACCTGTGGTAAAGGCACTTGGTACGGGTATAGGCGAAGATTTTGATATAACAAAGCTCAGATATAGCAGAGTTGTAATTATGGCGGATGCCGACGTTGACGGCTCACATATCAGAACACTGCTTTTAACCTTCTTCTTCCGTTTTATGAAGCCTCTTGTAGAGCACGGTCACGTGTATATTGCACAGCCTCCTCTGTTCAAGGTATCAAGAGGTAAGAAGGTAAGATATGCCTTCAGCGATGAGGAAAGAGATGCATATATTGCGGAGCTTGCAGGTGAAACAAATGCCAAGGTTGACGTACAGCGTTATAAAGGTCTTGGTGAGATGGACCCCGAGCAGTTATGGGAAACCACAATGGATCCCTCTGTAAGAACTATGATACAGGTAAGCATGGAGGATGCCGCAAGAGCAGACGAAATATTCTCCATTCTTATGGGTGACAAGGTAGAGCCGAGAAGAGAATTTATCGAGCAGAATGCACGATATGTTAAGGATCTTGATATTTAAAGGAATTCTGTTATGGATAATGAATTTTTAAATGAGAGAAAAGAAGAGATAGACGAAAAGGAGCTTCTGCAAAAGCGCAGAGAAGAGCAGATTGAAAGAGTAAAGAAGCAGTATCAGACTGACGCTAAGGAAAAGGAAGAGGCTATGCTTCGCATGAAGGAAAACGAGGAGCTGGAAAAATCTCTGGGTTTTCTTTATTCTGTAAGAAAATTCTGTGCAGGTGCCTGCGTATTCATGTGGATATTTGCCGCTTTTTCAATGCTTACAGGCAGTCTTGAGATGAAGGTATTCTTACCTATGTGTCTTTACGCTCTGTGCGCTTTAGCGGCGGTCAACGCTCCTATCTTTATGAGAAAAAAGAAAATGCTTGACGGAATTGTTGCTATTATAGCCGCCCTTATCTGCTTTGGAGTGGGTACGATAATTCTGCTGATGGCATAAGAGGGACAAAAATGAGAGAAAGTTTACTGAAAATAAGCTACAATATGGAGCTTTCTGAAATAGGCGAGGGTTTTAAGCTGTTCCAGAGAAAGTACCAGCTTAAAAGATCGATAATATTCACGATAGTTTATGGCATTGCCCTTATACTTGGTGTGGATATGGTTGTAAGAAATCCGCAGAATTTCTACGGCTATCTGCTTATAGGTCTTGGTGCAGGTCTTATCTTTATGCAGTGGTACAAGCCTGTTGCGGTAAGGAAGAAGCTACTGAATACCTTAAGCTCGATGAATCAGGAGAGCTACGAAACAGAGATATTCCAGGATATGATAAGTATAACAACTATAGTGGATACTGATTCTGCAGAGGAAGAAGAGCAGAGCGAGGAAAAAACAGAAGCCGCGGAAGAAACGGCAGAAACTGTTGAAAACTCTGAAGAAGCTATAGAAAATGAAAGTGAAGAGTCTGAAACGGTGGTATCGAATTTCTATTTCGGCTCTGACTTAATGGAAGCTATGGAAAACGATAAGATGTTCTTACTGTTTGTAAATAAGAGTCTTATATATATTTATCCCAAGAGATGTCTTACGGATGAAGAACAGCTAAAGCTACGTGAGATATTTACGGATAAGGCTATACTTTGATAAAAAATAACCGAAAGGGAAAAGTAATGGATAATAAAGACGTTAAAGAATTCAGCACAGAAGGTGAAAAGCTGGTACATGTCGACATTGAAAAGGAAATGAAGGAGAGCTTCATGCAGTATTCAATGGCGGTTATCGTATCCCGTGCATTACCTGACGTAAGAGACGGTTTAAAGCCGGTTCACAGAAGAATAATTTATACGATGAACGAATCGAACAATACCTATTCTAACCCCTACCGTAAGTGTGCATACACAGTCGGTGAGGTTTTAGGTAAATATCACCCTCACGGTGACGCTTCCGTTTATGACGCTCTGGTAAGACTTGCCCAGGATTTCTCCTTAAGATATCCTCTTATAGACGGTCACGGAAACTTCGGTTCTATAGACGGTGACCCACCGGCTGCTTACCGTTATACAGAAGCCAGAATGGCGAAGATTGCCGGCGAGCTTTTAGGTGATATCAATAAGGATACTATCGACTGGGGTACAAACTACGATGATAAGTTAAAGGAGCCTACGGTTTTACCTGTAAAGATTCCGAACTTACTCGTAAACGGTGCTACCGGTATTGCGGTTGGTATGGCGACGAATATTCCTCCTCACAATATGAGAGAGGTCTGCGACGCTATAACTGTAAGACTTAATAACCCAGATTGCGGAATTGACGAATTACTTAATACGATAAAGGGACCTGACTTCCCCACAGGCGGTATAATTATGGGTTACAGCGGTATCCGCAGTGCATATTATACAGGCCGTGGCAAGATTACGCTCCGTTGCCGTGCTGAAATTGTGGAAGAGGGCAACCACACAAGAATTATCGTTACTGAAATTCCCTATATGGTAAACAATTCCAGACTTCTTGAAAGCATAGGACAGCTTATGCGTGACAAGAGAATCGAAGGTATTTCTGCGCTCCGTGACGAAAGTGACAAGGACGGTATGAGAATCGTCGTCGAGCTTAAAAAGGACGCTAATGCACAGGTTGTATTGAATAAGCTCTATAGCTTCTCACAGCTTCAGGACACAGTCGGCGTAATTATGCTGGCTCTTGTAAACGGCGAGCCTAAAATACTTACACTTCCCCAGATTCTTGATAACTATATCTCCTTCCAGAAGGAAATTGTTACAAGAAGAACACGCTTCGAGCTTAACAAGGCAAGAAACAGAGCGCACATCTTACAGGGCTTTTTACTTGCAATCGACAACATTGACGAGGTCATTTCCATCCTTCGTTCAAGTAAGTCGGTTCAGGAAGGTAAGGAGCGCTTGATGGAGCGTTTCAAGGAGGACGACTTATCCCAGCTTTTACAGCGTGCAATGGGCGAGCAGTATAAGGACGTAAAGTTTGAGCATGAGATAGGACTTTCTGAAGAGCAGGCGGAAGCAATTGTTCAGATGCGTCTTGGACAACTTACCGGTCTTGAAAGAGATAAGGTAATTTCCGAGCTTGCTGAAATTATGAATAAGATAAACGATATGCTTGAAATTCTCGGCAGTGAAGAGAGAGTAAAGCAGATTATTGCTGAAGAGGTAGAAGCAGTAAAGAACAAGTATGGTGATGAGAGAAGAACTTCCATTGAGCCTGTAAGCGGTGAAGTGGATATTGAGGACCTTATTCCCGAAGAGGAAAGCGTTATCACCTATACTCATATGGGATATATCAAGCGTCAGCCTGTAGATGTATATAATCTGCAGAAGCGTGGCGGTAAGGGTGTATCGGGTATGAAGCAGAGAGATGAGGACTTTGTACAGAACGTATTTATCAGCTCTACTCACGATAACATACTGTTTATTACAAATTATGGGAATATGTACAAGCTGAAGTGCTATGAGATACCCGAGGGCTCAAAGCAGAGCAGAGGTACAAACATAGTAAATCTCTTACAGCTTTCTGAAGGTGAAAAAGTTGCGGCAATGATGAAGACCTCTGATTTTGCAGAAAACAAGTTCTTCATCTGTGTTACAAAGCACGGCAAGATAAAGAGAACACCTCTTTATGATTTCAGAAACGTAAGAAAGAACGGACTTCGTGCAATTACACTTGCCGAGGGTGACGAAATTGCGGCGGCACATCTCACAGAGGGTGACAGCTCGGTAATCGTTGCGACGAGAAACGGTATGGCAATTCACTTTGCGGAAGAGAAGATCAGAAGCATGGGCAGACTTGCACAGGGTGTAAGAGCTATAAGACTTAAGGATGACGACTACGTAGTAGGTGCGGCGAAGGTATACGGCGAAGGTATGACTATCCTTACTGTAACTGACAAGGGACTTGGCAGAAGAGCAGGGGTAGAGCAGTATCGTATGCAGAACCGTGGCGGTAACGGTCTTAAGAACTACAAGGTAAGTGAAGAGAAGGGTTATGTATGCGGTATCCGTTCATTACAGCAGGATGACGACGTAATTCTTATCAGCACAGATGGTGTAATCATCAGAATCAGAGCTAACGATCTTCGTGTTATGAACAGATATGCTATGGGTGTTCGTGTAATGCGACTTACTGACGATAACAGAGTAGTAACCTTTACAAGAACAGAGCATGATGAAACCGAGGAAATTTCTGAAGTAGAGCGGGCAAGTGAAGAGGATATTGCGGCATCCGAAGCGGAAGCAAAGAATGAAGTAATAGTTGACGAGCCTGAAACTGAAGACGAAGAATAAGATTTCAAATAAGGGGACTTTATTATAAAGTCCCTTTCATTTGGTTTATGAGAAATGTTCCACGTGGAACGGGGTTATTATGCTACGCATAATAACAATGATATATCTGCTTTGCAGATATGATGAATGATATATGTCCTTCGGGCATATGATATCGCTTCGCTAATGATGGTATCAATTGACCAAAGGTCAATCGATGGATTTTGAATTTTTGTCAACGTAGGATTTTATAACAAGTCCGTAAGGACTTATTTCACATTGCGACGAAGGAACAATACTTCACGATTTACGAAGTAAATTATTTCACGTTTTGTCGTAAGGCAAAATATTTCACTGCACCGAAGGTGCAACGTTAGGGGAGGCACATTGCCTATGTATAATCTTGATAATTATGACGTTATAGTGGTCGGGGCAGGGCACGCAGGATGTGAGGCGGCACTGGCGGCGGCACGACTTGGTTGCAGGACTGCAGTATTTACTTTAAGTCTTGACGCCATTGCAAATATGCCCTGTAACCCCTGTATAGGCGGCTCGGCAAAGGGACAACTGGTAAGGGAGATAGATTCTCTTGGCGGCGAGATGGGCAGAGCGGCTGACGCTACCTTTATTCAGTCCCGTATGCTGAATAAGGGAAAAGGCCCTGCTGTTCACAGTCTTCGTGTCCAGAGCGACAGAGTAAAGTATCATACCTATATGAAAAAGACTCTTGAAAATACCGAGAATCTTGATATCAAGCAGGCAGAGGTTACCGAGGTCTGTGTAGAAGACGGACAGATAACCGGTGTTATAACAAGACTCGGCGCTTTCTATGGTGCTAAATGCGTTATCATTACTACCGGTACGTATCTTGGCGGTAAAATCCATATAGGCGAGCTTAACTATCAGAGCGGTCCTGACAACGTATGTGCCGCTTTACAGCTTACCGACTGTCTTAAAAAACTGGGACTAAATATAAGACGCTTTAAAACAGGTACGCCTGCCCGTGTTCACAGACGTTCCATTGACTTTTCAGTTATGGAGGAGCAATGCGGCGATGAGTTTATTACTCCCTTCTGCTTTGATAATACCTTTATCCTCGAAAATAAGGTCAAGTGCTACGTATCCTATACCAATGAGGAAACCCACAGAATTATTCTTGATAATCTTGACCGCTCTCCCTTATATGCAGGAAGAATCGAGGGTGTAGGTCCCCGCTACTGTCCCAGTATTGAGGATAAGATAGTAAGATTCTCGGACAAGCCCCGCCATCAGCTTTTCGTTGAGCCGATGGGACTGGATACCGAAGAATATTATATTCAGGGTATGTCAAGCTCACTTCCCGAGGACGTTCAGCTAAAGTTTATGAGAACTATAAAGGGACTTGAAAAGGTAGAAATCATGCGCCCTGCGTATGCTATAGAATACGATTGTTGCGATCCTTTAGAGCTTTATCCGACTTTAGAATTCAAGAAGATTTCAGGACTTTTCGGCGCAGGTCAGTTTAACTGTACCAGCGGTTACGAAGAGGCGGCGGCGCAGGGACTTATTGCAGGTCTTAATGCGGCAATGAAGCTTCAGGGTAAGGAACAGTATATCCCCGACAGACAGACTTCCTTTATCGGTACTCTAATAGACGATCTTGTAACAAAGGGTTGTGTTGAGCCTTATCGTATGATGACCAGCCGTAGTGAGTACAGACTGGTACTCCGTCAGGATAACGCCAACGAGAGATTACTCCCCATCGGTCACAAATACGGTCTTGTAAGTGATGAAAGATACGAAAAATTCTTAAAACTGAAGGAAACTCTTGACGCTGAAACCGAGAGAATAAAGAAGGCTACCGTTCATCCTTCGGATGAGCTTAATAAAATGCTCACCGAGAAGGGAACTTCCGCTATAAATCAGGGTGTAAAGTTCATAGAGCTTTTAAAAAGACCACAGATTACCTACCGTGATTTAATGCCCTTTGACAGCAGTTGTCCCGATTTATCCCACGAAATTATTGATAAGCTGGAAATCAATATCAAGTACGAAGGCTATATAAAGACACAGACGGAAAAGATTGCCCAGATGAAGAAGCTGGAAAGCAAGAAGCTTCCCTCTGACGTGGACTATAAGACGGTTTCGGGCCTTCGACTTGAGGCACAGGAAAAGCTCAACAAGCACAAGCCTCTGAATATCGGTCAGGCGGGAAGAATATCGGGAGTAAATCCTGCGGATATATCGGTACTTCTTATCTGGCTTGCAGGAAGGCAGGGCGGTCAGAATGGATAAGATAGAGTTCATTATAGATAGCTTTAAGAAATCAAGTATAGAGATAACCGAAGCACAGGCGGAGAAGTATTTAAAGCTCTACGAATTTCTGGTAGAGTACAATGAAAACGTAAATCTTACCGCTATTACAGAGTTTTCCGACGTTATAATAAAGCACTTTGTGGATAGCGTATTGCCCTTTACTATGATAGATATAAAGGAAGGCTCTTCCTTTATAGACGTGGGAACGGGTGCAGGCTTTCCTTCTATTCCGCTTATGATATACAGAAACGATTTAAAGGGAACGCTTTTAGAGGCTCTCAATAAAAGATGCGTATATCTGGAAAAGGCTTGTGAGCTGGTGGGAGTTAAGGCTACCATAGTTCACGGCAGGGCAGAGGACTATGCCAAGGAAAAGAGAGGTTATTTTGATATTGCGACTGCAAGAGCGGTTGCGGCAATGCCTGTTTTATCCGAATACTGTATGCCCTACGTGAAAAAAGGCGGAAGGTTTGTGGCGCTTAAATCCGTCAATGAGGAGATTAAGGAAAGTGAGAATGCAATAAAGCTACTTGGCGGTAAAAAGGCAGTTCAGATGGATTACAGTATCTGTAACGGCGACAACAGACGACTTTTTGTGATAGAAAAAATCTCTGATACTCCGACAAAATATCCGAGAAATCCCTCGATGATAAAGAAGAAGCCTTTATAAGAAAATCAGAAAATGACGAAAATCCCGACTATGCGGTGCATGGTGGGGATTTTTTCTGTTTGAAAGGAGGAATAGTCTGTGCTATCATTAAATAAAGGAGTGATAGCATGACTATTTTTAAAGCGAAGAAAAAGGCTGAAAGGACTGTGGTAGAAAATCTTCCTCTTGACAGGATATATCCGGGAGCAAATCAGCCCAGAAGGGTATTTGACGAGCATGAGCTTATCTGCCTTGCCCAGAGTATAAAGGAAAACGGACTATTGCAGCCGATAATTGTAAAGGAAATCTGCGAGGGCAGATACGAGCTTATAGCGGGGGAGAGGCGAGTAAGGGCGTCGAGACTGGCGGGACTTACTGAAATTCCCGGTATAGTGACGGAGTACACCGATGAGGAATCGGCGGTATTATCGGTGATTGAAAATATTCAGCGTTGCGATCTTAACTTTTTTGAAGAAGCGGAGGCAATGCG
The DNA here is from genome assembly GCA_017408635.1 of Ruminiclostridium sp. Taxonomy (GTDB): domain Bacteria; phylum Bacillota; class Clostridia; order Oscillospirales; family Ruminococcaceae; genus Ruminiclostridium_E. The sequence goes on along the minus strand of JAFQUH010000076.1, from coordinate 4,837 downwards.
ACGGTTGATAGTTATGAAGGGCTTTACCCAGGAACAGCTGGCACAAAGGCTAGGTAAAAGTCAGAGCACTATAGCGAACAAATTAAGATTACTGAAATTATCTGAAAATATAAGAAATCTTATAATCGCCTACGGCTTTAATGAACGACAGGCGAGGGCGGTACTTAAGCTACCTGACGAAAGCAGGGAAAAGGCGGTAGAAGAGATAAAAAGGCTCGGACTGAACGTCAGTCAGACGGAAAAATATATAGATACTCTGTTAAGTCCCGTGCAGAAGAAAAAGAAACCAACCTGGACCTTTACAGAAAAGAAGCTCTACATAAACAGTATCAACAAGACTCTTGATACAATGAAGAAATCGGGAGTTCCCTTTGAATCTGAAAAAAACGTAGAGGATGGGATACTGACCTATATTATCAGGATACCGCAGGACTGAAATTTGCCTTCGGCAAATTTCAGAATGATATATTTGTCTTACGCCAAATATGATAAAAAAGCCTTCTCCCCACGGGAGAAGGTGTCACCGCAGGTGACGGATGAGGGGAGGTTAAATTTGCCGCAAGGCAAATATTTCACATTTGCAAAGCAAGTATGTCATATCTGCAAAGCAGATATTTCACTGTTATTATGCAAAGCATAATAACTATGTTCCACGTGAAACAATATTATGAATGTTCAGGAAAATGTTCTACGTGGAACAATTTCAAAAAAGCAGATACAATATATTGTGATTTATCAGAATTTGATTACAATCTGTTGTTTATCTGCTATTTTTATTTTATTTTTCGCAAAAACCCTTTATTTTTTATACTAATTGTGTTATAATTATATCTGTACTTTATTAATAGGAAAGGTCAGGTCATATTATGGGCACAATCGTTGCAGTAGTAAATCAGAAGGGCGGTGTGGGTAAAACCACTACAGCCGTAAATATCTGTGCCGCTATCGGCGCAAAGGGTAAGAAAGTCCTTTTAGTTGACCTCGATCCCCAGGGTAATGCAACTTCAGGCTACGGAATCGCAAAGAAAAATCTCGAAATTACTACCTATGATGTGGTTATGGCTAACGTAAGACCACAGGAGGCAGTAATCAGGACAGAGTATAAGAACGTAAGCATCATCCCCTCTACTGCGGCTCTTGCCGAGGCAGAAATGCATCTGCTTGAAGTGGAACAGAGAAATCATCAGCTGAAAAAGGCACTTTTACAGCTTAAGGACGATTACGACGTTATCATTATCGACTGTCTGCCCTCTCTTGGAGTACTGGCAGTAAACGCTCTTGTGGCGGCTGATAAGTTCATCGTTCCTATGCAGTGTGAGCATTATAGCCTTGAAGGTCTGGCACAGCTTCTGTCGACAGTTAAAAAGGTCAAGAAGGCGGCTAACAAGTCCCTCACCCTTATGGGCATCGCCTTTACTATGATGGACAGACGTCTTATCCAGTCCAACGAAATTATGCTTGATATCAAGAAGAATTTCCCTCCATCATCTATCTTTAATACCGTAATTCCAAGAAACGTTCGTATTTCAGAGGCTCCCAGCCACGGTATGCCTATCATGTACTATGATAAGAATTCCAAGGGCGCTGACGCCTATAACAGACTTGCGGCGGAAATTATAAAGAAGCTCGCAGATTAAAAAGAAAGGAAAGAATACTATGGCAAAAAAGTTAGGTAAAGGCTTTGAAAGTCTTTTCGATGATAATAGCTTCGATGACGACGAAAACGTTTCTACCTTAAAGCTCACCGATATTGAGCCTAATAAGGATCAGCCGAGAAAGAATTTCGATATCGAGGCTCTTAAGACGCTTGCCGATTCTATAAGACAGAACGGTATCATCCAGCCTCTGCTTGTTCGTTCTCTGCCTGACGGTACTTATCAGATAGTAGCAGGTGAAAGACGCTGGAGAGCCGCTAAAATGGCAGGTCTTACCGAGGTTCCCGTTTTCGTTAAGGAGCTTACCGACCAGCAGACACAGCAGATTGCCCTTATCGAAAATCTGCAGAGAGAAAACCTCAACCCTATAGAAGAAGCACTGGGCTATAAGGAGCTTATCGAAAAGTACGATATGACTCACGAGGAGGTCGCAAAGGTCGTAGGTAAGGCGAGAGCCTCTATCAGTAACGCCTTAAGACTTTTAGAACTGCCTGAAGCTATCAGGGATCTGGTTGAGAATAAGGATCTTTCCGCAGGTCACGCAAAGGTACTGCTCAGCGTAAAGGATAATAAAAATGTGGTTGACCTTGCTTTCAAGGCGGCTACTAAAGAGGTTTCGGTAAGAGAGCTTGAAAGAATGGTCAAGAATCTCGACAAGCCCGAAAAAGAAGACAAGCCAAAGGACAGATTCTATACAGAAGCTGAAATCAGCCTCTCCGCCGCTTTAGGTACTGCGGTTAGAGTCGTACCCGGCAAGAAAAAGAACGTGCTTGAAATCGACTTCTTCTCAAATGAGGAGTTAAGCGAAATTATAAATAAGCTGGCTAAAAATTAACATTTATATATAAGGAAGGCAAAGAAAATGATCGACATTAAATTTTTAAGAGAAAACCCCGATGTTGTAAAGGAAAACATCAAGAAGAAATTCCAGGATAGCAAGCTCCCCCTCGTTGACGAGGTTATCGCTCTGGATAAGGAGCTTCGTTCTTATCAGTTAAAGGCTGATACTCTCCGTGGCGACAGAAACAGACTCTCCAAGGAAATCGGCGGCCTTATGGCAAAGGGACAGAAGGAAGAGGCTGAAAAGGTCAAGGCTCAGGTAAAGGCCTTTTCCGACGAACTGGCTGAATGCGAAGCTAAGGAAACAGAGCTTTCAGAAAAGGTTAAGCAGATAATGATGACTATCCCCAACATTATCGATCCCTCCGTTCCTATCGGTAAGGATGACAGCGAAAATGTTGAGATTGAAAAGTACGGCGAGCCCTTCGTTCCCGAATTTGATATCCCTTACCACAGCGAAATTATGGAAAGCCTCGGCGGCCTTGATTTAGATAGTGCAAGAAAGGTTGCAGGTAACGGCTTCTACTACCTTATGGGCGATATCGCAAGACTCCATTCTGCAATTATCTCCTATGCCCGTGACTTTATGATTGAACGTGGCTTCACATATTGCATCCCTCCCTTTATGATTCGTAGCAATGTTGTAACAGGCGTTATGTCCTTTGCAGAAATGGACGCTATGATGTACAAGATTGAGGGCGAGGATCTTTACCTCATCGGTACAAGTGAACACTCTATGATCGGTAAGTTCATCGATACTATAAATGAAGAAGAAAAGCTCCCATATACTCTTACCAGCTACTCTCCCTGCTTCAGAAAGGAAAAGGGCGCTCACGGTATCGAGGAAAGAGGCGTTTACAGAATCCACCAGTTTGAAAAGCAGGAAATGATCGTTGTCTGCAAGCCTGAAGACAGCGCAGAATGGTTCCACAAGCTCTGGAAGAACACAGTCGATCTCTTCAGATCTATGGATATCCCCGTAAGAACTATCGAATGCTGCTCCGGTGACCTGGCTGACCTCAAGGTTAAGTCCTATGACGTAGAAGCCTGGTCTCCCAGACAGAAGAAGTATTTCGAGGTTGGTAGCTGCTCTAATCTCGGTGACGCTCAGGCAAGAAGACTTAAGATCCGTATCAAGAATAAGGAAAAGGGCAACTACTTCGCACATACTCTCAACAACACCGTTGTTGCTCCTCCCAGAATGCTCATCGCATTCCTTGAAAACAATCTCTGCGAGGACGGAAGCATCCGTATCCCCGAAGTGCTTCGTAGCTATATGGGCGGTATCGATAAGATAACAAAGTAAATAAATGGAAATTGCCGTACAGTATAGCCGAAAATATACTGTACGGTTTTACTATAGGAGAATAAAAGAAAGCATGGAAAACTGCAAATACACAGAAACCTTTACAGTCGATTTTGCCGACTGCGATAAGAAATATGATTTAAAGCCTGCAACCCTGATGGCTTGGGCATTTGAGCTGGCAGGAAGTCACCTTGCAAGCCGGAATATAACAAGAGAGCAGATGTGGGAGGATGGTCAGGTATTTTTACTTACAAAGGTATGCATAAGCTATGACAGAGTACCCACCTATCACGATAAGGTTAAATTTACCACCTGGGAAGGCGGTACAAAAGGCTCCCAGTTTATAAGAAGGTATTCCGTTACCGATGAAAACGGAAACTCCTTCTGCGATAGTGAAAGTATGTGGGTACTGGTAAATCCCCACACCCACAAGCTATACCGCCCCAGCGAATATATCTACGGTCAGCTGAATCTCGACGAGGAAACCGAAGCGAAGATTGAAAAATTCAAGATTGAGGGCGAGCAGTTTATAAAGCAGTATACCTTTGTATACAGTGACATAGATCCCAACGGCCACGTAAACAACGGTACTTATTTAAGACTGCTCAGCGACGTTCTCCCCGAGGATTTAAGAGAAAAACATTACAAAAAGCTGAATATTAATTTTGCCAGAGAATGTATGGAAGGCGACACCATTTCATTATATATGAAGAGGGAAGGCGACACCGTTTATTTCTGCGGCAGACTAGCCGAAGGCAAAAACAACATCGAAATCATAGCCGACTTTGCGGTCGGTGACCGCTGACAACTCCGCCTTTTTACATTTTGTATTTATCCGTAGATAGCAAAACGGCGGTTTCACATATTGGTTGCATCTCAAAGCCTTCTCCCTCGGGAGAAGGTGTCACCGCAGGTGACGGATGAGGGGAAAATAATAAATTGAAATTTGACGGCGGGTCGCCGCTGACAACTCCGCCTTTTTACATTTTGTATTTATCCGTAGATAGCAAAACGGCGGTTTCACATATTGGTTGTA
>JAFQUH010000075.1 GCA_017408635.1 Ruminiclostridium sp. | reverse complement strand
TAGCTTATTATTTTTGGGGATATGACGGCAACCCCGGGTAGTCGGTTTTTGAGAGCCGCCGGAATTATCATCACAAGATAAGTGCCTGCAATCACTATTATAGCCAGCACTATAGTAAATAACGTGCTTTTGCTGAGTCTGTTTCTTTTTCTTCTGGTCATATATAGCAATATCCTTTCTTTTGATTTCATAACAGTTTTATTTTAGCTTTTCTTTTGCAAAATATTATATCTTTTTCAAAGAATAAACGGAAATTTTGCGAAAATAATAAACCCAGAATCAAAAGAAAGGAAATAAGCCTATGAATATGATAATCTGCTCCGAGCCTTGCCGACATCAGAGCGATGGCTGTTGTCTTTTAAAGGGAGCGGGAGTGATTACAAACGCCTCTTTGTCGCCCTGCAGATATTTTTCTCCGAAGGATGACGATCCCAATAACTATTATAAGGATAAAAAGGGTGACGATTATGCTGATAGAGCTTAAATCACTTTATCGCACCTATCAGAGCCGTGACAGAATAAACAACGTAGAAGCGTTGAAGAACGTCAATCTTTCCGTGGCAAAGGGAGAATACCTGGCAATTACGGGAGCCAGCGGCTCGGGTAAATCTACGCTTATGAATATACTGGGATTACTCGACACCGCTGACAGCGGCAGCTATTATTTCGACGGCACGGATATCACAGAGCTTTCAGACAGGGAAATAAGCCATATCAGAAACAAAAGCATAGGCTTTGTTTTCCAGAGCTTTAATCTTATTCCCTCCCTGACAACACTTGAAAACGTAGCTCTGCCCCTTGAATACAGAGGGGTATCAAGAGTGGAGAGAATGGAAAAGGCGAAGGAATCTCTTGATATGGTTGGACTTTCTTCAAGGCTTTTTCATAAGCCCTCGGAGCTTTCGGGCGGTCAGCAGCAGAGAGTAGCCATTGCAAGAGCAATAGCAGGCGAGCCGCCTGTCATACTGGCTGACGAGCCCTGCGGAAATCTTGACAGTAAGTCGGGTAACGAAATTATGGGTATGCTGAAGACTCTGAATCAGAGCGGTAGAACTGTGATACTGATAACTCATGACAGTAAAGCGGCAATGCAGGCTGACAGAATGGTAAGGGTAGAGGATGGAACGGTGTACTGACTCTATGTGGTTTTAACAAAAAGTAAAGCTCGGGAAGAAATTCCCGAGCTTTATATATTATCCTAAAATCTTATTGCAATAATTTATCTGTGCTTTTATATATTTATATCTGCTTGAAAGGAAATCATCGATACATTTTACACTTCCGTAGCCGCCGTTGATAGCGTCCTCGGTTGTGCCTGTACCCTCATAACGGGCAAAGAACTGATCAAATAAGGGTGAATAAGTATCCTTGAAGTATTTCAGCTGTGCCTTGGCTCTGCTCTTTTCCAGATATCCGTCTGAAAGGCCTGATAAGGTATTGCAGAAATCCTCCTTGAGGGTCTTGTTTGTCATAAGATAAGCAAAGCATAATACCGCAGGGTTGTCTGTATCCATATCAAGAAGTCCGTTGGGCTTGTAGTTATCTTCCTTTATGGTATTTGTACGGGCGTCACCCGAACCGCTTATACCACCGAATTCAACGTCGTAGAGTAAAAATCTCCAGCGGCCGTCGGCATATTCGTTACTGCTGTCTGTGTTTATGGTCTTCCACATAGACCAGTTTTTGCCGGGCCAGTCCCATTTGTTGTTTATCCAGCATTCTACTGCAAAGTAATCTCTTACAGAATCAGGATCGACCAGCTTTATAAATTCCTTATAGTCAGCGTCGCTCTTTAAATCCTTGTGAGTCTTGAAGAAGTTCTTAAGCTCTGCAAAATAGTAATCCTCTTCTTCGCCTTCGGGGATTTCACCCTCGTCCAGCTTGTAGCCGATTTCAAGCGCCTCGGCGTCACCCTTGTAGATTACTACGTCATCCTTGTTTACGCCGTGAAGATCCTCCATATAATCGTCTGTGTAGTCCTCTTCAAGCACGTAAGCGCCCCAGTATTCGCCGTTTATATATACAACGCAGGGACGGGATCTCTTGGTTTCAATATCCATATCCTGAACGAGTGACTGCCAGTAGGTATCGTTGAATTTTGCTAAAAAGGCACAGTTGCCGCCTGCACGAAGAACGAGAGTCTTGAACTTATCCATAACCTCGCCGCTATCGTTCAGATAATCCTCGCCGAATACGGCATATTTGAAGTTATTATCACTGTAGTCCTTTCTTGCGTAAAGTCTGAAGCCCTTCTGAATATCAGAACGGGAGTAGTTACCCTGAATTCTGATACCGCAGTTCTGGTTTATAACCTCCGTTGCAGTACCGTCAGCGGAAAACTCGAACATAGAAAGTGCAATCTCTCTTTCCCAATCTCTGCCCTTCTGCTTGTAGTTTGCGTCGAGAGAACGGGCGGTTTCAGCGTCCCAGAGCTTGTTGCCCTTTAAATATTCCTTAAGAGCCTGCTCAAAAACGTCGCCCTTTACGTATATACCCTTTGTACTGTCAAAAAGATCGTCATAGTCGATGCTTATGCTGATTACTGCAAGATCCTGTCCCGCCGCTTCACAGCTCTTCTTAAGTCCCTCGATATGTTCTTCTGCAGTACCGATAAAGTAGGTTGCCGCACTGTCAGTACCGAAAGTGCCGTCAGCTTTCTTTACTGCCGCTCTTACAACGGTACATTTATCCACATCCTTATCGGAGGGTGCTTTTATTTCACAGGTAAAGCCGTTTCTCTTGCTGTTTACTTTATTGTAGCTACCTGCAAAAAGCACGGGATCAACGGCAGATACAACGTTTTTATCGTTCTTTCTGTCGGTTATGCTGATTGCACCGTTATATAATACCGCGGTATCACTTATAGTGGGATCACTGCCGTCAAGGGTGTAATATATCTGACCTGATGCGTCAGCGCTTATTGAAAGCTCAAAGGCAGAGCCGTATATACCCGATTCCTTTGAGAATGTGATGATTCCTTCGCCTTCGGGTGCGGGCGCTTCCGTTGCGGGTGCGCTTGTGGTAGTTGTTGTAGTTTCGGGTGCCTTTGTAGTAGTTGTTTCAGGCGCTTTCGTAGTTGTGGTTTCAGGAGCCTTCGTAGTAGTTTCAGGTGCTTTTGTAGTTGTTTCAGGTGTCGGCTCACTTGTGGTGGTTTCCGCCTCGGACGAATTGTCTGATGATGTAACGCTTTCTACCGCACTGTTATCGGGAGTGGGGAGGCTGACGTCGTTATTACTGCAGGACGTCAGTAACAGGGCGGATAACAAAATTATCGCTGTGATTCTTTTCTTCATAGATTGACCTTTCTGCATATAAATGCACGAAGCTGATAAAACGATTTTCACTTTTTTAATTATATCATTTTTCTGTATTCCATGTCAATAAGTAGCGGCTTCGGTGTCTTTTTTATGCGAAAAAAGACCACACCGCAGGGCGTGGTCATCATTTATATGCTATTTTATGTGTCGGCAAATTCGGCGTGTACCTTTTCTACCTTTTCTCTCATTGCAACGAAGGTATCCGCTATAACGGGATCGAACATCTGACCGCTTCCTTTTGCAATTATATCGAAGCATTCGTCCATAGGCATTGCATCACGGTAGCATCTTTTTTCAGAAACTGCATCGAATACGTCTGCTACTGCCATAATTCTTGCACAAAGAGGAATTTCCTCTCCCGAAAGTCCCTCGGGATAACCCTTTCCGTTCCATTTTTCATGGTGGAAACGGGCAACCTCATAAGCCATCTGCTGGAAGTTATCGTTACCGAGATTCTTATAAGCCTCCTGAATTATCTGTCCGCCCTTTATGGCGTGGAGCTTCATCTTAAGATACTCATCATCATCAAGAGAGCCCGGCTTCTGAAGTATTGCATCGGGTACCGATATCTTGCCGATATCGTGCATAGGAGCCGCCTTCAGAAGATTATCTATATAATCCTTTGTCAGCACCGATGAATAAAGTCCCTTTGATGACATTTCCTCGGCAATAAGCTTTACGTACATACTTGTACGCTTTACGTGACCGCCTGTGTTGTCATCTCTGTTTTCAATAAGATTCGCAAAGCCCATTATCATCTCGTCGTGATATCTGGATATTTCTCTTAAGGCAGGGTCCTCCTGATTCATATAGATACCGATGATGATTACTGTAACGCCTATACTTGAAATAGTCATATCAGTAAGGAATATCTGTATTACAGTAACCAGGGTAAGCACAAAAAGGAAGGTAAATACGCTGGTTCTCTTGTTGATTTCTATATGCCGCCAGCTTCGTACAAAGGTGCCTATCGCAAAGGCTATGTAAAGTCCCGCCATAACAAAGCAGTTATATACCGATATCATCATATTTGTTTCGATGTCGGAAAGCAATACGGTAAGGATATTTACGACAACCAGCAGAACGTTTACCGCAAAGGGTATGAAGATTATTATGGTGAAAGCCGGTGATTTCGGGAAGGAGTCTGTGATATGCAGCATATACAGGAACATCACAAAGATAACGCCGTCAAAGCAGATGAGATATATCATATGGAATATATCGCATATCTCGGGAGATACCATAAGCTCCTTTGAGGTAAGCACCGCGTGTACACCGTCGAATATAATGGTAACTACACCGATGGCAAGCAGTTCATCAAAGAAGCTCTCCTGTAGCTTCCTTTTATATTTTTTTAAATCACGGTAGTATATCATCGTGATGTAGAGCAGTATGACAAGGCATCCCACTTGTAATAAACAGTCTGTCATAAAGTATTCTCCTGTTGAACGTATCATTTATTGTCTGATACTATATTTGAAAGCCATACACCCTTTTTGACGAGTATAAGACCTATTATACATTTGATTATTTCCAGTCCCTGACCGACCATATAAAGCCACATTATCGGAAGGGTAGTGCAATGTGCCAGAACAGCAACAACGGGTACTACGATTACCCAGGAAAAAACGCAGTCGAACAGGAAGGTTATAAAGGTCTTTCCGCCCGAGCGTATTGTGAAATAGGTGGAATGAAGAGTTCCGTGTACCGGCATAAATAAGGCACTTATAAGAATGAACGTCGTGGCAAGTCCCCGCACGTTGTCGGAGGTGTTATAGGCAAGAGGGAAGAGTCCCGAAAACGCCGCCATCAATCCGCCGACGACCACACACATACCGCCCGAAAAGGCGATAAGCCTCGGCGCCGCCCTTTTTGCCTGCTCCATTTCTCCTGCTCCCAGTAGCTGACCTATTACGACAGCCACACCTGAGCCGAAGGCTATAAACATTACGTTAAAAAGATTTATAACGGTATTCGCAATATTCAGTCCCGCTACTACGTCGATGCCTCTTATGGAATAAAGCTGTACCAGCATCGATACGCCTGCACCCCACAGACACTCGTTGGCGGTAAGGGGGATAAGTCCCTTTACGGTTATTCTGCCAGCGAGCTTTTTGGGTACCTTAAGACTGCGATACACACCCTTTATAAATATCAGCTTTTTACCATTTGCGTGTGTCCATATAATAACTATGCCCGCCTGTACGAATCTTGAAATGACTGTAGCAACTGCGGCACCAGCAACACCCAGCTTCGGAAATCCGAATGAGCCAAAGATAAGCAGATAGTTAAGAAGCGTATTGACCACTACCGCTGTTATGCCTGCCGCCATCGGTACCGTTGCAGTTCCGCCCTCACGGAGCGTACCTGAATATATCTGTTCTATTGTAAAGGGAATGAGTCCGATAAGCATGATATTCATATATTCCTTGGCAAAGCCGAAGGTAAGCTCTAAATCGATGCCCTCTTCCGCTGTGTGAAGGTATGCGGTTATCAGATTATCACCCAGTAACGCAAAGACAGAGATGCCCAGCAGCATAATTATTACTGAAACTATGGTCTTATATCTGAAGGTGCTTCTTACACCCTCCATATCGTTTTTGCCGAAGAACTGCGCACAGAATATTCCTGCTCCAGATAATGCTCCGAAAACCGTCAGATTGAAGACGAAGAACAGCTGGTTTACTATCGCAACACCAGACATCTGCTCTGTGCCTACCTGTCCTACCATTATATTATCTATAAGGGCAACGAAATTAGTTATAAGGTTCTGGATCATCACAGGAACAGCAATAAGCAGAGTTCTTTTGAAGAATCGGCTGCTATTTATTGTCTTTTCCATATAACTTCCTTTTTCTACACTTTTCTTTTTCTATATATAAAATAATTCTAACATTTTTTTTATGCCATGTCAATAGAATTCTGTTGTTAAAAAATAAACAAAAGCCTTTTGTATTGCCTTTTGAGGTGTGCCCTCAAGGGTAAGAAAATACCCGACTATAAGTCGGGTATCTGATTTACTTAATCTCCTGTCGAATCACGAAGTACAAGACTGTGGGAAAGAGTATAAAGGTTATGATCGGGATTTTCAGCCTTCATATTCTCGATCAGCTTTTCGATTACCAGCTTGCCCTGTGCATAACAAGGCTGTTCTACCGTTGATAAATGAGGTACGAACATATGAGAATATGCAATATTATCAAAGCCCATAAACATAAGATCCTTACCGATTCTGTAGCCCTTTGAAAGAGCATAGTTCATAGCGCCGATGGCTATCATATCGGAAATTGCGAATATCGCAGTCGGAGGGCTTGGCAGATTCATAAGGTATTCACAGCCTGTCATACCCTGTTCTGTTTCGTAGCCGCCGAAATATACGTATTCTTCGTTATAAGGGATGTCGTTATCCTTTAAAGCGAGCTTGTAGCCTATCTCACGGTCGATACTTGACTGGCTTCTCTGAAGGGTGGTGATAAGACCGATTTTCTTATGTCCCTTTCTGATGAGGTAATTTACCGCATCTCTGCCGGCCTTTACGTTGTCTATGGTTACGGTAAGCACGTTACAGTTATCAAGTCTTTCAAGACACATAGCGATATTGTGCTTTTCGCCGAGTGCGTTTATGGTGTTGGCGTCCAGCTTCGGACCTAAAAGAACTGCGCCGTCAACCGCTCTGGAGAAGAGCATACCCAGAAGATGCATTTCGTGATTAGGATCGTTCTGTGTGGTCGCAATAAGCACGTCATAGCCCTGGGCGTAAGCCGCCGCCTCCATACCTCTTATAACGTCAGAATAGAAGCTCTGCTCTGTGGACGCTATAATGGCAAGGATTCGTCTGGTTTCGCTCTTTCGCAGATCCCTTCCTAAAAAGTTAGGACTGTAGCCAAGACTTTCTACCGCATCATTTACCGCCTTTATGGCTTCTTCTGAAACGTTTGACTTTTTATTAAGTACACGGGATACCGTTGCAACTGAAACATTAGCCTTTTTTGCAACGTCTTTTATTGTTACGCTCATACCTACCCCCGAATAAAACAATATTATTAACTACTATATACAATTATACAATATTATGAAAACCTTTTCAATGTGACAAATAACCAAAAAATACGCTCAAATTTTATATAATCTTACTATTTAATCCAAAAATCACGAGAATGCTTAAATTTAAGTAAAAAAATTCGTATGTTTCTTAAAAGATGTCCTTTTAGGCTGATTTAACTAACATTTTGTATAAAATATTTAAAATTTGTGCTATTTGGTACTTTACAAATCTCTTGTTTTAGGTTACAATAGTATATATAAAAACTATAAGGTTATTAACTTAATGGATTATAATATAAAGGAAGGAAAAAGTATATGAAAAAGAAAAGCGTAACAATGAGTGACATTGCCAGAGCAATGGACATAAGCACCGTTACAGTATCAAAGGCGCTGGGAGATAAGGATGGCGTCAGCGAGGAGCTTCGTGAAAAGATAAAGCAGAAGGCGAATGAAATGGGATATCGCTTCAGCTTCTCCTCAAAGGCCGCAAAGGATGGCTTTACCTTCAATATAAGCATCGTTGTAGCAAAGCACTTTATAAGTGATGCCAGCGCATTCTACTGGGTTATGTACCGCCATATCGTAGAGCTTCTGCAGAAGCAGAGCTATTACGGTATTCTTGACGTTATAACCGAAAAGGACGTGGTAGAAAAGAATATCCCCAACTCCGTTACAGATAAGAGAGTAGACGGCATAATCGTACTCGGTCAGTTTGCCGACGAATACGTAAAGGAGCTTCTCGATCTTAACATACCTGTAGTATTCCTTGATTTCTACAGTAGTGACAGCCGCACCGATACAATTCTGTCAGACAGCTTCTTCGGATCCTATATGCTGACAAATCACCTTATTTCAAACGGACACAGAAATATCGGATTTTTAGGCTCTATCAACTCCACATCCAGCATTCAGGACAGATATTTAGGCTACTACAAGGCGCTTCTCGAAAAGAATATCCCCGTAAACAAGGACTGGATAATTGAGGACAGAGGACCTGATGGTACAGGCTATCCCTCCTACAGACTTCCTGCTGAAATGCCCACGGCATTTGTATGCAACTGTGACGAGGCGGCATATATCCTTCTCAATCAGCTTAAGAACGAGGGCTATAGCGTGCCTGACGATATTTCCGTAGTAGGCTATGATAACCATATATATTCAACCATAGCAAATCCCAGAATCACCACTATAGACGTAGACAGCAAGAGAATGTCCGCAGAAGCGGTAGAAACTATTATCAAGAAGATACGTGACAGAAATTATTCCCGTGGCAGAACCTTAGTCACAGGTAAAATAATATACAGGGATAGTGTAAAAGCAATAAAGAAATGAAGATAATAGATACTCACGCCCATTACGATGACAGACAATTTGACGAGGACAGATACGAGCTTATCGAAAGAATTCTTTCTGACAACGTACTCGGGTTTATAAACATAGGTTGCGATATCGAAAGCAGTATTTTTTCATCAGAGCTTTCAAAAAAATACGATAACGTATATGCCGCAGTAGGT
>JAFQUH010000074.1 GCA_017408635.1 Ruminiclostridium sp. | reverse complement strand
GGACTTGTCATCTACAAGGTCTTCCACCATAGTGATAAGCAATTTTTCCATTATCTTTTCCTTTCAGACAATTAGTTTTCAGCAGCGATCTTGAGGAGCTTCTTAACTGTGTCTGTGGGCTGTGCGCCGTTAGCGATCCACTTGTTAGCAGCTTCTGTATCAACCTTGATTACAGAGGGTTCCTTTGTAGGATCATAGTAGCCGATTTCTTCGATGAAACGGCCATCTCTGGGGTAACGGGAGTCTGCAACTACGATTCTGTAGAAGGGAGCCTTCTTTGCGCCCATACGTCTTAATCTGATTTTTACCATTGTTCTTTTTTCCTTTCTCTGTGAGGCGTTGCCTCTGTTGTTATGTTAATTAATTTTATATCAAAGTGCATTAACACCATGAATTACTGTTTTACATGGGGAATCCGCCCATGCCGTTCATACCGCCCATACCCATAGGGAATTTAGGCATACGCTTTTTCTTGCCCTTGCCGTTCATCTGCTTCATCATCTTGGCCATCATATCATACTGCTTTAACAGCTGATTTACGTCCTCGACCTTTGTGCCTGAACCTGCCGCAATTCTGCGCTTTCTCTTTGCGTCGATTATCGAGGGCTTTTCTCTTTCCTTCTTGGTCATTGAAGAAATGATAGCCTTTGTACGATACATCTTACGCTCGTCGATATCCTCTTCCTTTATCTTACCGCTGACGCCGGGAATCATCTTAAGAAGGGAAGAGATACTACCCATCTTTTCAATCTGTTCAAACTGTGCATAAAGGTCGTTCATATCGAACTTGTTTTCCTGGAGCTTCTTGGCGAGCTTTTCCGCTTCCTTTTCATCGAAGGTGGTTTTTGCCTTTTCGATAAGTGAAAGCACGTCGCCCATACCTAAAATTCGGTCAGCCATTCGGTTGGGGTGGAACTGCTCAAGATCGTCTATCTTTTCGCCTACACCCGCAAACTTTATCGGCTTACCTGTAACGTGCAGTACTGATAACGCCGCACCGCCTCTGGTATCGCCATCCAGCTTTGTAAGGATAACACCTGTGATTTCCAGCGCCTCGTTGAAGGTCTTTGCTACGTTTACCGCATCCTGACCTGTCATAGAGTCAACTACTAAAAGTATTTCGCTGGGGTTTACTTCAGCCTTGATATTCTTAAGCTCATCCATCAGGGTTTCGTCTATATGCAGACGACCTGCGGTATCGAGGATTACTACGTCATAGCCGTTGTCTTTAGCAAACTTTATACCTTCCTTTGCGATGGTTACAGGGTTTATCTGTCCCATCTCAAAGACCTTTGCCTCTGCCTTTTCACCAACGACCTTCAGCTGATCGATAGCCGCAGGACGATAAACGTCGCAGGCTACCAGTAAAGGTCTTCTGTTCTGACCACGCAGATATTTAGCCAGCTTTGCGGAGTGGGTGGTTTTACCTGCACCCTGAAGACCGCACATCATAATTACACAAGGAGGCTTTGAGGGGAAATCAATCCTTGCGGCACTATCACCCATAAGGGAGATAAGCTCCTCATGTACTATATCAATAACCTGCTGTGCAGGGGTAAGGCTGTCCATAACTTCAGCGCCTACGGCTCTTTCGCTGACCTTACCAACGAATGCCTTTACAACGGGGAAGCTTACATCGGCTTCGAGAAGTGCCATCTTGACCTCTCGCATTGCCTCCTTAACGTCCTTTTCGTTGAGCTTACCGTGATTTTTCAGCTTGCTGAATACCTTGCCGAGCTTGTCGGAAAGTCCTTCAAATGCCATCGGTACGCCTCCTTTATACTATCTCTTCTATTTCTTCTACACAGGATAACAGCTTTTTCATTTCTTCGCTGTCACAGTGTCCGCTGTTTTCTATGATATTCTTCATCTTTGCGAGAACTTCGTTTACCATGTGGGATTTTGCCGCATATTCAAGAGTATCCTCAAGCTGAAGGAGATAATCCTCTGCACTTCTTATGCACTTGTGAACGCCCTGACGGGTAATGCCTGTATTTTCTGCAATCTCTGTCAGCGAAAGATCCTCGTCGTAGTAAAGAATAAGAGTATCCTTCTGCTTTTCTGTCAGCATATCGCCGTACACGTCAAACAAGACTGCCATATCCAGATTTTTTGACATAACCGCTCCTTAATTCCGTAAAAAGCCTTTAAAATCCGTACTTTGAGTGGTGTAATGCTATTTTGGTTTACACCCACCTATACTATTATACACATTTTTTATGGATTGTCAAGAGTAAATCACAGAATTTTGCGAAAATAAATGAAAAATCCGCCTTTTCCGAAGAAGAAAAAGGCGGACGATATTAACTGAAGAAATTGATTATACCCACTACAAAGAGTGTGATTATTATAAGAGGCAGAACGAAGGTCATATAACCTCTCATCCATTTCTGTACCTTTATACCCTTACCGGTATTCGCTTCCTCGGTAAAGTTCTTCCAGCCCCAGCCGTATCTTATAGTACAGAATACAACGAAAATAAGCGAGCCTAAGGGCAGAAGAATATTGGATACTGCAAAGTCCTCTAAATCCATTATGGTACCGCCTTCGCCAAAGGGCATAATTCCTGACAGGAGATTTGTACCCAGTGCACAGGGAAGGGAAAGAAGGAATAAGCCTATACCACCTATAAGACAGGTCTTTTTTCTGCTCCAGCCGGTAAGATCCATAATGCCTGCAATAATACCCTCAAGCACGGTAAATACCGTAGATAATGCCGCAAAGCCCATAAATACGAAGAATAAGCTACCCCAGAGTCTTCCGAGCGGGATATTGTTGAATATGTTGGGCAGGGTTACGAATATGAGATTCGGACCGCTGTCAGGCTGTACGTTGTAGGCAAAGCAAGCAGGGAAGATGATAAGACCTGAACAGAATGCCACAAAGGTATCAAGTGCCGCAACCGTCACCGCTTCTCCCATAAGAGAACGCTTTTTGTCAATGTAGCTACCGAAGATAGCCATACCGCCTATACCAAGGCTTAAGGTAAAGAACGCCTGATTCATTGCCGCTACTATTACGTTTCCTGCACCCTGCTCTAAAAATCTGTCAATGTCAGGGATAAGATAGAAGGAAAGTCCCTTGTCACCACCGGGTAAGAAGATACTGTTTATAGCAAGCACCACCATAATTGCAAGTAACGCCAGCATCATATATTTGGTAACTCGTTCAAGACCGTTTTTAACGCCGCCTGCACATACGATAAATCCGATTACAACTACTATGCCCATAAACAGAACGCTTGATAAGGGATCAGCCTGCATAGAGGAGTAAACTTCTTTGACTCCCGTCGTATCCAGTCCCTCAAAGACGCCCGTAGCCATCTTTACAAAATAGTTCAGCATATAGCCTGAAACCGTAGTGTAGAACATCATCAGAATGATATTTCCCGCAAGGCAGAAGAATCCGTGCAGATGCCATTTACTGCCCTTCGGCTCTAATTTGTGGTACAGCTTTGTAACGCTCTTCTGTGCGGCTCTTCCCATGGAAAATTCCATCGTCAGTACGGGAACACCCATTACTATAAGGAAGAACAGATAAATCAGTACAAAGATACCGCCGCCGTTCTGTCCTGCGATATAGGGGAACTTCCACACGTTTCCTATTCCTATTGCACAGCCTGCACTGAGCAGTATAAAGCCCAGTCGGCTGCTTAATTTTTCTCTTTCCATAAATCCTCCGAAGGTTTTAAAATTACCCTTCTATGATACCATAAACAAAGGAAAAAGGCAAGAGAAAATATCATTTTTATACGCAGAAATAATGCGCTCCGATGACCTTCTGTACGGTACGACTTTTTATAAAGGCGTCATCTGTCTTGTCGGGATTATAATAATATATACATCCTCCCGTAGGATCCCAGCCTGAAAGAGCGTCACGGGCGGCGGAATAGGCGGAATCCGCCACAGGCTCGTTGAACTGTCCGTCGGTTATGGCGGTAAAAGCGCCGTTTTCGTAAATTATACCTGCCAGAGTATCAGGGAAGGAGGGATGCTCGATTCTGTTCATTATTACCGCTCCGATAGCCACCTGACCGATATAAGGCTCGCCTCTGCCCTCGGCAGAAATGATACGGGCAAGCAGATTGACGTTTGCTTCGGTTGCGGCGGGAATCTGCCCTATTGTAACACCAAGCAATTTTAAGGTTGCCTTATCCGCAACTCCCGTCTGGGCAAGTCCCTTTATCCGTTGAAAGCGGATTATAGCCTCTTCTGTTTTCTCTCCGAAATATCCCGTTATCTCTGCGTCAAAAAGTCCCCAGTCGGATAATACCTGCTGAATAGCCTCCACCTCTGCTCCCTGGGAGCCTCTTGCGGAATATACGGGACTTGACTTGTTGTCAGCTACTATATGGCATATAATTCCCGCTGTCAGAAGCATAGCTATAGCAATAACCGACATTTTATAAAAGCTGTTTAAATTTCTGATTCTTTCCATGATTTTTCCCTTTCTGAAATAATGCTTTTTAAAAGTATCTGTCAGAAGGAGCAAAATATGTATAAATTGTGATTTTTATTGACAGCTTACATAAAGTATGCTATACTTTTAGCGTAGACAGTGCATGCTGTCCTTCTTTTCGGACATGGCATCCGGTATAATAATATTAACGGGAGCAGGGGCTCTTGTTATACCTGCGGAACATCAGAGCAGGTCGGTTTACATCGACACCGGCGGCGAGTCGCCGTCGGGAAGCAGCATTTCCACCTATTCACTTCGTTCACCCGAAGCTGACTCCGCTGTATTTATGCCCACGGTGTGGGCAAGAAATATACAGCTTCGCATCTGCGGATTCACATTGTCTTGTTCCGCCACAGAAAGGGAGGGAAAGAATATGATAGTTTACAGAGAATTTTCCTCTCTTACAGAAGATTTAGGCTTTTCGGGGAAAGCCCTTTACAGCCTTAGCAATAAAATACACCGTCATTATAAAAAAGTAGAAATACCGAAAGCTGACGGCAGTGTAAGAAGCTTGTCCGTACCTGATGATTTTTTAAAAGCAGTTCAGCGAAGGATAGCAGACAGGCTTCTGTCGATGGAGGAGATATCGCCATACGCTATAGCCTACAGACCTGGCGGCAGTCCCTTGAAGAATGCAAGACCTCACATAGCAAAAAATACAGTTTTAAAGCTGGATATTACCTGTTTTTTTGACCACATTACATACTTTCTTGTAAAGGAAAAGGCGTTCCCGAAGGAACGCTATTCCGAAAGAAACCGTATTCTTCTAACTATGCTCTGTATTTACAACGACGCACTCCCGCAAGGTGCACCCACCTCTCCTGTAATATCCAATATAATAATGAAGGATTTTGATAACGCTGTCGGAAGATGGTGCAGGGAAAGAAGGATAGTTTATACAAGGTACTGCGACGATATGACCTTTTCGGGAGATTTCGATGTCTGTGAGGTTAAAAACTTCGTAAGCGGAGAGCTTCGCAGGATGGGATTCTTTCTTAACAGTAAGAAAACTACAGCAGTCAGAAGAGGTCAGCGGCATACAGTAACCGGCATCGTAGTAAATGAAAAGCCGTCAATCTCTGCAAATTACAAAGCAAAGCTCCGTCAGGAGCTGTACTATATAATGAAATTCGGCATAAACTCCCACCTTGAAAAATGCGGTATAGATATACCTGCGGAAAAATACCTTCAGAAGCTCCTCGGCAGAGCAAATTACATACTGTCAGTAGAGCCCGATAATAAGAAGGTAAAAGAATATAAAGGATGGCTTACGGCACAGCTGAAAAAATGATATAAAAAATCCCCTTGACTTAAGTCAAGGGGATTTTCGCATCAGCATACTCATTTTAAGAATTCTTTATCTTTCTGCTTTTCTTCACGTAAATTATAATTGCCGCTATAATTTCGGCAGGAGTAAGTACTATAAATATATCCCCGATGAAAATAGAGGTGTCGATACATGAAAAGCCATCTCTTAAGAGCAATAGTTGAAGGTAATCATCATTGCAAATGAAGATGAGTAATATGTTTATCAGAACAGCAACAACGGTAAAGCCTATACATCCGACCTTCAGTTTTTTAAGTCTGCCTTTCTTACTGTCATCCTTTACGTAAATAAGATAAGTCAGCAATATGACAACCGTCGATACGGCAAGTGCTATAAAGCCTGTTAACGTGGCAAGTGGTATCCATTGCTTTGTAACAAGGAAGGGTATACCGTCTATGGTATATGTCAGCGGTAGCATAATAGCAAAAATCGTTATAATGACAGCCGCCGCTATTTCTGTGGCAAAAATCAGAAAATATCTGTACGAGGTCTGCTTTTCAATTGGTAGCTCCATATCCTCTATCGCAAAAAACGATCTTACCGCAAGCACGGCGGTAATTACCACGGCTACCGAGATAAAGACGCTGCCGATGAAAAAGCCGCCAAGCGCTGAATCAAAGGAGAAGTTCGCCACCATTGATATAATAAGTCCCAACACCGCCGCCCCGACGGAAATTATGCACCAGGTAAGATAATTCACTCTGTTTTTCCTTAAAAGTCTGTCAAGCTGTTTTTCGCTTTTCACGTAGACGGAGGGAGCTTCCTCCTTTGTCTTTGTGATACGCTGACCTTTTAATATCTCGTCGCAGGTAACGTCGTATATTTCTGCAAGTACGGGTATAAGGGTAAGGTCGGGAGCGCATTCGTCACGTTCCCAGCGGCTTACCGCCTTATCGGATACGTTGAGCATTTCTGCAAGCTCTCTTTGGGTAAGTCCTTTGGATTTACGTAGTGCTGATAAAAATGCACCTATAGTTTTTTCTTCCATTTCAGATTTCCTTTCGTGAATGAGTTAGTGTTTTTGTGCATGGAAGCTTCTTTGCAATTTCAATTCTACCTTTCCGACGCACAAAACACAACCCCATAAACCGAAAATTTCTCTCGCAAACCGAGAATCTGCCGTAAAATAAGGCTTTCAGGCGTTTTTAAGACTCATTCTGAGTAGCGGCACCCATTCGTCCTCTATCACCTTTTCGCCCGTCAGCTTAAAACCATGTCTTTCATAAAAGGCTATGCCTCTTTTGTTATATTCCAGTACCCAGAGAAAATCCGTACCGCAATTATCTATTGCAAAATGCAGAAGCTCTGCTCCGATACCCTTGCTCTGAAAGGCAGGCTCGATAAAGAGCTTTTCTATTTCTTTATCCTTTATTCTGATAAGCCCCTTTACGACTCCGTCATCATAAACGTAGGTGTTTTTAAGATTTTCATCGTTCTCGCTGTACTCTTTTGCAAGGTCGATTACGTTCAGTTCACCGAAATAAAACTCGTCGTTTTTAAAAAAGGGATAGAAATTGTTGCGGTAATTCACAACTATTATCTCTGCAATTCTTGATATATCCGAATTATTTGCTTTTCTTATATTACTCATATTATCCTCGCTAAAAAATATCCCTCCGATTTGCTCGGAGGGATTCTTGCATATTAAGGCTGCCGCCGTGCTGTCATTTTTCCTTAATACTAACCTTCTGGTTGTTCAGAATATCGGGATATGTACAAGACTTACCCTATAACCGACCTATCCTTTGGTGCGTATATCAGCAGAGATTAGTCAGCCTTTCTCTTTGCGAAGCATTCACTGCAATATACAGGTCTGTCATCATGGGGCTGGAAGGGAATCTTTGCTTCGCCGCCGCATTCAGCACAAGTTGCAATGAACATTTCACGCTTTACGCCGCCATTCTTCTTGGCGTCACGGCAAGCCTTACATCTCTTGGGCTCGTTTGTAAAGCCGTTCTGTGCGTAAAATTCCTGTTCGCCAGCTGTGAATACAAATTCTGCACCACAGTCCTTGCAAATAAGGGTCTTGTCTTCGTACATAGAAATATACCTCTTTTAATTTTTTTCACGCTATGCGTGTTATATGAAAAAGACTTTTGTCTTATTTCCCCGATTATTTTTTGTCTTTGCCCTTTGTAATGCGTTGTGTCTTTATTCCCAGATTGTGCTTTATCTTTGCCTTTGCCCTTTGTAATGCATTATCTACGGATTTTTCGTTTATTCCCAGCTTTTCGCCTATCTGCTGGTAAGAAAAATTCTTGATATACATATCAATTACCGACATTTCTCTGTCTGTAAGTATTCTGTCGAGCTTTTTATAGAACTCTTCGTTTTCTTCTTTTTCTATGATTATATCATCAGCCGACAGGCTCTCGTCCTGCAGACTGTCAAAATCAAAGTCATCGTCCCTGTTTGTAGGGGAGTTTTTGGTAGCCTTTTTTACACAGGTGCTCATGCTTGTGTCAACACAACGGGAGGCAAAGGTAGCAAAGCTGGCTCCCTTATCCTCGTTGTAATATCTGATAGCCTTGAGCAGTCCCATAAGTCCGTCTGAATAAAGCTCGTCAAAATCCGCTGAAGGACATCTTTTTGCAGTTGTCAGAGCCTTGATTCTTACGATATTCATGTATCTTTCTACAAGAATTGCCGCCTCTTTGCTGCTTATCTTGTCGACGCTCTTTATATTCTTAAGTAATTCCTCGTCGCTGAATTTTTCAAATTTTTTATTCATACGTTGTTTCACCTCAAATTCAGTTCGGCGGAAGCGGATATCTTGAACAGACGGGCGTTTTTTCGGCATAAAACCGAAAAAATGTGTCAAATTCGACTATTTAACACATTATATCATAAAATTTACCACTTGTCAATATGTAAAAATAATCCTTTTGACAATAAATTCTTAATTTTCTGAAGAATATTCCTTTCTTCCCGACTGGAACAGGTTGCCGCCCTCACAGTCTATCGCAACTATCAGAGGAAAACGGTCGAAGGTCAGCCTCTTCACGCTTTCGCAACCAAGATCGGAAAAGGCTATTACCTCACACTCGGTTATGCATTTGCAGGCAAGCGCACCTGCACCGCCGATGGCACAGAAATACACCGCCTTGTTTCTTTTTATGGCGTCAATTACCGCCTGATTTCTTTCGCCCTTTCCTATCATAGCAGAAAGTCCCATATCGAGAAGCGTCGGTGCGTATACATCCATTCTGCCCGAGGTGGTAGGACCGCAGGAGCCTATAGCCATACCTTCCTTCGTTCCGGTAGGGCCTGCATAGTATATGGATGCGCCGTCAATATCAAAGGGAAGAGGCTCGCCCTTTTCGATAAGGCTTATTATTCTTTTATGTGCCGCATCTCTGGAGGTATAGACTGTTCCTGACAGCTCTATCTTATCTCCCGCACGGAGAGTCTTTGCTTTTTCTTTTAATTCTTCTGTTCTGATTTCCATTCTGTTTTCCTTTCGGATATAATAAGCGGCGTCCAGTATGGTCGCCGCTTCAGTTATTAAGTTTTGTAGATATTAAAGATCGAAGAAACCTACGTTGTCGCTGCTCATTTCGTCATCGTCATCCTCGCCGGAGCCTTCCATCATCTGGAATTCCCAGTTGGGATCGAACTGTGCCGCAGAGGTATTCATATTATCGTTCATACCACCGAGCATAGATGAGTAGTCAGACATATCGATCTTGTCGTCAGCCTTTGTTTCCTGTTCAACGGGAGCGTCATCATAGGATGAAGTCATACCGTCATCAAGATCACTTGCAGGAGCAGAGGGAGCTGAGAAGGTCATACCGTTCATCTGTGCCTCTAAATCCTTCCAGGGATCGTTGGGCTTTGCTTCCTTGCCGGCAACACCCATAGCACCGCTTTCGTTGAGCTTTTCACCGTTACTGCCGTAGCCTTCTCTTGAATGTGCTCTCTTGTACTTGGGAGCTTCTTCTGCGGGTGCTGAAGTAAAGAGATCTGAAATATCATCGTCAGCCTTTACTGCAGGTGCAGGAGCGGGTGCAGGCTCTGCCTTCTTTGCAGGAGCAGGAGCAGGTGCAGACGTAAAGAGATCTGAAATATCATCGTCAGCCTTTACTTCGGGAGCAGGTGCAGGTGCAGGCTCTGCCTTCTTTGCAGGAGCGGGAGCAGGCGCTGAAGTAAAGAGATCTGAAATATCGTCGTCAGCCTTTACTTCGGGGGCGGGTGCAGGCTCTGCCTTCTTTACAGGAGCGGGAGCAGGTGCTGAAGTAAAGAGATCTGAAATATCATCGTCTGCCTTTACTGCAGGAGCAGGAGCGGGAGCTTCTGCCTTTGCGGGAGCGGCATCCATCATAAGATCGGAGATATCGTCAAAGCCGGTTGCAGAAGGTGTAGTAATTACTACGTCCTCTTCGCCGAAGCTGTTATCTGTGCTTGCGGACATATCGTCGTCGCCTGTATCAGCGGAGGAGATAACTGCAAAGCTGCTTAAGAGTCCGTTTTCATCGGGGGTGATGAAATCTTCATCGTCATCATCTTCGTCGTCTTCAACTGCCTCAGCGCCTTCGGGCATATCTATAGTGAGCTTGAATTCGTAGGGAGCTACAGTCATAGGTGCATATTCACCGAGAGCAGCCTCTGCGGAAGCTTCAAGAGCTGTTCTTGCAGCTACTACCGCTTCGTCCTCGGCGAGCTTCTTTTCGTCTGCAACGTCTGTATTTTCAGTTTCTGCCTTTGCCTTTTCAGATGCGGAATCAATAGCTGAATTTACGGCGTCGTTGATTTCCTGGGCTACGGCACTTAAAAGCTCAAATACGTTTACGGTTGCGGAAATAGCACCGTTGCCGTTTGTAACGCTACCGGAATATTCGCCACCCTTTGTAAGTACGGTCTGCTTGTATTCCTGAGCCTTCTTTACGGTATCCTCGTAATAAGCCTTTGCGGCGTCGATGATTTCCTGCGCCTTCTTGTTAGCGTCGGCGATAACCTCATTGGCGTCAGCATTTGCCTTTGCAGAGATCTCTTCAAGCTGTGCTTCGTTTATAGTACCGCCGCCTGACTTTTTAGCCTTTTCCAGCTTCTTCTTGGTCTTCTGCTTGAATTCTGTATATTCTTCAGCAAGAGCTTTATACTGATCCTGTAATACGTGAAGCTCCTTTTCGGTCTGTGCAAGTTTGCGTCTTTCGTCAAGTATCTGCTTGCGGCTGTCAAGTATCTGGGCGTCCAGCTCTGCTTTTTTCTTTTCAATTTCTTCTAATGCGCTTGTATCAGGAACCTCTGCTTCCTTTGCTTCAAGTGCTCTCTTGAGCTCGTCGACTTCTTCCTAAAGAGCCTTCTTACCCTTGTTGATCTGCACTATGTAAGCCATAACCTCGTTCTTGTCAAAGCCAAGAGGCGCTGTTTTAAACTCGCCGTTGGTTGGTTCCTGCTTTTTCTGTTCAGCCATTTTTATTACCCCCTGTTAAATGGATATATGCGGATATACCGCTACCGGACATTCCGGTGCCGAAGATATACTCCGACAGTCTGCATTTATTATAACAAATTTTTTCCCGAAATTCAATAGTAAATTGTAACAAATTATAGTTTTTTAAAAATTTTTTACATTTTTTATCACTTTTTTCTGATTTTATTGTGGTTTTTCCGTTAATTTTTTGCTAATCTATTGTATTTTTTATTTAAATAGTGTATAATAAGCTGTAAGGAAAGTTAAAGTATAGGTTCAAAGCATCAATTTTTCAGAAAAGCGAGGTAATCATCATGATAGATAAAACAATGCCTTTTTCTCTTAAAGACGAAAGAGAAAACGAGATGAAGGAAATTCTTTCTACAGTATATGACGCCCTCAAGGAAAAGGGTTATAATCCCATAAATCAGCTTGTAGGCTACATTCTTTCAGAGGATCCGACATACATAACCACCTACAACAATGCCCGTAGTCTTATCCGTCATATCGATAGGGATGAGCTTCTTCAGGCAATGGTAAAGAATTATGTAAATTCCTGAATCTGCATTAAAAAATTCGGCATATTACACGCTCCTTTTCAGACAATAGTGCTGAAAAGGAGTGATTTTTTTGTATAAAAAACTACTGATTATGATACTTTCTGTTATAATATGCGCTAATTTTACAGCTTGTAATGATAAACCGACCGAAAGCGACCTGGCTGACGGCTACGAAGAGCCCGAAAAAAGACTGCTTGCCGATACCGTTACCAATACGAAGATATGCTACGGTCAGGGTTATGAAACTGATGAGAATAACCGCCCCATCGGTGCGGTAAACGGTCAGTCGGACTACGGTGAATACAACGCTCTGTTCATAGGTGACGAGGGCGAGAACGTTATATATCTAACCTTTGACGAGGGCTACGAAAACGGCTACACCGAAAAGATTCTCGATACCTTAAAGGAAAAGAAGGTCACGGCTACCTTTTACGTAACGCTTGATTACGTAAAGAAATGCCCCGATATAGTAAAAAGGATGATAGACGAAGGGCATTCTGTGGGCAACCATACCGCAAATCACCCTTCCTTGCCCGATTGTAACGATGAGCAGGTAAGGGAGGAAATAAAGGAGCTGGAGGAATATATCTGCAGTAATTTCAGCGGCTACACAACTACTACCATAAGACCGCCCAAAGGCGAATTTTCCGAGCGCACCCTTAAAATAGCGCAGGATATGGGATATAAAACGGTACTATGGTCCTTTGCCTACAGCGACTGGGATACAGACAGTCAGCCTGACAAGACAAAAGCCTTTGACAGAATAACGAAGGCTACCCATAACGGAGCGGTTTATCTTCTTCACGCCGTATCAAAGACAAATGCTGATATTCTGGGTGACGTGATTGACTACTGGCAGGGTAAGGGCTATCAGATAAAGGCGGTGCAGTAATGTGTACGGCAGTAAATTATAAAAGCTATAATCATTTTTTCGGCAGAACTCTGGATATCAGCTATTCCTACGACGAAAGAGTGTTCATTACGCCGAGAAACTATGAACTGAAATTACGCCACAGAGCCGAGCCTATCAGCAGTCACTATGCGATTATCGGTATGGCGGCTTACGAAGAGAGCTTTCCCCTTTATTATGACGGAATGAATGAGATGGGACTTGCTATGGCTGGTCTTAACTTTCCGTATAATTCGACATATGTTTCACAGAGTGTAGAGTCAAAACTGCTGAAAATAGCCTCCTTCGAGCTTATACCCTACGTATTGTCCCTATGCGACAGTACCGACAGAGCGGAGTGGCTTTTAAAGGATATTATCATAACCGATGACTGCTTTAATAAGGATTTTCCTCCTTCTCCGCTTCATTGGATAATATCCGACAAGAAAAGAAGCGTCACCGTCGAGCAGACCCCGGAAGGACTCAAGGTCTATAATAACCCTGTGGGCGTACTGACAAATAATCCTGAATTCAGCTATCATATGAAAAATCTGATAAACTATACCACAGTAAGCCCGCAAAATCCCGAGTTTACCAAAATCGATACCTTCAGATCAGCCTATAGCTTCGGACTGGGCGCATTATCCCTGCCCGGCGATTTTTCTTCCATTTCCCGTTTTGTCCGTGCCTGCTACGTAAGTCAGAATACCGCCCCTGCGGAAAATGAAAGATTATCGGTAAACCGATTCTTTGATATAATGGGAACGGTTTCCGTACCCTTCGGTTGCGTAAAGAACGATAAGGGAGATTTTCATTATACCATCTATACCTCCTGCTGTAATCTTGATAAGGGTATATATTATTACAATACCCACGGGGATAACAGAATAAGAGCAGTCAGGATGAAGGGGTATGAGCTGGATTCCAACCGTATAATAATGGCGTAGACGTAAAAAAACCCTCCCGTAAAGGATTCCTTTGCGGGAGGGAAAGCATTATTCGAAATATTCCGATACGTCAGCCTTGTCGTTGTACTGCTTTCTGATACGGAGGATAACAGAACCGTCCTCCTGCTCGGTGGTATCAACTATCTGATATCTGGTTTTCGCTCTTTCGAGTGTTTCCTTATAATGCTCTACTTCTTCATAGTTTATTTTCAGAGCCTGCTCCTTGCTGTACTGAAGCTCGGGCTTCTGAGAAAATACCAGCGTCTGAAGAATGCACGCTGCCTTTACACGCTTCATTTAAACACCTCCTTTGGTACGATACATTACGGCAGAACAGATCAGACCTATAATGCATAAGAGATGTCCGAGCATTTGTCTGTAAGAGCAGCAACTGCCGTCGCTATCCTACGCTGAAAGCACTCTCATGACGGATTTCCGTAGCTTTATTTTATCATTTTTAAAAATTTTTTCAAGAATTATTTGCAAATTTTTTTGTTTTGTGTTACAATAAAGAGGCAGAAAATATATAATAAACAAAGACGATCAACGACACACGTAGCACCCTCGGTGCGTAAATCTGATTACGGCACGGATCAGTATCAGGTGTGTGGCGTTGTATTTATCATATGGCACATGCTTTGCGTGTGTCTTTTTTTATTGGTCGCAAAAAGGAGAAAAATTATGCCAAGAAATCAATTTCAGAGAATGATCTTTGCCCTTATCACAGTAGTGATAACAGTCCACGCCTACGTATTCTACAGTCTTTACGTCATTAACGGCGGTACGTTTATGGCTATCACAGGCGAAAGCGGAGTAATTGACGCAATAAACAAAATGGGTGGTATCCCCGTATTTGGCGTTTCAGTTCCTATATGGGCGGTGGTACTTATCGAATTCGTACTCGCCTATACGCTTGAAAATCTTGTAGGCTCGCCCTTATCCTTTAAGCTTGCCTGCAAGAATTTCAATCCTAAAAGCACACATCCCGTGCTTTTTGAAACGGCAATAATCTGTGCAACAGTAGGAATTATGTGTCCCGCTATGAGCTTTATAGCCGCATTCCTTTATTATAACTATCAGGGCGGCTTTGATATTTTAAAGCTCCTTGCCGAATGGTTAAAGCTCATGTGCTACAATTTCCCCTTTGCCTTCTTTACTCAGCTCTTCTTTATACAACCCTTTGTAAGAACTGTGTTCAAGAAGATTTTCGCAAGGGATATAAAGGCAAGAGAAATTGCCGTAATGGAATAATAATGTAACGTCAGCCATAAATAAAAGAATCCGGAGAAGAATCAGTTTCTTCTCCGGACTTTTGTTGTGTTATAAACGAATTGTTATTTTACTGTTCGTTTTCGTAGTAATTAAAGGCATTTTCGTATAATGCTCTGCATTGTTGTTCATCGCCGTAGGACAAGCAATCATCGGCGTAACAAAACGTAAAGAAAGGCTCTTTTTCGTTCATAGATGAGGGAAGCATTTGCCATAATTTATACATTTTTCTGCTGAATTCCTTAATATTGCTTTCCTGATAAACAGACTTCAGAATACCCATTAAGAGGGATCCGAATTTGTCTTGATTGATCGGGGAAATCTGCATTAAAGAAAACAAATGAAGCATTGCATCCTTGCATTTCATTCCTTCTAAATTCAGAAGCTCTTCATTCGAAGGATCGTTGAGAAACAGCTTATCCAATACAAGCTGATATTCATCGTATCTGCTATATCCTATTGAATATAATAAAGCATATACAAACAGTTCTTCCATAACGCTACCCTATAATTCCGTTTTTATCCATCCATTGACCTTGTCAATGGATACCACAGCTTCGTGCGAAGCACGAAACATCACTCGGCGAAGCCGTACTTCACTATTGCCGAAAACCGTGCCGAAGGCACGATATCACCAAAGCCGAAGGCTTTGATATCACTCTGCCGAAGGCAGAATATCACCGAAACCAAAGGTTTCGATATCACTTTTCAATCTGCAAAGCGGATTGAAATCATGTTTCCCAGCTACCTAAATACTTTTCCTGCTTTTCTGTAAGAGTATCTATCTGTACGTTCCAGTAGCCTAAAATTCTTCTTGCTACTTCCTTATCTACTTCGGCAGGAACGTTTACAGTCATTCTGTCACCATTCTTTATAGCCTTGTGATTTTCTGTCAGATACTTTGCGGAAAGTGCCTGAATAGCAAAGCTCATATCCATGATTTCTGCCGGGTGTCCGTCGCCAGCCGCAAGGTTTACAAGTCGACCTTGAGCTATTACGTTAATCTTCTTGCCGTTAGAGAGCTTGTAGTAGGTGATATTATTTCTTGCAACGCCGCTTTCAACTGCAATTTCAGCAAGTCTTGCCACGTTTACCTCTACGTCAAAGTGACCTGCATTTGATAAAATCGCACCGTCCTTCATATTCATAAAGGAATCCTCTCCTATAACGTCGCAGCAGCCTGTAACCGTTACGAAGAAATCACCAATCTTTGCCGCTTCGACCATAGGCATTACCTTAAAGCCATCCATAACCGCTTCCATAGCTCTGATGGGGTTTACTTCGGTTACGATAACGGATGCGCCGAGTCCCTTTGCTCTCATTGCTACACCCTTACCACACCAGCCGTAGCCTGCTACGACTACGTTCTTACCTGCAACGATAAGGTTTGTCGTGCGGTTGATACCATCCCATACCGACTGACCTGTGCCGTAGCGGTTATCGAATAAATGCTTGCAGTCTGCATCGTTTACAAGCATCATAGGGAATTTAAGCTCCTTCGCCTTATCCATTGCGATAAGTCTTATAATACCTGTTGTAGTTTCCTCACAACCGCCTATTACGTTATCTATAAGGTGGGGGTATTCGTTGTGAATAAGATTTACAAGGTCGCCGCCGTCGTCAATGATGATATTGGGAGCCGCCTCAATTACTGCGCAGGTGTGTCTGTGATAGTCCTCTGCAGTAGCGTCATACCAGGCGAATACGTTAAGACCGCCGTGAACCAGAGCCGCCGCCACGTCATCCTGGGTAGAAAGAGGGTTACTGCCGGTGATGTACATTTCTGCACCGCCTGCCGCAAGAACACGGCAAAGGTATGCAGTCTTTGCTTCAAGATGTACAGATAAGGCAATCTTTAAGCCTGCAAAGGGCTTTGTCTTTGAAAATTCCTCTTCAATTCCACGGAGTAAGGGCATATTTGCCTTTACCCAGTTTATTTTGGTTTCGCCGCTTTCCCACAGTTCGGGGTTTCTGATTTCGCTCATAGTTTTAAATTCCTTTCTTAACCGTCTATTCTTTTCATTGTTTCGTTGCAGTGGAAGTAAATTTCCTCTGCGTCAAGATTCTTTATCTCGTAGTTTTCCATTAATAATTCACCGTCTACCATAAGGCTTTCAACCTCATAGCCGCTGGCTGAATAGCACATTGCCGCTATGGGATTGTTAAGAGGCTGCATAGAAGGACAGTTCATATTCATTATCATAATATCCGCCTTTGTACCTTCCTTTAAAACGCCTGTATCTGAAAGACCGAGTGCCTTTGCGCCGGTTTCGGTAGCCATTTTAAGAGTCTGCTGGGCGGTAACCGCCTGGGCAGTTCTTGTATTACCCTTATGCGCAAGGGAGATGAAATTCATATCGCTGAACATATTGAGAGTGTTGTTGCTGGCGGCACTATCCGTACCTATGCAGAGTCTTACTCCCTTTTCCAGCATATCGGGAATACGGGCAAAGCCGTTGCCGAGCTTTGCATTGCTTATGGGGTTTGTAGCTACAAAAACTCCTCTTTCGGCGAGAATCTCAATATCCTTATCGGAAAGCTGTACGCAATGTGCCGCTACCGTGTGGAAGTCGAACATTCCCATATTGTCAAGATACTCTACGGGAGAACAGCCGTGCTGCGCATAGCAGTCCTCAATTTCCTTTACCGATTCGGATAAATGAATATTGATTCCCATATTATATTCCTTCGCCTTTTCCATAACAAGCTCCAGATATTCTCTGTCGGTCGTATAGATAGCGTGAGGTCCCATCATGAATTTAAGTCGCTTGTTGCCGCCGTACTTTTCCATATCGTAGAGGGTATCCTCAATTCTTCTGATACCGCCCTCGTCGTTTCTGCCGTTACCTACAAGACCTCTTGTGATAACCGCCTTAAGTCCGCTTTCGCTTACCGCTCTCGTTACGTCCTCACGGCAGATGTTCATATCTAAAAATGCAGTAGTACCCGTTCTTATCATTTCAAGGCAGGCGAGCTTTGTGCCCCAGTACAGATCGTCGGGAGTCAGCTTGTCCTCCATAGGCATAATTCTGCCGAAAAGCCAGTCGTGGAACATAAGATCGTCAGCACTATTTCTGAATACCGACATATAGCTATGGGTATGAGCATTTACAAGACCTGCGGATGCAAGTCTGCCCTTGCCGTCAATTATCTTGTCAGCGGCAAAATCCTCTGCCTTTCCGATTTTTGTGATAGTATCACCCGTGATACAGATATCGCATTTTTCCGTCTTAAAGCCGTCGCCGTCGGGTAAGATTGCAGTAATATCCTTGATAAGTGTATTCATAGCTTTTCCTTTCTTTTTTACGTAGCTTTAACCAGCTTCGTTATTCTGAAGCTCACCTTTTCGTCGATATATGCTTCCTTGTAGCCTCTGTCTATGAAGAATTTGTAGTTTTCTTCGTAATGAGCCAGAGATTTATCGAGAAGTATAATATCTGAAAGGGGAGTATTTTTATCAGTTGCTAGAGTGTGGGCAGGAGGAGCATATAATTCCTTCTGCTTATAAAGGGCGGGAATAAAGAAGGTGTCCGCCGTAATGCTTTCATCTGTCACGGGCATAGCTTCAAGATAGCTTATAATTTCTTTATTGTATGGGTTGCTCATGTATTTAATTCCCGTCAGCATACCCGTCATAGTGGATATAGTCATCATTGCCGCCGCTACTACAGAAAAGGCGGTAACGCATTTTCTCTGCTCGTATTTAAGATCCTTTAAATTCATTGCAAACAGCCATATCAGTATTGCACCCGAGCCGAAGTTATACTGGAAGTATATCGAATACTGATAGGAATAATCAGGCATAAGGTTAACCAGTATAAAGGGTATCAGCAGAAGGTATCTGTGGAATTTCTTTGTTATCAGAGGCATAAAGGCAATCGGCGCCAGCATCTGTATAACGTACACCGCCTTATCACCTGTGAGGAGATTTGAAAGGGCATAGGCAGGATTCAGGATAACCGAGGTTATAACGGTTATAAGTCCGCCATTTTCGTTATACATGTATTCCTTATACCGCCAGGTCATAATACCCAGTCCCTGACTTTCAAGATAAGCACAACAGATAGCAAAGTAAATTACCGATATAGCAAATACAAGTATACCTGTTTTTCTCATCTTACTGCTTCTGTCGGAGAATATGAGATACAGTCCGATTATTGCCGCATATACCGCCGCATCCTCCTTTACCGAAAGGGTAAGGATAGTAAATACAACGGTCAGCGGTATGCTTTCCTTTTCTATCGCATAGAAAAGCCACATCAGGAAGGGAACCAGCAGACAGTTTTCGTGTATATCGTAATTACAACCGCCGATAAAGGCAGGGTACAGAGTAAAGGTCACGCATACAAGAGCGGTCTTGAATCTTGTAAGACCGTACCTTCCACATATCAGAAAAAGCGGAATAACGCCTGACAGAATTGCAAGCCCCTGCAGTATCTGGAGCGTTATCGGATGGGGGAATATCATATAGAAGGGGAGCAGTACAAAGTATGCGGGAGAAACGTGTACTGAAAAATGGGACAGAAGATAATTTCTTTCCACGGTTGTAACCGCACCCATTCCGTCCTTCATATTTTCAAACATCTGTGCGAAGATACCAAAATCAAAACAAGGTGCGCTGAGCGTATAATATCTTGCTATGGTTGACGCTATGGTAAAAAGCATCATTGCCGAACAGCCACATATTATCAGCACAGTAGCGGTACTTGTCACCGCTTTACCCGCCTTCAGTCTGTGCCGCCCGATAGTCTGCCATATAACAAGAGCAAGAAGGGGAGCAAGGATAATAAAGATACCGATACCCCTTCCTTTTTCGTGAAAATAAGCAAGGCTTAAATAACAGCAGGATATAGCGGTCATAATAAAGAGCATAAAGGCGTCGGTATTATATTCTTTTACATGGGGAATAAATTTCAGAATGGTAAGCACAAGAATGCCTATAGCGAATATCCCGATGAATACCGCTATATTTACTCCCTTGGGATATTCTTTTGTAAAGATTCCGCCTCTGTTCATATACTGAAAAAGGCAGGCGAAAAGATACCCTGCAATTATCCTCATAAGATAAAGAGAGCCTTTATTTTCGGCTTTTATTCTGTTTTTTATATCTCTTAAAAAAACTTTTATATCCATATCAAAAACCTCTTTTCCTATTGTAGCATAAGTGCGGAAAAAATGCAACAAAAAACGCTCTGCATTAAGCAAGAGCGTTTTTGATTATTTCTACTCAATCGGACAAGGCGGAAGATATTATATAATTATAAATTGTGTGTATTAATGTTGAAAATGCAAATAACTTATGATATAATTACAATATAAAATACTGTACCATAACAAACATAATATGGAGAAAATCAATGACAAAGGTTATAAAACTTGCTTTGATATGTCAGCAATCTGATAGTAATGGTATGCCCGTAGATTATAAAGAAGTTAATAAAATCTTATGGGAGTTACAAAGACAGACAAGAGAAATAAAAAACAAATCTATTCAGTATTGTTGGGAATATCATAATTTTTCGAGCGATTACTACAAGAGAAATGGTGAGTATCCAAAAGAGAAGGATGTATTATTGTTTACTCTCGGCGGATATGTAAATGACAAATTCAAGACGGGTAATGACTTATATTCGGCAAATTGCTCGACAACAGTCAGAGGTGTGTGCGGAGAGTTTAAAAATTCAAAAAAAGATTTTATAAGTGGCAAAAGGTCGATAATTAGTTATAAAGAGAATCAACCACTGGACTTGCATAATAAGTCTATTCGTCTGGAATATTCAGACCATGAATTTTATGTTTATCTTAAATTGCTTAATCGTCAAGGATTTAAGAAATTTAATTTTGCCGATACACAAATAATGTTTAAAATACTTGTGCGCGACAATTCAACTAAAACAATACTTGAACGATGTTTAGATGAAGTGTATTCTGTCAGCGCAAGTAAACTTATATATGACAAAAAGAAAAAGTGTTGGGTTCTTAATTTGTCTTATTCATTTTCAGGTGAAATAACTCACAATTTAGACGAAAACAGAATTCTTGGAGTTGATTTAGGTATTCATTATCCAATATGTGCATCGGTATATGGTGAGTGGAAGCGTTTTACGATCGACGGTGGCGAAATTGAGGAATATAGGCGAAGGGTAGAAGCTCGTAAGAAAACACTTCTTAAACAAGGAAAGAACTGTGGTGACGGAAGGATTGGACACGGTGTAAAGACCAGAAATAAGCCTGTATATAGTATTGAGGATAGAATATCAAGATTTCGTGATACAGCGAATCATAAATACAGTCGTGCTCTTATAAATTACGCCATAAAAAACAATTGTGGCGTTATTCAGATGGAAAATCTTGAAGGCGTTACAGCTCATTCTGATAAATTCCTGAAAAATTGGTCATATTACGATTTACAAACGAAAATCGAATATAAAGCTAAAGAAGCAGGTATTAAGGTTGTTTATATCAATCCGAGATATACAAGTCAGCGGTGCAGCAAATGTGGTTATACAGACACTGATAACAGACCTGAACAAGCAAAATTTATTTGTAAAAAATGCGGTTTTTCTGAAAATGCGGATTTCAATGCAAGTCAGAATATCGGTATAAAAAATATTGAGCAAATTATAAAAGAGGAAATACAAATTTGAAATTGCGAGTATAAAGCAAACACAGTTATAGTGTGGTATTCGCAATTAATTTCGGGCGACTCGGCGTCCGTGAATCGAGAAAGTATATGTGAGTCTGAATCATAATCAGCAATAGATACACTCGATAAGGTGAAAACAATACACATTTAATCCGTGTATTCAACTAATCCTTGTGTATATTTGACGTTGCAACCTATACACTTGTGAGAGTTGCGAGAGCGGCTACGAATACTGGCTACAAGTCAGCGGCTGTTGCAACCTATACACTTGTGAGAGTTGCGAGAAAAAAACAGACGATGCCGATATGCTTGCTGATACGTTGCAACCTATACACTCGTGAGAGTTGCGAGAAGGATTTTGCAAACCACTACAACAACACGGTAAGTTGCAACCTATACACTCGTGAGAGCATATAATATTTTCGCTACAATCATTCTCTGCAAATTAACTAAACACAAAACCCTCGTCATGACGATGAGGGTTT
The DNA here is from genome assembly GCA_017408635.1 of Ruminiclostridium sp. Classification (GTDB taxonomy): domain Bacteria; phylum Bacillota; class Clostridia; order Oscillospirales; family Ruminococcaceae; genus Ruminiclostridium_E. Next base: position 10,599 of record JAFQUH010000074.1, on the reverse strand, counting down.
TATATATTCTACTCAATCGGACAAGGCGGAAGATATTTGGAAAACACCCTCACGTACCTTGAATTTACAGTCACACTTGTAATCTGTGAAAAGGGGATTATAGTATTATCATAAAGCCAGTAGCCTTCGGCGTCAAATTCCCGAAGGAGCAGAAAATCTCCGTGAACCTCGGCAATTCTGCCTATAGCAAACTGACATTCTTCCGGATCGTCGGATTCCTTTTCGATAATTATATTTTCATTTGCGGCTTTAAGATTTCTGAAAACGCTGTGCCAGTCGGAGATATCAATTTCAGGGATATCAAGCTCGTCAAGAAGTCCCTCTGCGATATCTATTTCAAGACACTTATCATCCTTTATCTTTACGCTTATTATATCCTCAATTCTTCTTATGGTATAGCCGTCTATGGAAAAATCATCCTCGTTAGCGCCGATGAAGAGCTCTTTTCCGACCGCTATAGGAAAATAATAAAAATAATTCGGATCATAGTCAAAGTGTACACGGCATATTTTCGGATCTTCTATTGCCGAAGCCAGCACTATTCTGATTTCATCTGCGGTCAGGGGTATCACCTCTTTCAGCTTTCAAGTATAACCTCGGGTTTTTCTATCTCTGATACGTCGTTCATATTTTTTATTTCAAGAACGTAGTTTATATTTGTAACGATGCTCTGCTTATCATCCTGGGAGGCTTTGCCTGTTTGCTCCATTTTAGTAAGATAGCCTTCGCTATCAAGAGTGTATATTACCTTGAAGGAAATAAGATTTCCCACAAGTCCCAGCTGATTTTTCATAGAGCTGTTAAGAGCATTATGATCGTAGGTAAATTCAATAACCTTGCCCTTATCGGTATTCGTTACCTTTGAATCGGTTATGCTTTCACCCTTTAAGAATATCATCCCCTCGTCAACCATTGACATTTTGGCTATCCTCGTATAGAAAAGATAGTTCTCATCTCCCTCGACAAGTGTCTTCCATTCGGTCTTGTCAAAGTAGGAATATTCGTAGCCGTTGTGATATTCGTAATAGCTTGTCTTTCCGTCTGTACCGAAATAACTGTAGGCGAGCCTGTCCTGAATATCATATAAAAAGCTCATCTCCTGGGTAATTACCCCTTTTTCCGCATCGGTTACAGTAAGGCTTGCAGAGTTCAGCGAGGCGTAGAGCTTTCGTGCGTTTACGATATCGTCATAGCCTTCTATATGGGAATAGCTTTTCTGACAAGCAGTGCAGGTAATGAGCAGCATCAGGGATAATGCCGCAGCAAAAATTCTTTTTTTCATATAATGCCTTTCTTAAAAAACGAAGATATCAAAAAATAAAGCCACTGAGGTAATCAGTGGCTTCAGCTTGAAAACGAAATTAATTATTCTGCAAAACCGCTTTCTACGAGCTTTACAAGTCCTTCTACAGCGAGCTGTTCGTCAGAACCGTCAGCAATGATTCTGATTGTTGTACCACCAACGATACCGAGAGAAAGGATACCTAAAAGGCTCTTTGCGTTTACTCTGCGCTCTTCCTTTTCAACCCAGATGGATGACTTGTATTCGTTAGCCTTCTGAATGAAGAATGTTGCAGGTCTTGCGTGTAAGCCAACCTGGTTCTTTACGCTTACTTCCTTAACGTACATAATTAACTACCTCCGTCAATTGATTTTTTCTTTCCGATAGACTAAAGCCCCAAAGCTTGCGTCCGTTAGTTAATAGTATAGCCTTTTTTCTGTTTTTCGTCAACTGTCTTTTATCATTTCGTCAATTTTTCTATTGCTATTTTTGTATTTTGCTCAATAGTCATTATAGAAATCCTGAATTTTTATAGATGTTGCACAAATTATTTTCAACAATGTATCAAAGATATACATTAGTTTTCAACATCCGACATAGTTTTATCAGCTATTTCAAAGCCTGCCATAAGCTCATTCTCCCATAGCTTATTGCCGATGTAATCGGAAAAAACTACTTCGTAAGGGATTTCGTGGGCAATAAGGATATCTATAAGTGCCGAGTACATACGAAGGATATCCTGCGCTCCCTCAGTTTTAAGATAAACTACCGTATTTTTAGGGCAATCTGCACAAAAAGAATCGGAAAGCTTTTCCTTAAACCATATTTCTGCCCTTTTCCATTGCTTTTGCTCTCTGTTTGTAAGTACCCTTTTTCTTGCCAGATGCCCCATCAGAGTAAGTAGCTCCGGCTTTCTGCCGTTTTTATCGGGTTTTCTGCCCTGAACTCTGACAAATCTTGCATAGGGCTTGTTGCCGTCAAAGCTATCGAACAGCAGCTCGGGGCGTTTTCTTTTAGTTACCTCAAAGGACGCTTCTTCCTGCCATTTTAAGATGTTTTCGTGGTGTCCCGTAAGAAGCACCTCGGGGACTCTTCTGCCTCTCCATTCTTCAGGTCTTGAATACTGGGGATGCTCAAGCAGTCCGTTGTAGTGGCTTTCTATGGAATAGGCATCGGAATTGGGCAGTACCCCCTCCTGCATTCTGGCTATAGCGTCGACAAGAGTAAGAGCGGGTAATTCTCCTCCCGTCAGCACATAGTCACCAACGGAGATTTCCTCCACCTGAAGCTCGTCTAAAACCCTCTGGTCAACACCCTCGTAATGTCCGCAGAGTATTATGATATTATCAAGTGCGGAAAGCTCCCTGACCTTGCTCTGTGTAAGTGTTTTGCCCTGAGGTGACATATATATAATTTTAGCATTTTTATCCGTTTTATTCCTGATATCGCAGATGCAGTCGTAAATAGGCTGTGCCTGCATGACCATACCCGTACCGCCGCCGTAGGGCTTATCATCCACACGGTTGTGCTTATTGTCGGTATATCTGCGGATATCGTGGCACTCTATTTCTATAAAGCCTGCCTCTCTGCCTCTGCCGACTATACTTGTGGATAGTACCGATTCGCACATATCGGGGAAAAGGGTAGCTATATCGATTCTTATCATTCGCCCTTTATCTCCTCTTCGTCCTCAAAAAGTCCGTCAAGAGGTCTTATTATCATTTCGCCGCCGTCAATATCCACCTCTAAAAGCACCTCGGGGATAGCAGGGAACATAAGCTGACCGCCCTTTTCAGTCTTGATGGAATATACGTCTGCCGCACCGTTCTGATATACGTCGTCTATCTTGCCGTAGATTTTGCCTGAATCCGCATCCTTTACGGTAAGTCCGATAAGATCCTGAATAAAATATACGTCTTCGGGTAGCTCGGCATCGTCACGGTTCATATAAAGCATCTTGCCAACAAGCGTTTTTGCCTGCTCGACTGTGTCTATTCCCTTTAATTTAAGTATAGCGAGAGTCTTGTGAGGGCGGGCATTGGTTACCTCGAATTCCTGCTTTTCCTTGCCTAAAAAGAGTCTGTCAAAGCTGCATATTACCTCTGCGCTATCGCAGTAATACTGCACTCTGAATTCTCCTTTAAGTCCCTGTGTAGCTACTATTTTTCCTATCTCAAGATACTGCTTTCTCATATATACCTCTTATTCAATAAATTTTAATATATCAAGCGGCTTTTGTGCAATATACTCTGCACCGTTTTCTATAAGCTCGTCCTTTTTGCGAAAGCCCCACAATACCCCAAGCGGAGTAAAGCCGGCGTTTTTCGCCGTCTGCATATCAACGCCGCTATCCCCGATGTAGAGTACGTCGGAGGGCGTTACTCCAAGACCTTCCATAACCGATAAAGCGCCGGATGGATCGGGCTTTGCCTTTATACTGTCGTCAAGTCCTCTTATACGTCCGAAGATATCCTTGCCGAAATATTCCTCTACCACCTTTACCGCTATATCGTGCGCCTTGTTTGTAATGACTCCCAGCTTCAGCCCTTTTTCTGAAAGGGAATAAAGAAGCTCCTTTATATCGTCATAGGGTGCAGTCTTGTCCTTGCTGTGAAGTGCATAATATTCGCTGAACATAGAAAGAGCCTTGCTATGAAGCTCCTGCCTGTCAGCAGGCAGACATCTTTCAATCAGCTTTGGTATACCATTGCCGACAAAGTATTTGTAGCTTTCATAATCGTGAGTGGGTAGTGACAGCTCCGATAATACGTGGTTTGCGCTGTCCGCAAGGTCTGAAAGCGTGTTTAAAAGTGTTCCGTCAAGGTCGAAAATGACCGCTTTGTATTTCATAAAATCACCAATATTATTATATAGTCAAATTTCTTTTCTGTCAACATAAAGAAATAATCAGTAATTTATTTTGTTCAAATTTGCCAAAATCTATTGATTTATTAAAAATTTATGGTAAAATAATTAGTATAAAGTAAGCACCGAAAGGAAACGTTTTTTATGGCTACGTTATTTATAAATATCAAGGACAAAAAGGGAAGAATAAATCCCGAGATATACGGACATTTTTCCGAGCATTTAGGCAGATGCATCTACAACGGAATCTATGTGGGTGAGGATAGCTCTATCCCTAATACCAAGGGTATCAGAAACGATATTATCGAGGCGTTTAAAAATATCAGAATGCCTGTACTCCGTTGGCCCGGCGGATGCTTTGCAGACGAATATCACTGGAAGGACGGCATCGGCCCCAAGGAAGACAGAAAAAAGATGATAAATACCCATTGGGGCGGCGTTACCGAGGATAATAGCTTCGGTACACACGAATTCTTCGATATGTGCGAGCTTATCGGTTGTGAGCCTTACCTTGCGGGAAATCTCGGTTCAGGTACCGTAGAAGAGCTTTCCCAGTGGATAGAATATATAACCTCCGACGATATTTCTCCCATGGCTGATCTTCGCCGTAAGAACGGCAGGGAAAAGGCGTGGAAATTAAAATACCTCGGTATAGGTAACGAAAACTGGGGTTGCGGCGGCAATATGGAGCCTTCCTATTATTCCGACCTTTACCGCAGATACCAGACCTACTGCAGAAACTACAGCGGCAACGAGCTTTATAAAATTGCCTGCGGTCCCAATGCGGAGGATTACAACTGGACAAGAGTCCTTACCGATAAGGTAAAGCACTGGCATACAAGAGCGATAAGCCTGCACTATTACACAGTTCCTTCAGGTGACTGGAACGATAAGGGCAGTGCAACCGACTTTACCGACAGCGAATACTACAAGACTCTTGAAAAGACAATGTATATGGAAACCCTCATCACAAAGCATCTTGAAATTATGTCGATGAATGATCCCGAACATAAGATAGGTCTTATCGTTGACGAGTGGGGTACCTGGTACAATGTAGAAGAGGGAACAAATCCCGGCTTCTTATATCAGCAGAATACAATGCGTGACGCAGTTTTAGCGGCAAAGAATCTCGATATATTCAACAGTCATTGTGACAGAGTGGTTATGGCAAATCTTGCTCAGGCGGTAAATGTTCTTCAGGCGCTGATACTCACCGAGGGCGAGCAGATGATACTCACTCCCACCTATCACGTATTTGATCTTTACAAGCGTCATCAGGGAAGTGAGCTTTGCTATAGCCATATCGATAGCGGCAAGGTTGAAGGCTTCAATCTCGACGAGCTTTCAAAGAGCGTATCTCTTAACGAAAAGGGCGAAATGGTGATAACCATTTCCAACTGCTCACTTGACAAGGCACAGGACGTTAATGCAGTAATTCCCCAGTTTGCCTTTGATAAAATTTCTGCAAGAATTTTAAAGCAGGATGTAAGAGCATATAATACCTTTGATAATCCCGAAAACGTAAAGATTGAAGAGTATAACGGCATTACAAAGACCGCCGACGGAATCAGCTTCAATATTCCTCCCTGCAGTATTATGGAAATTGTACTTTCATGAACGTAATCTGCAAAAGATGTCTTTTAAAGGAAATGAGCGAGGCGTCATATCAGAATATAGCCGAGCTTATTTCACTTATCCCCGCCGATAAAAAAGCAGAGGACAGTCTTTATAGAAGCAGGCTTGATATCTGCAAGGACTGTGACTGCCTTACAAACGGTATGTGCAGTAAATGTGGTTGCTTTGTGGAGCTGAGGGCGGCGTACAGTCACACCCGATGCCCGCACGAAAATAAATTATGGTAAAATAAGAAAGGTATGAAAAGCTATGGCAAATATGAATAAGCTCCGCCGTGATTACGGCGATAATATCCTCTGGACAGGTAAAAAGTGCTTTATGGGACTCCCTCTGTCCTTTACCCGTTACGTCATCACAGATGAGGTTCTTTATACAAGAATCGGCTTCTTTAACATCAAGGAGGACGAGGTTGAGCTTTACAAGATAGTTGACAAGACTATGAAGTTTACCTTAGGTCAGAGAATATTCGGTTGTGGTACTATTTCCGTTACTGCAAGAGATTGCGATACTCCCGACAAGCATCTTATTTCTATAAAGAAGCCAAGAGAGGTAAAGAAGATACTTGACGAGGCGGTAAGGCTCCAGCGTGACAAGTATATGGTAAGAGGCAGAGATATGATGGGCGCAGGTATTCACGATCATAGTGAAGCAGATGCGGCTCTTGACGATATGCTGGAATATTGATGGTGAGCTGTGGAACAGATTAAAGAGATAATAAGACTCGGCATAAATCCTAAAAACTGGGGTATGCTTTTCAAAAAGTACCGTGAGATAATTATGTATATTATCTTCGGCGCTCTTACAACTCTTGTGTCTATCGGGACATATTTTATTGTAAGAAGCGTATTCCCCGACGAGCAGAGCGCACCTGAATTTCTTAAATGGACCTACCGTCTGTCCTTTGGTGAGGGCGACTCTTCAACTGTATTGCCCAATATCATTTCCTGGATAGTATCGGTAACCTTTGCCTTTGTGACAAACAGAATATTCGTCTTTAAAAGCAAGGTCAAAGGGGTAGGAAAAATTCTTCTTCAGGCGGGTAGCTTTTATGCCGCAAGACTATTCACGTTATTTGTGGATTTAGCAATTATGTATCTGCTTGTAAATCTGCCGAATATAGATAACGGCATTTACGAGCTTTGCATCAAGGTGCTTTCAAACATCGTGGTGCTGGTGCTGAATTATATTTTCAGCAAATTATTTATTTTTAAAAAAAGGGCGTAGCGCCCTGCTGATTCCCGCCTTTTAAAATCTTGTTTTTTAGCAAAGAAATTAAAACGGCGGGGAATAAGGATAGCTTATATTTAAGAAAGATAAAGGGCGTAGCGCCCCTGCTGATTCCCGCCTTTTAAAAGCTTGTATTTAAACAAAGAAAGCAAAACGGCGGGGAATAAAGATAGCTTATATTTAAGAAACAGCAATAAAAAAAGCCTGAGAATTAAACTCAGGCTTCATTTTTTATTCTTCATCTGGTGCCTGACCATCGTGGGCAAGCCATTTGCATTCGGTAAGCTCCATATCCATGAATCTCGCTCTGAAGGAGGAATCCTCCGCACTGCAGGCATATATACCGAATTTTATCGTATCCTTCAGGTTAAACATATGACAGATACGCATCTGCTTAAAATTAATGCCGTCGGTGGAATTTTCAATACAGAAATCATCGTCCCTTCTGCTGAAACGAAACCACATGGATTTTTCCGAGGCGTCGATATCGACGGAAGCCCAGTCAGAATAGCCGTTGTTGGTCACAACACTGCCAAGTCGCTGGATTCTGTCATTTTCATATTCCACAGCTGCCTTGAGCCAGTTGTCGCTATCAAGGTACATTATAAGACCGCTCTGGTCATATCTTACTTTTGTGTCGAATTCCGTTCTGAATACGAAGGAAAAAAACTTTTCATCCGTAGTCATCTGTAAAACAGGGGCATTATCATTGCGGAAATGATAATACGTTCTCTGCCATAAATCTGTAAAAGGCTCGGTAATCATTTCTACCGTATCCTCTGTAACCGTGTACTGCTTCGGCGCTCTTGTCCATTCCATAGCGGATATATCTATCTTCATAATATCTCTCCTTCCGGTTATGCTCTGATACCGCTATTATACCATAACCGCAAGGTTATGGTATAATCGTCCGATCCGCAGGGAGCAAATCTCCGATTTGCGCATCTGCGAGGACAATTGAAATAAATATATAATAACCATTTGTGGTTATTATATCATTATGACTGTACAAAGTCAATGAAAAAAGACAGAACGCTTTTGTTTTCTTTACAGATTTCTTTAAATATGATATAATTATTTCATCATGACAGGGAGGTTTAGTATGGAGATAAAAAACATCAGAATCATCATCTGCACGTCGGATAGTAACGAAATGATAAAGGACAGCCGACAGATAAAGGCCCTTGTCAATGAACTGAATAATAAAAGCGAAAGCTCCTTCATTATCGTGGAAACAGTAAAGGCGTCACAGGTAGAGGAATATCTCGGCAAGCTGGGTGAAAGCGAGCTTGTATTCGTGCTTTTCTACGATACCGTAAGTAAGGAGCAGAGAGAATATTTCGACAGAGCCGTAAGCCTTTATAAAGAGAAATCAAATCCTGTGGTTGTACCCTATATAAAGTACGTTGGTGATATAGACAACGTAACGGAGGAGATATCTGCAATCGAGTCAGCAAGATAAACCTTATCATTCATGAGTTTCTGCTGTTGCTCACGCAAACGAATGGTCATTTTATAGATCTCGCTGTGGAGGATGCCCAATTCACCCTCGGAGTAATCTCCCATAGTGATAGCATTATCGCCGTGTAGAATCAAATTGATATCTGATGCCAGCTCTGCAATCTTTCGGTATCTTTCATATGTGCTGATATAGTGAATCAAAATGAGAAATGACGAAAGAATAATTGCAATAATACCTGCTCGGTTGCTCACGGTAAAACATACAATGCAACCGGCGATTGTAACGATTATTTGCAGAATGAGTGTCCTTCTCACTTCTTTGTTTTTTAGTAGCTTTATCATACTTTCACCTTATATCCTATACCGCGAAACAAAAAGGTTCGATTTCGAAATCGTTCTTATCCACACCGAGCGCTACATTTTCCCCTTATATTAGTTTTCTAAACAAAACATGCCCCAAACAATCTTTGTTTAACCAAAATTTACATACGATTCTTCATCAAGTGTAAATTGTTTTATTTTTATAGGATCGTATACACCATCGTCGCAATATGTGATAAGAATAGTTCCGTTTGACAATGGCTGAATATTAACAAAATACGGATTTTGTAGGGGCAGAATAAATTTATAAGCAAAGGTTTTATCATTCTGTACATCAATTACGTATAATGGACAATCCTTTTGCTCAATCTCTCCACTGTAAACATTAACATTGCTTTCAATAAAGAAAACATAATCGTTCGTCATAGAATACCTGACTTGGCCATCTGCACCTTTCATAACAAGATTAATTCCGTTTTCTGTTTTTTTGCAAATATATGTAGTGAGAGTTTCGTATGTGCGAAAAACAAAATATTCTCCCATAATGCGAAGTTCAAGCATTTGTTCGGAGCCTATTATGTCTTCAAATCCTGTTAATACTTCTTCACCTAACAGATTTCCATTTTTGTCGTAATGGTATATAAAGAATTGATATTTGCCTGAAATTAAGCGTCGCCCTACTCCATACAAATTGCCATCTTTCACCGCAAATCGTTCTATCAGTATTCCGTTACTATCCGACCAGCTTACATCGTTTTCATATTTTTCGTGGATTATTTCTCGTTTTCCACCGGCATTATCATATATCCATGCTGAAGATATAACTGCATATTCTGTCTTATCTGATGGTGCTTGTGTTATGCTATATGATAAAAACTCTCTTTCATTTATCTTACACAAATAAATCAGAGGAGTACTATTTTTAATCTCATCAACGATTTCGACATTTCCGCTTTCAGCATCAATTCGTGTCAATTTAACATCGTATCCGTCTTCTGATGAGACCGTTGTGTAAGCTTTCCATTCATACAGATATCTATCATTCAACACAACCGTTGAGCCAGAGCCTACTTCCCAATTGTCGAGATTATCCGAATAATTTAGTTCTACCTCTTCTCCAGAGTGAGGGTTGCTTAACACAAATATATCATTAACACCGCTATCCGAGTATGTTGATTTATACCCATAATACCTATCGCCAATAGCATCAATGATTGTTACATTACTCATTTTGACACTTTGAAATATTTCCGCTATATTTTTTGATGAAACCGCAATTTTAGGCAAAACGACATTATGGCTATAGTATTCATCTTGGGGAAGTGTCTGTAAACCACTTGTGTTGCTCTCTGTGCCACTTGTTGAACTATCATCAGTAGTCTGAGTTAAATTAGATCCCATCTTATTTCCTGAACATCCGGATAAAATTAAAACAAACACAAATAATACACAACATATTAACCTTTTCATGTCAGTGTACGCTCCTTCTTTTGAGTAACTTTATCATACTTCTACCTTGTATCCCAAACCGCGCACAGTAAGAATAATTTTCGGGTTTGCAGGATCGTCCTCAATCTTTTCACGCAGACGTTTGATATATACCGTCAGCGTATTGTCATTCACATACTCACCGGCAACATCCCAAATGGCATCAAGAAGTTGGTTACGGGTAAGCACTATACCACGGTTATTGATGAAAACCAGAAGCAGACGGTATTCCAGTGCGGAGAGGTATATATCCTTGTTATTCTTCATAGCCACACCTTTTTCAGTGTCCACTACTACATCACCAAGCTTTACTGTTTTTC
>JAFQUH010000073.1 GCA_017408635.1 Ruminiclostridium sp. | reverse complement strand
TGCACGCTGAAATCGCCTCTTGCTATCCTTTGTGCATTACCGCTTATCTGTCTTAAGGGAATAACGATAGAGCGGATAAAGTAAAGACCTAACGTCAGCATAAGCAGGATTACGCCGCCACTCATAAATACGATGAAAAGCATAGTCATACCCAGCTGTACGTCTACCTTTGAAAGAGAGGATACCACCCTTACGGCACAGTAGTTTTCGTCGGGGATGTCCAGCATTACCGTTACCGCCATAACTCTTTCGCCGTTTCGCTGATAGCCGTTATATACGCCCATTCCGTTTTCTGCGCTGACCGCTGTATCATAGTCGGGCATATCGTAGGCGGTGGCAGGAGTAAAGCCACTGCTTGTAATGGTTACTCTGCCCTCCTCGTTTATCATCATAAGCTCCATATGATCCTTTTTGTCAAAGCCCTCTATGGTCCTTCTGATCTCTCCGCTGTATCCTGTACCGCCGGAGCCTGTGTAATATCTTGTAAGCACAGCTGAAACTACGTTAACTTCACCCTTTAAGATGCTTTCCGCCGAGCTGTAATAATAACTTCTGAACACAAAGTAAAGTACGATATCCAGCAATAAAAGAACGATAAGCACAACGCTGAAGCTCTTTAAAAACCACTTGTTCGCAATAGTGCTTCTTCTTGCCAAATCCGTCACTCCCTTCGCATTTTTAAGTAATTTTATTCTGCCGTTGATTTAAGCTCGCCGTTTGCTACCAGCTCGTCAACGCACCATTTGTAGCCGAAGCCACGGATAGTAGAAATATATCTCGGCTCGGAGGGGTTTTCCTCTATCTTCATACGAAGCCTTCTTATGTTTACGTCTACTATCTTATCATCACCGAAATAATCCTCGCCCCAGATATGCGTGAGTATGCTCTTTCTGTCAAGGGCAGAGCCTGAATTCTCCATAAAGTATTCAAGCAGCTGATACTCTACCTGGGTAATTTCTATCTGTGTGCCGTTCTTTGTGAAGATACGGCTTTTTGTATTTATCGAGAAGGGACCTGAAACGAGAGTCATTCTCTGCTCCTCGCTTCTTGCTCCGCTTAAATGCACACGTCTGTATATGGCGTCTACTCTTGCCACAAGCTCTGACGGAGAAAAGGGCTTTGTCACGTAATCGTCTGCCCCCTCGGTAAGACAACGCACCTTGTCTACCTCCTGGCTTTTGGCAGAAAGCATAATGATACCCATTGTATCACTTTTCTGTCGTAGCCAGCGGCAAAGCTCGGTACCGTCCATACCCGGCATCATTATATCAAGAAGCGCCACGTCTATCATTCCGCCGTAATGCACGTAGGCGTCCATCGCCTGTGCCGCATTGCATACGTCTATGACGTCGTAGCCTGAACGCTTGAGGCTTATTACCACAAAGTCACGGATAGCGTCCTCGTCTTCGCATACGAGTATTCTTTTCATTGCTTTTCCTCCCTTTCTGTAACGGCAGGTTATTCATAATCAGGTCTGCTTACCTTAAGAGCTACCTTCAGCTCTGCCTCGGTAAGAGGAAGTCCCTCGCCTATAAGGTTATTTACGTATACCGTTTTTTCCTGGTCCTCCGAATATATTCTGAAGCCTGTTTTTTCGGCATCCTCTCTTTTCGTCTGTGCAGAATCGTCGTTCTTTCTCACTACACGGATTTTAAGCACGGGGTAGTCCAGCTTTTCTATGCTTTCCGCCGCCATCCAGAAAACCACCTCGTTAACCGCCGCATTGATGGTAGCGGTGACCATACCCTCCCATCTGCCCGGGAAATAGAGCGTAAAGCTCTTGTCGGGAGCAATAAAGGTATAAGCGGATTTTTCTATACTCTCGGAGCTTTGTCTGTACCACAGCACCGCATTCACCTGCTCGGGTACCGTCAGGTTTTCGTAGCAGGGCATCGGCTTTGTAACCGGTACGTCAAGTATTTCATCGTCGTCTATATCAGTAGAATATATAACGGGGGTATAACTGTTGAAGCGTCTTGTATAACCGCTCTGTCCCTTATCGTCACGGACAAAGGTTTCAGCGGAAACTATCGTTTTTCCCGTAAAATATACCATTTCCGTGCCGTAGAGATTTTCAGATTTAAGATAATCTATAGCGATACAGCTTTTTGCCTCGTCGCCCGACATACATTCGCCTATCGTTACTCTGCCGTAGTCGGATATCTCACCCGATAACTGCAGACTGTTGTAGAGTCTTTCAAATTCGCCCTCTTTATTGCATCCGAAGGCGGAAAACTCTGCCGTCTTGGTTTCCTTGTCCCTGCCGAAGCAGAGCAGATCCTCCTCGCCCTTTCTCGTAAACTCATTTATAAGATAGCTTGAGCAGGATATCTTGTAGAGCGTTCTGGCAATGCCGTTGCTGTAGTCGATAACCGAAACTATCTTATCGGCAGAATTTAAAACCGAGAAGGAGATTATTATTCTTTCCTTGTTACTGCCAAGCCTTGAAAAGCTGACGGAATCCACATCGGTACCCTCGGCGGGTATCTCGTAAACGCTACGCCATTTTCCTTCTCCGTCCTTATCAAGAAAGCAGATACGAAGTCTGCTTATCGGGTTTTCGGAGGGCTTGCCGTTATTTATATCAAGGGTGGACTCGTAAAAAACTATTGCCTCGTTACTGTACTCGTCATCGAGATTCTTCATTACAAAGGCGCTTCGGTAGTCACCCATTCTGGGATATCTTAAATTTACCCGCCCCGCACTTTCGGTAAGGGCGTTATATATTTCCGTCTGCTCGTCGGTGAGCTTCGGGGGAGTCAGCATATCACCTGCTGAAAAATTTATAGAGCAGCCACTGTTAAGCACTGCCGATAAAACAAGACAAAGGCAAAGTAATATCTTCATCCCGCTACGTCGCAAAGCCGTCATACAATTAGCCGCTCCTTTCTTAATTTTTTATTCTGCCGTTTCCTCTTCGCTGATTTTCTCTGTAGCCGTTTTCTTATCCTTCATTCCCGACAGTAATATAACCGTCGCCGTAACACCCGGTAAAAGCATAGCGGGTATCAGGGAAAGTCCTGGGATATAGGAAAGTCTTATCCACTTTTCAGGGTCGATTCCCAGCAGTACAAAGCTGGATATCAGAAATGCCAGGGATAATACGGTAGAGAATAATCCGCCTGCCACACAAAACAGCTTTGGGAGGAATTTTTTATTTCCTGTCAGTATCTTTCCGAAATAAATCCAGAAAAACGTGGAGGAAAGAAGGAATAACATCATCATCAGCTTCTGGGGATTTTTTGAAATGAGGAAATTCGTCATATAGAATTCAATCATCGCTCCAAGCTGGGATATTATAACTGCAATTGCCACTACACAATGGGCAGGACGCAGTTTTTTTGCGGAGGCTATAAGCACGCCGCCTACGATATGTGCGATACATCCGAGAATCAGAAATACCGAAAAGATATTGATTCCCGTAGTAAATTCGTTTATAACCTGCACCGACTGGAAAGCGCCTATGCCTATCATTACGGCACCTATGGTGATAAGTCCCTTTGTGCCGATATCGGTATCATAGCTTTTTTCGGGATTTTTAATATCCATTACCACCGCCGCAGAGATAACCGCCAGCACAGCCACAAGCATTATATAGTAAATGATATTGTAGATATTTCCGCTTATACTATAAAGTCCGTTAATACCGTCTGTGTAGTCAACGCCGTTAAGCAGTACGAATATTCTGAAAACTGCCAGTATAACAAGTGATATAACTGCGGCTACAAGCGATTTTCCGTTGCACAGTATCTTTTTTATCAATTCTGTCACCCTTCTTATCTTTCGTCAAGTGCGATATAATCTCTGTTCTTGATAAGAGTCTTATATGCGGGACGCATGATTCTCTTGCCGTTTTCGATTTCTTCCATACGGTGAGCGCACCAGCCGGGCATTCTTGCACAGGCAAAGAGGGCTGTGTACATTTCTGTAGGAATACCGAGTAATTTATATACAAGACCTGAATACATATCAACGTTTGCACACATTGTCTTGATGTCGCCCTTCTTTTCTGCGAAAAGCTCGGGAGTCATCTGCTCGATCTTGTCAAGCAGTCTGAATTCTGCCTCTACTTCAGTTCCCTTTGCAAGCTCCATAGCGGATTTCTTTAAGATTACCGCTCTGGGATCGGAGAGGGTATATACTGCGTGTCCCATACCGTAGATAAGACCGCTGTGGTCGTTTTCTTCTTTTCTTAATATCTTACGGAGGAAGTCTGCAACCTCGCCGTCATCCTCCCAGTTCTTTACGCCCTTTTCGATGCAGTTCAGCATTTCCATAACCTTGATATTGGCACCGCCGTGACGGGGGCCCTTGAGAGAGGAAATAGCAGACGCATAGGAAGCGTAAGCGTCAGTACCTGATGAGGTTACGCAACGGCAGGTAAAGGTGGAGTTGTTACCGCCGCCGTGTTCAGCGTGGAGCATTAAGCAAAGGTCAAGGAGCTTTGCCTCCTCCTTCGTATATTCTCTGTTGTCACGGAGTGTTGAAAGTATGCTTTCCGCAAGGCTTTCGTCAAGGTTTATGGGGTGCATAATCATACTGGAGTTATGCAGATATCTTCTCATAACCTGATATGCCGCTACCATTATTGCAGGAAGTCTTGCGATAACGGAAATAGCCTTCAGCATTTCGCTTTCCATACTCTTGTTTTCGGGTTCCTTATCGTATGTATAAAGAGCCAGCACCGACTGTGCCATTTTATTCATTATGTTGGCAGAGGGGCAACGCATAAGTACGTCCTCTGCAAAATAGGGAGGTAAGGTGCGGTAGTGGGTTACGAGCTTCTGGAAGTCCTCAAGATGCTCCTTGTCAGGCAGATTGCCGAAAAGCAGAAGATATGCGATCTCTTCAAAGCCGTATCTGTCATCCTTTGTCTTGCCCTCTACTAAATCCCTGATGTCGTAGCCTCTGTAAATAAGCTGACCTTCTGCGGGGCGCTTTTCACCCTCGTCAAGTACGTAGCCGTGTACACAGCAGATGTTTGTAAGACCTGCCACAACGCCGCTACCGTCGTTGTTACGAAGTCCTCTCTTTACTCTGTATTTATCGTAAAGCTTCGGATCTATCGTAGTCTGCTTTACGTAATCCTGACATAAATTCTGGAATCTCTCGTTCATATTACGTTTCCCTTTCTTTTTTTGTTGTCTTTCTTTCGTCATTTTTTCTGTATATTTTTACGGGTTTCCGTCTAAAAACACCTATTCCATAATATTATATAACATCAAAGCCGATAAGTCAAGCATTTTGCAAGGTAAATGAAGGGATATTTCATTTTCCTGCCTTTTATTTTATCAGGATTTTACCTATTATATATTATATACCCATATATGAAGTATAATGCAGGAATTTTTGCAATATGCAGAACTTAAAATTTCATTTTGTGAAAAAAGAAAGGTTTTAAAAATCATGATGAAAAAATCCCGCCCCGCTCTGATTATTATAATTCTCTCGGTTTTAGTGGCAATTCCCCTTTTTCTGCTCCTCTTTCTACCTCAATTAAGGAATTTCAGGGCAGATTCCCCACCCTTCCCCGAAATGCTGGAATACTGTGGCGAAAGCTATTCTGCAAGAGATTTTATCGTCGGTTGCATAATGCACAATATGACTGTTCTCTCCGAGCCGCCTACGGAAAAACAACAGGCGGGGATAAACTCCGCCGCCTGCTGTATAAAAAATTCGGTTACATATCTGATCTCAAAGGACCAGCTCTCAAGAAAGAGCTTTCCCGCTATATATTTTATGGACTGCACCGAAGCGTCACTTTACTTCGGCAACGACTATCCCTATTATCTTGAGTCCGCCGAAAAAGCCGCCGATTACGCTCTGTCAAAGCCTCAGAACAGTCTTTTTATGCCCGTCTGTCCGTTGTCATCCGGGATGCTTATAGCTCCCGAAAGCGTCGATATACCCCATATAAAAAAGCTATACTGCGGTAAGGATAAGTATAACGATTTTTATGAGGGAGAATGCCAGCTTACCGAAACCGGCATTGCGGAAAAGCTGCTCTCCGCCTTCCCCACTCTTATAATTCCACCGGTGGAAAAGAGTATGATAACTGATATAAAGACCGACGAAAACGGCAACGTATTAAGTCTTAAATGCTGTGATATAAATATGTCGGGCTATCAGTTCATACGGCTTTTTGATATCCCTTCGGTGAATTTTAAAATGTCCCGCTCCCAGAATCTCTATAGCTTTAAAACAAAGGGAGTCGGTGACAGTACGGGAATGAGCTTTTATTCCGCTCTTATGCTATCCGAATCAGGAATGACCGCAGAGGAGATAACGGAAATGTTTTTTTGACGGCGTGCCGCCGCTCCCAGTTCCCGCCTTTTATCAGGTTGTGGGATGCGTAGCCTCGTGAACGGCGGGGATAAACAATTGTGGTTATTGTAGTTTATCGGGGAGATGTGACGGAATGAATCCCCCTGACGGCTATCGCCGCCATCCCCCTTTAGGCAAGGGGGACTTTGGTTGGTGTAGCGCCAAAAAGCCTCCCTTGCCTAAAGGGAGGTGGCAGTCCGTAAGGA
>JAFQUH010000072.1 GCA_017408635.1 Ruminiclostridium sp. | reverse complement strand
GGTGTTCAGAGAAGCGAAATTGAACGTGGTCAGGTACTCTGCAAGCCCGGCTCTATCCACCCCCACAAGAAGTTCTCTGGTCAGGTTTACGTATTAAAGAAGGAAGAAGGCGGTCGTCACACACCTTTCTTCTCTAACTACAGACCCCAGTTCTTCTTCAGAACAACAGACGTTACAGGCGTTATCACACTTCCTGCTGATAAGGAAATGTGCATCCCTGGCGATAACGTAACAATGGACGTTGAACTCATCACTCCTATCGCTATCGAAGAAGGTCTTCGTTTCGCTATCCGTGAAGGTGGTAGAACAGTAGGTTCCGGCGTTGTAACAAAGGTTAATGACTAATTATTAACACCTTATATAAGGCAATATCCGCTTTAACGAGCGGATATTGTTTTTATATTTCTTGAAAGGAGATTTCGTATGCATTTGCCTGAAAACATTGTGTATATAACAGACAAGCTCGCTGAGAAGGGCTATGAAGCATTTGTTGTTGGCGGATGTGTACGTGATTATCTTCTGGGGCAATGTCCCAAGGACTATGATGTTACCACATCGGCATTGCCCGAGCAGATAATCGAATGCTTCAAGGGTGAAAGACTTCTGACAAACGGACTTAAGCACGGCACCGTGACTGTGATAAAGGATGATATCCCCGTAGAAATAACCACCTACCGCATAGATGGTGATTATAAGGATCACCGCCATCCTGAAAAGGTGGAGTTTGCCTCTTCGCTGAAGGAGGATCTGTCCCGCAGAGATTTTACAATCAATGCGATGGCATATTCCGAAAAAACGGGTATAGTTGATTATTTCGGCGGCAGAGAAGACCTGAAAAACGGCATTATCAGAGCGGTAGGCAATCCCTATATCCGTTTTGATGAAGATGCTTTAAGAATTTTAAGAGCCCTCCGTTTTTCATCCCGCTTTGGCTTTGAAATAGAGCGGAATACCTCTGATGCAATTCACAGACTGCGATATCTACTTGAACGGATATCGGTAGAAAGAATACAGACGGAGCTTTGCGGCATACTGCTCGGTAATTGCTATGACGTGCTTTATAATTATCCCGACGTAATTTGCGAGATAATACCCGAGCTTCGCTCGTCTATCGGCTTTTTACAGCACACAAAATATCATAACAGAACTGTCTATCGTCACACAATAAAAGCAACTGCGGAAAGCGACTGCGATATTATAAGCCGACTCACTATGCTGTTGCACGATATAGGTAAGCCGGATAGCTTTTATATGGAAAACGGAACGGGGCATTTCAAGGGCCACGCTCTTGTCAGTAGGGATATTTCCGAAACGGTGCTGAAAAGACTTAAATTCAGTAATAAAATTACCGAAGAGGTATTATTCCTGATAGAAAATCATAGCATAAAAATGGCGGATACGGAAAAATATATAAAAAAGGCTCTGGTAAGATACGGCGAGGAACGGTTTTTAAAGCTCATCGATATTCATATTTTCGATAACCTCGGAAAAGCAGAAATGTGCCTTTGGGAGAATGACTTTTTCCGCAGTATCGCACAGCACACGAGAGAATATCTTGATAGTCAGCCTGCTCTCACTCTGAAGTCGCTAAAGGTAAACGGCAATGATATGATGGCTCTCGGTTTTTCAGGTGCTGATATAGGCAAGGCTCTGAATTTTCTTATGGATGCGGTGATAGACGAGCATTGCAAGAATGAAAAGGACAGGCTTATCGAATATCTTAAAAGAAACAGAAAGAACATAAAGTAAGGAAGGATAACAATATGGCATCAACAGATATAGGAATCGATTTAGGTACAGCAAATATAATTATTACCCTCGGAAATAAAGGCGTAGTGGTAAACGAGCCTTCCGTAGTGGCTTACGACAAGAAAAAGCAATGCGTGCTTGCAGTAGGTGACGAAGCATATAAAATGCTGGGAAGAACTCCCGAATATATAGTTGCGGTAAAGCCTTTGAAGGATGGCGTAGTTTCTGATAATGAAATGACAGAAGCGATGCTTATCGCTTTTATCAAAAAGGTTATCGGCAGAATAGTAAAGCCGAGAATCATCCTCTGCGTACCCTCATCCGTAACTGACGTAGAAAAGAGAGCCGTTGTAGAAGCGGCATTATCTGCAGGCGCAAGAAAGGTATATCTTATTGAAGAGCCTATAGCGGCGCTTATCGGTGCAGGAATTGATATTTCAAAGCCTAACGGCACAATGGTCGTGGATATCGGCGGCGGTACCGTTGATATTGCGGTGGTTTCCTTCAATGGTATTGTAAAGAGCGCTTCCCTGAAGCTGGCGGGCAACAGATTCGACTCTGCTATAGTAAAGGGTGTTACCCAGAAATATAAGATACTTATCGGTGATAAGACCGCAGAAAATGCAAAGAAGGAAATTGCAAACGTATTCGAGCCTACAGGCAAGAAGATAGTAGTCAAGGGCAGACATCTCATCAAGGGACTTCCCGAAAGCGTTGAGATAAGCGATAAGGATATATACGAATTCCTGATTGACGAGGTTACTGAAATCGTTGATAAGATAAAGGGAGTATTTGAACAGACTCCTCCCGAGCTTGTTGGTGATATTCTTACAAGCGGTATTATCCTGACCGGCGGCGGCGCGTTATTAAAGGGACTCCCCGAGCTTATATCAAAGACGTTGGGCGCACCCTGTTACGTAGCAGATGACGCTATCGAATGTGTAGCCAAGGGCGTACAGAAGGCATTCAAGCACGCCGACGAGCTTTTAGATGGTTTTGAGAAGATCTCACTTTACAGATATAAATAAAAGAAAAGCTGAAATGCAGATGCATTCCAGCTTTTTTAGTATATTTCTTGCTCAAGATTCTTAAAAATTTCACAATCAAAAAATTCGATTACTGATATCTGAAGCCCGTCGCAGAGCTTTTTGATAGTCACTATACCAATGTTTTTGGCTTTTTTATTTACAATATCGTTAACGGTGGACTGAGTTACTGCGGATATGGTGCATAGCTTATTTACTGTTATATCACGTTCTTTGCAAAGCTCTAAAATGCGTTCTGCAACTGCCTCGGAAATATACATATCATCAATTCCTTTCTAATTAGATGATAGCATAATTTTATGCAATTTATTAACGGTAAACCGTTGACATTTGAATATTTTTGTGATATAATCAACTTAACGGTAAACCGTTAATAAAATTTGGTGATTACGTGAGTAATCGGGAGGTAAAATTATGGGAACATCAAGATCTGCAAATTCAATCCGTAGCTTTGGAGCGACGTTATTGGTAGTAGGATTTATTATTACAGCGATAGTTGCTGTATCTTTCTGGATTACAGGCGCTTCAATCGAGTATTCGATAAGAAATATATTTCAGCCAATGTTTGTCGGAATGGGCATCGGCGCACTTGTAATCGGTGGTACCGTATCTGTATTTATGTATTTTTTATTTGTTTCGTTGTCCGAAATCGTAAAAAATACTGAAATTACCCAGCAGTATGCAAAGAGAATTTATGAAGCAGGTAACGATGATAATAGTAGTAAAAATTCTGCTACAGCTTTACATAGCAATAATTCTGGTAGCTTCAGACAGCAGGCTTTATCAGCGAACAACAATCGTTGGACTTGTCAGAAGTGTAGTTCACAAAATTCTTATGCAGATATGTTCTGCCAGAATTGTGGCGCAAACAAGTAACACAAAAGCTCAGATGCATCGCATCTGAGCTTTAAACTTTATAATCCATCCGCCGCAGGTGAGTAGTTATTGCCTATGGCAATAACTACGGCAGTTGACAAAATCAGAGATTTTGTCAACATATGATTCACACATCTGCGCCGTAAGGCGTAACTTCACGAGCCAAAGGCTCGCTTCACTCCTTCATTTCCACCAAAGGCGGATACTTCACTTTTAAATTTGCGTAGCAAATTTAAATCAATATCCCAGTTCCTCCGCAATAAAGATAACCTTTATTCTGTCCTTATCTCTCTGATGAGCCATAATCACGTAGTCGTTGCAGATTCGGTCGTTACCGCCGCAATGACCGCAGCGTCCTGTCATAGCACAGGGCGTTTTTTTATTCAGTCTTATACAGTTTGCAGGGGAAGCGATAGTTTCCAGTCTGTCAACTGCGGCATGAAGGTCGGTTACTATCTTGTTAAGACCTGCCACAACTATGACCTGCTTCGGTCCGTATATCATAGCCGCTACTCTGTTGCCGTTGCCGTCAACGTTGTAAAGCTCGCCGAATTCCGTTACTGCATTGGTGCTTGTAAAATAAGTATCGGCGGTAAAAGCCTTTCTCATAAGGTCGCCCACTTCTTCAGCAGGAACGCTGTCACGGTCAAGATAGATTCCCTTATATTCCTCATTCAGCCAGTCCTGAATACCCGTATCACGAAGAGTCATAGAGCCGCCGGATAAAATCATTTTATCGTCCTTTATAAGCTCCTTTATTATTTCCTTCGCCTGCTCTGCGGTATCTACAAGATAACCCTTCATATTATTCTTTTCAAGGGCGGCAATAACCTTGCCCGCACGTTTCTTTAAAGATTCCTTTACAATTGCGTCCATTTTTATAGCTTCCTTTCGGTATAGATTTTCTAACATAAATATAGCATATTTTTAGAAAAAAGTCTATATAGTAATAGACATTTTTTAAAAAATATGTTACAATAGAAAAGAGTATAATTTGAAGAGAATACAAATTTTATATAACCGAAAGGAATGACCAAAATGGAAATTTTAAAGCTCACTGCACCCTGCAAGGACTATTTATGGGGTGGCAACAGACTTCGTGAGGAATACGGCAAGAAATCCGACGCTGATAAGATAGCGGAAAGCTGGGAGCTTTCCTGCCATAAGGATGGCGAAAGCGTTATTGCAAGCGGCAAGGATGCGGGCAAGACTCTGACACAGTATATAGCAGAGAATAAGTCTGCTCTCGGTACAAACTGCGACCGCTTTGAATATTTTCCTATACTTATAAAGCTCATTGATGCAAAGGATAATCTTTCTGTCCAGGTGCATCCCGATAACGAGTATGCTATGCGTGTAGAGGGAGAATACGGCAAGACGGAAATGTGGTATATCGTAGACTGCAATGACGATGCAAAGCTCATTTACGGCTTTGACAAGGAAATCACAAGAGAAGAATTTGCAAAGCGCATTGAAGAAAACACTCTTCTTGAAGTAACCAACAATGTGCCCGTACATAAGGGTGACGTCTTCTATATCACGGCAGGCACACTCCACGCTATCGGTAGCGGAATACTGATTGCTGAAATCCAGCAGAACTCCAACACTACCTACAGAGTGTATGATTACGGCAGAGTAGGTGCTGACGGAAAGCCCAGACAGCTTCACGTTGAAAAGGCGGTAGAGGTAACCGAGCTTTGCCCTCCGAAATACGATACAAAGCCTGAAGGAAAGCCCGAAAATATTGAAGGCGGCGAAAAGACTCTGCTCCGCTCCTGCGAATATTTCAACGTAAATAAAATAAAGGTAAGCGGTGAAGTAACGCTTTCCGCTACAGAAAAATCCTTCAACAGTATTTTAGTACTGGATGGCAAGGGAGAAATAAACGGACAGGAAGCAAACAAGGGAGATAGCTTCTTTATTCCTGCCGCTTTCGGTGAATATAAGATAAGCGGCGAGCTTGAAATAATCGTTACAGACATAATTTAAATTTCTTTTTTCTGAAAGGACGGTAGGATTATGAAGTATTACATCGGTGTTGATATCGGCGGAACAAACATCAAGGCGGGCGTTGTGAATGATTCTTATGACCTTTTATCCTCGGTATCGGTAAAGACGAATGCGGCAAAGGGTTATGAATACGTCGCAAAGGCAATTTCCGAAGCCATAAATAAGGCTATGGAGCAGGCTGAAAAAACCATAGACGATATTATCTCTATCGGCGTTGGTTGTCCCGGAACTATGGATAGTGAAAACGGTGTAGTGCTTTATTCAAATAATCTTCATTGGGAAAACGTACCTTTAGCAAAGGATATAGAAAAGCAGTTCGGCAAAAGGGTTATTCTCGAAAATGACGCCAACGTGGCGGCATACGGAGAGTTTCTGGCAGGTGCGGCAAAGGGTGCAAAAAACGCAGTCGTGCTGACGCTCGGAACGGGAGTCGGTGCGGGCATAATCATAAACGGTGAGATTTACAGCGGCTCCAATAACGCAGGCGGAGAGATAGGTCATACCGTTATCGAGGTTGACGGTTGTCAATGTACCTGCGGCAGAAAAGGTTGCTTTGAAACCTATGCCTCTGCTACAGGGCTTGTCCGTATGACAAAAGAGATGATAGAGGAAAAGCCACAGACCAAAATGCGCGAAATGGTGGAACGTGACGGAAAGATTTCTGCCCGCACCTCCTTCAATGCGGCGAAACTCGGCGATCCCGAAGCAAACGAGGTAGTGGAAAAGTACATAAAGTATCTTGCGGCAGGAATTGCAAACGTCATAAACGTGTTCCAGCCTGATATACTCTGTATCGGCGGAGGCGTATGCAATGAGGGTGATAATCTTCTCATTCCTCTTAAAAAGCAGATTGCACAGCAGATATACAGTAAAAACAGCAGTAAGAATACCGAAATCGTTATCTGCTCTCTTGGTAACAAGGCGGGTATGATAGGTAGTGCAATGCTTGGCAGATAAAACGTAAGCCGATGGGCAGTAATGTCCATCGGTAATTTATGAAGGAGGCGGCTTTGGTTGAGTGATAAAAAGAATATACACGAGGGACACAGAAACAGAATGTTGAGCCGCCTGAAAAAGAACGGTGGAGAGCATTTTGAAACTCACGAAATTCTCGAAATGTTGCTTTATAATAGCTGTAAGAGATGTGATACGAATCCTGTAGCGCATAACCTTATGGATGAATTCGGCTCGCTTACGGGAGTGCTGACTGCATCCGCAGAAGAGCTTACAGAGGTTCAGGGAGTGGGCGAGGCAACCGCAAATCTTATAATCACAGTCGGCGAGGTGCTGAAAAGATCTCTGCAGGAAAGCGTAACGGTGGGCGAATGTCTGCGCCTTTCCGAGGATGCAAAGAACTACTGTGCGTCTATCTTCCATGCAGAACGAAGCGAGCATATGCGGATGATTTTCCTTGACAGTAAATATAATTTCGTTTCCCAGGAAATAATATGCAGGGGAAGTATCGAACAGGTGAAGCCTGATATGTCGGAGCTTATCGAAAAGGTTATAAGACGGCATTGCCCGATCGTTATGCTGACGCATAACCATCCCAGCGGTAGCGAGATACCTTCAAGCGAGGATAAAAAGCTGACAAGGTATATATACAATCTGCTTTTCGGGGCAGATATATATTTAGCTGATCATATAATAGTCGGAAAATACGGCACCTTATCAATGAGAGAAAACGATCTTCTCCCTGATTTATGGAATGATATGGTCAAGAGTAAGCTGGATAAGGAAGACAGTATAGAAGAACAGGAAGACAGTATAGAAGAACAGGAAGACAGCGAATAAGCTGATAGAATAAACCGGAGAATTTATGGACAAATTCATTTTACATTCAGATTACAAGCCTATGGGCGATCAGCCACAGGCTATAGAAAGTCTTGCAAGAGGCGTACTCGAAGGAAAGAATGAGCAGGTGCTCCTCGGTGTCACAGGCTCGGGTAAGACCTTCACAATGGCAAATATAATCGAAAAGGTGAATAAGCCAACCCTCATACTTGCACATAACAAGACTCTTGCGGCACAGCTGTGCAGTGAATTCAGGGAGTTTTTCCCCGAAAATGCGGTGGAATATTTCGTATCCTATTACGACTATTACCAGCCTGAAGCATATATTCCGTCAACCGACGCCTATATTGAAAAGGACAGCGCAATAAACGATGAGATAGACAGACTCAGGCATAGCGCAACTGCGGCACTTACAGAGCGCAGGGACGTAATTATAGTAGCCAGCGTTTCCTGTATATACAGCCTTGGCAGTCCCGAGGACTATCGTGAAAATATGCTTTCTATCAGAGTAGGGCAGGAATACGGCAGAGACGATATTATAAAAAAGCTCGTCAACATACAGTACGAGCGCAACGATATGAACTTTGTCAGAAACAAGTTCAGGGTAAGAGGCGACGTGCTTGAGATCTTCCCTGCAGGCGCTACCTCTGACAGAGCGGTAAGAATAGAATTCTTCGGAGATGAGATAGACAGAATATCCGAAATAGATATAGTCACGGGTGAAGTGAAGAATCGGTTTTCTCACGTGGCTATTTTCCCTGCGTCACATTATATTGTCGGAAAGGACAGGCTTGATAAGGCGTTATCCGATATTTACGATGAGATGGAGGAAAGGGTACAGTATTTTACAGAAAATAAAAAGCTGATAGAAGCCCAGAGAATAGAACAGCGTACAAAGTACGATATGGAAATGCTCCGTGAGATAGGCACCTGCAAGGGTGTTGAAAACTATTCAAGAGTGCTTTCGGGCAGAGCGCCCGGTAGCTCTCCCATAACTCTTCTGCATCACTTCCCCGAGGATTTTCTGATGTTCATAGACGAAAGCCACGTAACGTTACCCCAGGTGAGGGGTATGTTCGGCGGTGACTATGCAAGAAAGAAGAATCTTGTAGATTACGGCTTCCGTCTGCCTTCAGCCTATGATAACAGACCGATGAATTTTGATGAATTCACCTCTCATATAAATCAGGTCATCTACGTTTCCGCAACTCCCGCCGCCTATGAAAGCGAAAGAGCCGAAAATGTGGCAGAGCAGGTAATAAGACCTACGGGACTGCTCGACCCCATTGTAGAAGTAAAGCCGGTAGAAGGGCAGATAGAGGATTTATATTCCGAAATAAACGAGAGGACCGCCAAGGGCGAATGTGTGCTTATCACCACCCTTACAAAGAAGATGGCGGAGGATCTTACAAGCTACTATGAGAAAATGGGCGTAAAGATACGCTATATGCACCACGATATAGACTCCATTGAAAGAATGGAGATTATAAGAGATTTAAGAATGCACGTATTCGACGTGCTTGTAGGTATCAACCTTTTAAGAGAAGGTCTTGACCTGCCGGAAGTATCCCTTGTGGCTATTCTCGACGCTGATAAGGAGGGCTTTTTAAGAAGCGAAACCTCCCTTATACAGACGATAGGCAGAGCGGCAAGAAATGCGGAGGGTAAGGTAATAATGTACGCCGATACCGTAACGGACAGTATGGAAAGAGCAATAACCGAAACTGCCCGCCGTCGTGAGATACAGATGCAGTATAATGAAGAACACGGCATAGTGCCTAAAACTATCGTCAAGGAAGTAAGAAAGGTACTGGAAATCTCATCAGGCAAGGATAACAACAAGCCAAGAAAGATGACCAAGGCGCAAAGAGAAGCACTTATAAAGCAGTATACGGCAGAAATGAAGAATGCCGCAAAGCTACTTGACTTTGAGCATGCCGCATATTTAAGAGATAAGATAAAGGAGCTTTCCGAAGAAAAATAAAGAGAAGGAGATAACGAAAGTGGCTAAGGACAAAATAGTTATAAAGGGCGCACGAGAACATAATTTAAAGAACGTAGATATAGAACTGCCCCGTGATAAGCTTATTGTAATGACGGGACTTTCAGGCTCGGGAAAATCCTCCCTTGCCTTTGACACTATCTATGCCGACGGACAGAGAAGATATATAGACAGCCTCTCTTCCTATGCCAGAATGTTTTTGGGACAGATGGAAAAGCCTGACGTTGACAGTATAGAGGGTTTATCTCCCGCTATCTCCATCGATCAGAAGACTACCTCCAAAAATCCCCGTTCAACCGTAGGTACTGTAACCGAGATATACGACTATTTAAGACTTCTCTATGCGAGAGTAGGCGTACCTCATTGTCCTGTCTGCGGTAAGGAGATAAAGCAGCAGACTGTAGATCAGATAGTAGATAAAATAATGACTCTCCCTGAAAGAACGAAATTTCAGGTTATGTCACCCATTGTAAGAGGCAGAAAGGGTGAATATAAAAAGGAATTTGAGGATCTTATAAAGCAGGGCTATGCAAGAGTAAGAGTTGACGGTATTATATACGACCTGTCAGAGCAGATACCCCTTGATAAGAATAAGAAGCATACTATCGAGGTCGTAGTAGACCGTCTTGTGCTGAAGGAGGATATAAGAACAAGACTTACCGACAGTATCGAGGTTGCAGGAAAACTCTCCGACGGACTTATTCTGATAGACGTAATAGACGGAGAAGAGATGCTCTTTTCACAGAACTATGCCTGCCCCGAGCACGGAGTAAGTATCGAAGAGTTAGTACCCCGTATGTTCTCCTTCAATAATCCCTTCGGCGCTTGCCCTACCTGTACGGGACTTGGAATACACAAGACGATAGATGAAAATCTTATAGTTCCCAATATGGAGCTTTCTGTAAAGGAAAACGCTATAAGAGCAAGCGGCTGGAAATACGCCGACGGAACAATAGCGCAGATGTACTTCGACGCTATAGCAAGAGAATACGGCTTCAGTGTTGATACTCCCTTAAAGGATCTTGAAAGGAATCAGATTGAGGCTCTGCTTTATGGTACCGGCGATAAGAAGATAAAGGTAGTAAGAAGCAGCGAGCAGGGTGGCGGTGAATATATGACCGTCTTTGAGGGTGTTATAAACAATCTTGAACGCCGCTACAGAGAAACCCAGAGCAGCTATTCAAGGGATGATATTGCACAGTATATGGGTGATACCACCTGTCCCGAATGTCACGGACAAAGACTTAAAAAGGAAGCTCTCTGTGTAACGGTTGCTGATAAGAATATCAACGATTTCTGTAATATGAGCGTATCTGATGCATTGGAGTTTGTAAACTCTGTCGAGCTTTCAGAACGTGATATGATGATAGCAAAGCAGATTTTAAAGGAGATAAGAGAAAGACTCGGCTTTTTACAGAGCGTAGGTCTTGAATATCTTACTCTGTCCCGTGCCGCAGGCACCTTGTCAGGCGGTGAAAGTCAGAGAATAAGACTGGCAACCCAGATAGGCAGTTACCTTATGGGCGTGCTTTATATCCTTGACGAGCCGAGTATAGGTCTGCATCAGAGAGATAATGACAAGCTGATTGCGACTCTTCGTCATCTGCGTGATTTAGGTAATACCCTTATCGTTGTAGAACACGACGAGGACACTATGAGAGCCGCAGACTACGTGGTGGATATAGGTCCCGGTGCAGGTGTACACGGCGGTGAAATAATCTGTGCAGGTAGCCTTCAGGATATTATGGACTGTGAGCGTTCTATCACAGGACAGTATTTAAGCGGCAAGCTGAAGATAGAGATACCCGAAAAGAGAAGAGAGCTTACAGGTAAATGGCTTACAGTAAAGGGTGCAAGAGAGAACAATCTTAAGGATATCACGGTAAAGATACCTCTCGGTATTTTCACATGCATAACGGGTGTGTCGGGTAGCGGCAAAAGTTCCCTTATAAACGAGATTGTCTATAAGCACCTTGTAGCAAAGCTGAACCGTGCAAGAATAAGAGCAGGGGACTTTGACAGCATCAGCGGTGTAAGTCATCTTGATAAGGTGATTGCAATAGACCAGTCGCCCATAGGCAGAACTCCTCGTTCTAACCCCGCTACCTATACGGGTGTATTCAGCGATATAAGAGAGCTTTTTGCCCAGACAAACGATGCGAAAATGCGTGGTTATACAAGTGGCAGATTCTCCTTCAATATCAAGGGCGGCAGATGTGAAGCCTGCGAGGGTGACGGTATCAAGAAGATAGAAATGCACTTCTTACCTGATATTTACGTACCTTGTGAGGTCTGCAAGGGACACCGCTATAACAGAGAAACCCTTGAAGTAAAGTATAAGGGCAAGAATATCTATGACGTGCTTGAAATGACGGTAGAGGACGGACTGGCATTTTTTGAGAATCACGAGAAGATCCGCCGCAAGCTGCAGACTCTTTACGACGTGGGACTTGGCTACGTTAAGATAGGTCAGCCTGCAACTACTCTTTCAGGTGGTGAGGCACAGAGAGTAAAGCTCGCTACAGAGCTTTCAAAGAGAGCTACGGGAAAGACGGTGTACATCCTTGACGAGCCTACTACCGGACTTCACACAGCGGACGTACACAAGCTGATTGAGGTGCTTCAGAAGCTGACTGACGGCGGAAATACCGTGCTTGTCATCGAGCATAATCTCGATGTTATCAAGACTGCCGACTATATCATAGATATGGGACCCGAGGGTGGTGACAAGGGCGGTATGGTGATAGCAAGCGGCACTCCTGAGGATATTGCCGTTACGGATATCTCCTACACGGGAAAATATCTGGCACCACTTCTTGGCATTAAAAGAGATGAACAGCAATTCCTAATGTAGAAATTTCAAAAAGCTGAAAAAAACTCTTGTAACTTCGGGCAAAATATGATATACTTTAATGTGAATATAAATTGAGCGAGAGCAAAAGAAAGGAATGGTCACAGATATGGCTAAAATAGCAGTTCTGGGCTACGGCGTTGTCGGTTCGGGAACGGTCGAAGTAATTTATAAAAATCAGCAGGGACTGGAAAAGAAGGCAGGTCAGGGTATAGAGGTTAAATATATCCTTGATATAAGAGATTTTCCTGATAGCCCCTACGCAGATAAATTCACAAAGGATTTTAACGTAATTGTAAACGATCCTGAAATAGACGTGGTCGTAGAGGTTTTAGGTGGCGTAAAGTTTGCATATCCTTACGTAAAGGCGTCACTTGAAGCGGGTAAGAGCGTTGTAACGTCAAACAAGGAGCTTGTTGCTACCTACGGTGCAGAGCTTCTCTCAATAGCAAAGGAAAAGAATATAAACTTCTTCTTTGAAGCAAGCGTAGGCGGTGGTATTCCTATCATCAGACCTTTACACCAGTGTCTTTCCGCAAACCGCATCGAAGAGATTGCAGGTATCTTAAACGGCACTACAAACTTCATCCTTACAAAGATGATAAGAGATAATATGGGCTTTGACGAGGCTCTTAAGATAGCACAGGAGCTTGGCTATGCCGAGCGTGATCCCTCCGCTGACGTTGACGGTATCGACGCTTGCAGAAAGATATGCATACTCGCATCTCTTTCCTTCGGCAGACACGTATACCCCGATAACATTCACACAGAGGGTATCACAAAGATAACTCCCGAGGACGTTGCCTACTGTGAAAACTTCGGCGGCTCCATAAAGCTCATCGGCTGGGCGGCCAGACAGGAAAACGACAAGATTGCAATTATGGTATGTCCCGCCTTCATTCACGAAGACAGCCAGCTTGCAGGCGTAAACGACGTATTCAACGCCATTCTTGTAAGAGGCGACTCTACAGGTGACGTAGTATTCTACGGCAAGGGCGCAGGTAAGCTCCCCACGGCAAGTGCTGTAGTTGCTGACGTTGTTGACGTGGTAAAGGCTACAGGTACTTCAAAGTCACTTCGCTGGGAGGACAGCGAGCAGGATTTCATCGAAGCTACAGACAATATCGTCTGCGAAAATTACATAAGAGTAAGCGGTACAGACAAATCCCTTATCGAATATCTCTTCGGTGAGGTTGCATATCTTTCAAGAAAGGGCGCACCCGCTGACGAGCTGGCATTCACAACCACAGCGATAAGTGAGAAGGAATGTGAAGAAAAGCTCATCGAGCTTCAGAAGAAGGCAACGCTTTTAGGAAGAATCAGAATACTCAATTATTAAAAGCAGAAACGAAATCTTAACTTGCGAAAGGAAACGTCCTTATGGAAAAACAGCTTAAATACAAGAGAATACTTTTAAAGCTCAGCGGCGAGGCTCTTGCCGGTGAAAAGAAGATGGGACTTGATATCCCCACAATAACAGAAATCTGCAAGAGCATCAAGAAATGCTCCGATGCAGGCGCACAGATAGGCATAGTAGTAGGCGGCGGCAACTACTGGAGAGGTCGCTCCAGCGATACAATGGACAGAGTAAGAGCAGACCACATCGGTATGCTGGCAACCGCTATGAACGCTCTCGCAGTAGCAGACGTTCTTGAAGGACTCGGTTGTGAGGTAAGAGTTCAGACTGCTATCGATATGAAGCAGATTGCAGAGCCCTACATCAGACAGAAGACCTTAAGACACTTTGAAAAGGGCAGAATCGTAATCTTCGGCTGCGGTACAGGTAGTCCCTTCTTCTCAACTGATAGTGCGGCGGCTTTAAGAGCGGCAGAAATAAACGCTGATATACTGCTCAAGGCTACAATGGTTGACGGTATCTATGATAAGGATCCTCACAAGTATGCAGACGCAGTAAAGTACGAAACACTTTCCCACCACGAAATTCTCGTTCATAGCTTAAAGGTTATGGATAGTGCGGCGGCGGCAATGTGCAGCGACAACAAGACGCCTATTTTAGTATTCGATTTAAGCAGACCTGACAACATCTATGACGCAGTTATGGGTGAAAAAGTAGGTACAGTAGTAAGCTAAGTAACAAAGGCGATGGATATCGCATAAATAAACGGTATTAACTGAAAGGAATTAAAAAATTATGAAGGCTACAATCAACACAGCAAAAGAAAAAATGGAAAAGTGCGTTGCAGCTCTTGAAAACGAATTTGCAACCATCCGTGCAGGAAGAGCAAACCCCGCTGTTCTTGACAAGATTACAGTAGATTACTACGGAGTACCCACACAGATCAACGCTATGGCGGCTATTTCCGTTGCAGAAGCAAGAATCCTCGTTATCACTCCCTGGGACGCTTCGACATTAAAACCCATAGAAAAAGCAATTCTTGCAAGCGATATCGGTATAACACCCACCAATGACGGCAAGGCTATCCGTATAGTATTCCCCCAGCTTACAGAGGAAAGAAGAAAGGAACTCTGCAAGCAGATCAAGAAGATGGGTGAAGACAGCAAGGTAGCAATAAGAAACATTCGTCGTGACGCTATGGATAAGCTGAAGACTATGAAGAAGAACTCTGAAATCACAGAGGATGATTTAAAGGACTGCGAAAAGAAGGTTCAGGATCACACAGACAAGTTCTGCGATAAGATCGACGGCGTTTGCGCAGATAAAGAAAAGGAAATAATGACGGTATAAAATTGGCAGAGAAAATTTTACCAAAGGAGCAGATGCCTCTTCACGTAGGCATAATAATGGACGGTAACGGCAGATGGGCGAAAAAAAGAGGTCTGCCCCGTACCGCAGGTCACTCCCAGGGTGCAAAGGTTTTCAAGAAAACAGTAGAATGGTGCAGAGAGCTTGGCATCAAGTATGCCACCTTCTATGCCTTTTCCACAGAGAACTGGAAACGCCCTAAAGAAGAAGTTGACGCCATTATGTCATTGCTCAATAAATATCTTGATGATATAAGAAAGATGTCCCAGAAAAATACGAGAATTATTTTCCTTGGTGACAAGTCGGCTTTTTCTGACGACGTGGCGGCACGACTTACCGAAATAGAAGAGGTGTCAGCCGCAAACGACGGTCTTTACGTTCTTGTTGCACTTAATTACGGTGGCAGAGATGAAATACTCACCGCCGCAAAAAAAATTGCACAGGAATATAAAAGCGGAAAAATAAGTATAGATGAGATAGACGAAACAGCCTTTGAGGACTATCTCTATACAAAGGGAATACCTCCCGTGGATCTTATCATAAGACCCAGCGGAGAACAGCGTACCTCCAACTTCCTTGTATGGCAGGCGGCATATGCCGAGCTTGTCTTTATGGATGTACTCTGGCCCGATTTTTCAAAAAAGGATCTTACGGCGGCTTGTGAAGAATTTATGTCCCGTAACCGCAGATTCGGTGGAGTCTGATCCTTTTGGAAAGGAATATGAATGGCAAAAAGACTATTATCAGCGGCTATAGCGATACCTATCGGACTGGTCGTTGTAATTCTCAATAATGAGCTTGTTTATTATATAGCTATGACCTTACTGTCAGTAGCGGCGGTATATGAGCTTTTTATGGCAACAAAATATCTGAAGAACAAGCTATTATCAGCACTCAGCCTTGTTTTTGTGGCAATAATCCCTTTTGTTTATTGGATAGATGCATTAAGACAACACGTAAAGCTGTTTTATCTGTGCTTTATAATTCTTCTGGCGGCTACTATGATAGCAAAGCACGAAAGAGTGAAATTTGAGCAGGTGGCTCTGGTTTCCTTCATTTCTCTTGCTATACCGCTGGCACTTAATACACTCTCCTTTATAAGAACTAATTTCCCTCAGCACGCAATGTTCTATATCGTTTATATAATGCTCAGCGTGTGGGTAGGAGATGCAGGAGCCTACTTTGTAGGTACCTTCCTCGGCAAGCATAAGATGTGCCCCAAGATAAGCCCCAAAAAGACCTGGGAGGGCTTTATCGGTGGTATTGTCACGACCGGAGTAGTAGCACTCATCAGCTGCTTTGTATATGAGCTTATCGATCCGATGGTGAATAACGGTGTCCGCACCTTCAGTATAAACTATCTGTATCTTGTGGGACTTTCCCTTGTGCTTTCCGTACTCGGAGTGCTGGGCGACCTTTCCGCATCCCTTATCAAGAGAGAATGCTCGGTAAAGGATTTCGGTAATATTCTTCCCGGTCACGGCGGCGTGCTGGACAGATTTGACAGCGTTCTTTTTGCCGCTCCCTTCGCATATATGATGTTCCAGATATGTGCGCCGATTACACAGTTATAATAATTTAAAAGTCAATGCCGAAGATATTCAGCTTCGGCATTGTTGTCGTATTTATTCGTTTATTCTGATAGCAGGTTAATGCGATGCTATCATAAATTGTCCTTTAAGGAGATAAAAATGAGTATTCCCCGTAACGTAACCCTGCTTGGCAGTACAGGCTCAATAGGTACACAGACTCTTGACGTATGTCGTAAGCATAATATAAAGGTAAAGGCGCTTACAGCCAATAAAAGCGGAAAGCTCCTCTGCGAGCAGGCAAGGGAATTCTGTCCCGAATATGTCTGCGTCACAGATCCTTCCTGTTATGATTACGTTAAGACAGAGCTTGCCGATACCGATATAAAAATACTTTGCGGTATGGAAGGACTTTGCGAGGTGGCTTCCGTTAAGGTCGATATGGTAGTGAATGCGGTTGTCGGTATGGTAGGACTTCGCCCTACCCTTGCCGCTCTTGAAAGTGGTAATCAGGTTGCTCTTGCTAATAAGGAAACTCTTGTTACAGGCGGAGAGCTTGTTATGAAAAAAGCGGCGGAAAAGAATCTGCCGATAATACCTATAGATAGCGAGCATAGTGCAATTTTCCAGTCCCTTATGGGCAACGAAAAAAATAAGATAGATAAGATCCTTCTTACTGCTTCGGGCGGTCCCTTTTACGGCTATAGCTACGAGCAGTTAAAAAAGGTTACAAAGGAACAGGCGTTAAAGCATCCCAACTGGGCAATGGGACAAAAAATAACCATTGATTCTGCTACACTTATGAATAAGGGACTTGAGCTTATAGAAGCGGTGTGGCTTTTTGATACCGCATCTGACGATATAGAGATACTGGTACACCGTCAGAGTATACTCCATTCCGCAGTACAGTATGCCGACGGCTCGATAATCGGTCAACTCGGCGTACCTGATATGAAGATACCGATTCAGCTTGCTCTCACTTATCCCGAGAGATTCGATTGCGACGTAAAAAGACTTTCTCTCGCAGATGTAGGTACTCTTACCTTTGCAAAGGCAGATGAAGAAACCTTCCTCTGTCTTGCCTGTGCAAAAAAGGCGATAACAAGAAAGGGTACTGCCTGCACGGTGCTTAACAGCGCAAACGAAACCGCAGTAGAGCTTTTCCTTAAGGATAAGATACCCTTTTACCGCATAGGAGAGCTTGTCAGCGAGGCATTAAGTAACGTAAAGCCCTATGATACGGTAACACTCGAAACTGTGCTTGAAACCGAAAAGGCGGCAAGAGAATACGTTCTCAGTAAGGTAATTTAAGAAAAAACAGATTTTACGTAAGGAGATAACATTGGATATTTTAGGCATAATTCTTGGAATTGTAATGTTCCTGCTTATAATTCTTATTCACGAATTCGGTCATTTCGCAGTAGCAAAGCTCTGCAAAATGAAGGTGAACGAATTTTCAATAGGTATGGGACCTGCTATATTAAAAAAACAGAAGGGTGCGACTCTTTATTCGTTAAGGCTTTTACCGATAGGCGGCTACGTATCGCTTGACGAGGACGTGGAAAGCGACGATCCCGATAGCTTCCGCAATAAGCCGGTATGGATGAGAATACTCGTTATAGCCGCAGGCGCATTTATGAATTTTGTGCTGGGCTTTATATTCTGCATTTTTGCCGTACTTTCAAATAAAAGTATTTCCACTACGACTGTAGCAGGCTTTCACGAGGGTGCGGTAAGCTCCCATCAGCTTATGCAGGATGATACGATAGACAGTATAAACGGTATGAAGATATTCACCACAATGGATATCTCCTTCCAGCTTACAAACTCTGATTCAAGAGAAGAGGGTACAGGCTTCTATAAGTACGATTTTGTGGTAATCCGTAATGGTGAGGCGGTAGAGCTTAAGGACGTCCGCTTTGCTTCAAAGGCGTATTCGCAGTTTATAGCTGATTACAAACTGCTTGTAGACGAAAGGGAAGGCTATGCAAAGCTCCCTACAGAGTATTTTGACATCAACGATAACAGCTACACCGAAGCCTTCGTTTCGCTAGAAGCCACAGACGGTGATTTTGCAGTAAAATTCAAGGAAATAGCCGACAAATACAAGGCTGGCTATGAAACCGAAACAAACAATCTTTTCCTTGATTTTATAGTATACGGCGAAAAAAAGGATTTTGTATCGGTTATTACAACCGCCTGCAAAACCTTTATATCCGATGCAAGACTTATCTGGATATCCCTTATAAATCTGCTTACGGGTACCTACGGACTTAATGAAATGTCAGGCCCTGTGGGTGTTGTACAGAGTGTAGGTACGGTTGCCGCCTTCGGTATCGGCTCGTTACTCACGCTAGCGGCACTTATAGCGATAAACGTTGGTATAGTGAATCTGCTCCCGATTCCTGCTATGGATGGCGGCAGACTTGTATTCCTCATAATTGAGGCAATAAGAAGAAAGCCTGTAAAGGCAGAGCATGAAGGACTTGTTCATTTTATCGGTATAGTGGCTCTTATGCTGCTTATGGTGATAGTGACCTTCAATGATATAGCGAGAATTTTCACGGGTGGATAACGGAGAATATAATGAGTGAAAAAAAGGTAAGGCTGGGCAATTTACTGCTCGGTGGTGAAAAAATATATATTCAGTCAATGCTGAGCGTTCCTGCTCACGATATAAAGGGAAACGTGGAGCAGGCGATAGCTCTTGAAAAGGCGGGTTGCGAAATCATCCGCACCGCCGTACCTACTATCGAGGACGCAGAGCTTATAACCGCACTTAAAAATGCGGTCAATATCCCTGTTGTTGCAGATATTCATTTTGATTACAGAATAGCTCTGCGATGTGCCGAGCTTGGTGTAGACAAGATAAGAATAAATCCGGGTAACATCGGCGGTGAGGACAGAGTAAAGGCTGTAGCCGATATCTGTAAAGCAAAGAATATCCCTATAAGAATAGGAGTAAACAGCGGCTCGCTTGAAAAGGAGCTTTTACAGAAATACGGTAGTCCTACCCCCGAGGCACTTTGCGAAAGTGCAGAAAGACATATTGCTCTGCTCCGCAAATTTGATTTTGACGATATCGTTCTGTCGGTCAAATCCTCTGACGTAAGGCTTATGATAAACAGCTACAGAGCAATACGTGAAAAATATCCCTATCCGCTTCATTTAGGCGTTACCGAGGCGGGCACACAGCATATGGGAATTTTAAAATCCGCCGTGGGCATAGGCTCTTTATTATCCGACGGTATTGGTGATACTATAAGAGTATCCCTCACTGCAGATCCTATAAACGAAGTCTACGCCGCAAAGGATATTTTAAAGGCTGTAGGAATGGGCGAGGGCGTAGAGATAGTTTCCTGTCCCACCTGTGGCAGAACGTCTATAGACCTTATCGGACTTGCCGAAAAGGTGGAAAACGCTACAAGAGATATAAAGAAGAATATAAAAATCGCCGTTATGGGCTGTGTTGTAAACGGACCTGGTGAGGCAAGAGAGGCTGACCTTGGTATTGCAGGCGGCAAGGGCGAGGGCATTATATTCAAAAAGGGCGAGATAATAAAAAAGGTAAGAGAAGAAGAACTGCTTTGCGAGCTTCTTAAGGAAGTTGAAAAGATTGTATAAAGGATGGTATGAAAATGGCAAAGCTGAAGGAAATTCTGAATAGTGTGGAGCTTAACGACAGAGTAGGCGAGGGCAGACTGTTATCAATCCTCTGTGATGATAATGATAAAAGTCTTATCCTCCAGCTCGGAGCGGACGAGCTTATTCCGGCGTCCCTGCTTATAGAAAATGCGGACGCCATAAGAAAGTACCTTGGGGTACCGACGGTGAAGATATATCCCAAATATGACGAGAGTCTGTTTGACTCCTCGTATCTTCGTGATATCGTAGATATTATGAAGGGTACCTACGGTATGATAAACGGCTATCTTGATGACGCAGATATAAGTGATGATGGGGATACCTTTGAGTTTTCTCTGATGCACGGCGGTTATGACCTGCTTATCAGTGAAAAGATAGATAAGGAAATTGAAAAATTCATAAAGGGCGTATTCGGTAAGATAGTGCATATTTCCTTTCTTGAAGTGAAATCCGTTGACTTTGAAGAAATGGACAAAATGTACTACGAGGAGCTGGCTTCCCAGCCGCTTCCCGATTTTGACGCCATAAACAAGAGAGCCGCTGAAAAAGCGGCAGAGGGTAAAAAGGGCGGAAAAAGAAAGAGCCGTCCCACACCTTACGAAAAGCCTAAAAACAAGAGCTTTTCCTATGAAAGTGAAAAATACGAGCAGAATGCTCTTTTATACCTCGGCGATATGATAGAGGAACAGCCTACCGATATTTCTGCTTTAGAGGGCGAATATAATAACGTAGTCGTATGGGGAGAGCTTTCCGATGTGGAGCGCAGAGATACGAGAAACGGCGTATATACTATAATTTCCGCAAATCTTTATGACGGCACAGGCAAGATTCCCGTAAAGATGTTTGCACAGACCGCTGAAATCGATAAATACAGCTTCTTCGACGATTACGTAACGGTAGTTATGAGCGGTAGCTACAAGCTGGATACATATACAAACCAGAATAGCTTTTTAGCTGAAAATATAATTCAGGTACAGATGAAGGAAGGCTATACAATGGCAAAGCCAAAGCCTGATTTTTCTGCGCCTTCCTTTGGCGCACCTCCCGCACAGAGCGGTGGCTTCGGCGGAAGACTGAACGTACTTGAAAAGCCCGAAGAAATGGAGCTTATGTTTGAAACAAAGCTCTTCAACAGTACTGCAACTCTCGTTATGGGCAGACCGATAAACGATCATCCTACGGCAATGTCCCTTGTTACAACAGAGCGTGACGAGGTAACAGTATGGGGCGAAATATTTGACGTTGAAAAGAAGGAAACAAAATCGGGTAAATCGGTAATCGTCACCGCCGCCTTCAGCGACAGAACAAACTCAATGATGTTAAAGCTCTTTGTTCCTTCAAATAAAATGGATAGCATAGGCTTTATCTCAAAGGGTACAAAGATACTTGCAACAGGTAGCTTCAAGGCTGACGAGTTTATGAAGTGCAACGTGTTCAATCCCACTTCCGTTATGACGGTTACCACAACGGTAAAGAAGGACAATGCCGAAGTGAAGAGAGTAGAGCTTCACCTTCATACCACTATGTCAGATATGGACGCCGTGACAGCGCCTGCCGATCTTATAAAGCAGGCTCATAAGTGGGGACACAGAGCAATAGCCATAACCGACCACGGCAACGCCCAGGCATACCCCGAGGCTATGAATACCGTAGAAAAGATTAACAAGGACGATCCCGATTTCAAGGTCATCTACGGACTTGAAGCCTACTTTGTAAACGACGGCAGTACGATAGTTGATGGTTGCGACAATATCGGTATAAACGATGATATAGTAATCTTTGATATAGAAACTACAGGACTTCATCCCGCCAGCGAAAGAATAACCGAAATCGGTGCGGTAAAGCTCCGTAATTTAGAGGTGGTTGAAGAATTCTCAACCTTCGTAAACCCGATGATGCCTATTCCTATGAATATTCAGCAGCTGACAGGCATCACAGACGATATGGTAAAGGATGCACCCACAGAGGATAAAGCGGTTGCAGACTTTATGGCGTTTGTGGGAACTGCTCCCGTAGCGGCACATAATGCAAAGTTCGACGTTTCATTTATAAAGAGCGCATTATCCCGTATGGGCAGAGAGTTTACAAATCCCGTCGTTGATACGCTTGCAGTAAGTAAAGCGTCCCTCAAGGGACTGAAAAACCACAAGCTCGACACTATAGCGAAATATTACAAGCTCGGTGAATTCGACCATCACAGAGCGGTAGCGGATGCTAAAATGCTCTGCGATATTTATCTGCATATCATAAACGATACGAAGAAGATCGCAAAGCTCGAAAAGATAGGAGATTTCAACAAGGCATTCGGTGAGGTGGACGTAAAGAAGCTCCCTTATTATCACCAGATAATCCTCGTACAGAACAAGACGGGCCTTAAGAATCTTTACAGACTTATTTCCGCCTCCAATCTTGATTACTTTTACAAAAAGCCGAGAATCCCCAAGTCACTTCTTGAAAAGTACAGAGAGGGACTTATAATCGGTAGTGCCTGCGAGGCGGGTGAATTATTCAGAGCGATTTTAGAAAATGCTCCCCAGGATAAGATAGACGAGATTGCGTCCTTCTATGATTATCTTGAAATCCAGCCTACCGGCAACAATATGTTCTTATACCGCAAGGGTGACGTTCAGAGCGTAGAAGAGCTTGAAAACTTAAACAGAAAAATAGTAGAGCTTGGTGACAGACTCGGAAAGCCGGTAGTTGCCACCTGCGACGTACATTTTATGAATCCCGAGGACGGCGTATTCCGTGAGATACTTCAGGCAGGTCAGGGCTACGGAGATTTTGAAAATCAGGCGCCTCTGTACTTCAGAACTACCGATGAAATGCTGGCTGAATTCGCTTATCTCGGTGAAGAGAAGGCATATGAGGTAGTTGTAGAAAATACCAACAAGATAGCTGATATGATCGAGGTCGTAAGACCTATCCCCAAGGGAACGTATACTCCCCATATCGACGGTGCGGATGAAGAGCTTCAGCAGCGTTGCTGGGACAGAGCTATGGATTGGTACGGCTATAACGGAGAGATTCCCGAGGTAGTAAAGACAAGACTTCAGAAGGAGCTTGACTCTATCATAAAGTACGGCTTCGGCGTACTTTATATGATTGCACAGAAGCTGGTAGCATATTCCGAGCAGAACGGCTACCTTGTAGGCTCCCGTGGTTCTGTAGGCTCATCGGTAGTTGCTATAATGGGCGGTATTTCAGAGGTAAACCCCTTACCTCCCCATTACCGTTGTCCCAAGTGCCGTTATAATGAATTCATCACAGACGGCTCTGTGGGTTCAGGCTTTGACTTACCTCCTAAAAAATGTCCTCATTGCGATATTGATATGCTCCGTGACGGACACGATATCCCCTTTGAAACCTTCCTGGGCTTCAAGGGTGACAAATCACCTGATATCGACCTTAACTTCTCAGGCGAAGTTCAGGGTAAGGTACATAGATACACAGAAGAATTATTCGGTAAGGATCACGTATTCAAGGCGGGTACTATTTCTGCGGTGCAGGAAAAGACTGCAATCGGCTTTGTAAAGAAGTGGCTCGAATTAAAGGGTATGACCGCCTGCAATGCGGAAATTACCAGACTTGCCGCAGGCTGTACGGGTATCAAGCGTACAACCTCCCAGCACCCCGGCGGCATGGTAGTTGTGCCCAGTGAATTTGACGTATATGATTTTACTGCAGTTCAGCACCCTGCCGAAAAGGCCGAAAGTGATATGATAACCACTCACTTCGACTTCCATGCGCTTCACGATACTATCCTGAAGCTCGACGAACTGGGACACGATGTGCCGACACTCTATAAGCACCTTGAGGATATGACAGGTGTAAAGATTGCCGACGTTCCTACCTCCGATCCTGAGGTATTGAAGCTCTTTACC
>JAFQUH010000071.1 GCA_017408635.1 Ruminiclostridium sp. | reverse complement strand
GCGGGTCGTCGAGGACATGCCCTGAAGGGCGCCGCAATTCTGCTCGCCGCCCCCTACATTTCCTTTATAAAATCTTGTGGCAATTCAAAATAATAAAAGGCTCGCAATCTCTGTATTACACGGGGTTTGGGGCGTAGCCCCAAGCAGGGCACAGGGGCGGCGAGCCCCCATGTATTCCCCCTTTCCTCAGGGGAAAGGGGGTTAGGGGGATCGGGGCTACAATAACCCCGAGCGGAGCGATAAACTGTTCCATCCACCAAACAGAATATCTATAAACCTCTTTTTACAATTTTTAAAAAAGGGGTTTAATTTTTTATTTATTTATGATATAATAAAATATATATGTCAAAATATCAAGATATCACAATGAAAGGACGGGCGGTTATGAACACATCGGAGCTTTCTGCTTTAATACACGAAGCGTCACTTGGTGACGATGACGCCTTTACAAAATTATATGCGGTAGTATGCCGCCCTTTATATAAAATAGCAAGAATTGCGCTCAGGACCGAAAAGCAGGCTATCGAAGCGATAAAGCTGACGGTTGCCGACAGTTATGCGGCACTCCCCTCTGCAAAGATAAACGGAAACGGCGAGTTTGTAGAATGGATTGTAAAGATCCTTTGCACCAAGATACGCCATTTATATAAGAAATACGAAAACGAAGAAGTTCCACTTCCTCCCGACAACCGTGGCTTTGATATAAGAAGGGCGCTTATCTCCCTTCAGGATATTGAAAGACTGGTACTGGCGGTAAGTAACGTATGCAGTTGCAACGCGGAAAAGACCGCAAAGCTCTGCGGCTATACCGAGCAGACGGTGGCGGTATGCCTTACCAACGCAGAGGTAACGCTTAAAACAATGCTTTTATCATATTCAGGAATTTAAGAAAGGACAAGGCATGGAATTACTTGATAAAAAAATAAAAGAATACATAGCCTCTGTTTCTGTGCCTGATGAGATAAAGCCATCGAAGATAAAGCAGTTTATAGAGGACAGCGGCGAAATCACCGCGGGCAAGTTCCTTAAAAAACTCCGTGAGATGAAAATTTCAGGCTCGGAGTTTCTGGAGCTTCTGGGTAACTCAAGAATAGGAAATATCGCCTATCGCAGAATTGAAGAAAATCCCCATTTAAGATTTGACGAGCTTTTACAGATTCTTGACAGCTCTGAGCTTACCCACGAGGACTACAGCGCAATGCTGAACGTGGCTATATCAAGACGTAAGCAGAGCGATGACAGAAAAAAGAGAGAGGAAGAAACTCTCCGCCGTGTAAGTCTTGAAGAAAAGGGCGTAGTTATCCCTCCCTCCGTAGCAGAGGAAACGCCTGCTCCGACTCCCGTCAGCGAAGCACAGGACGATATGACGGCTTCTCCCGAGCCTGTCGAGGCACCTGCCATAATCGAAGCTACTTCAGAAGAAAAGGATGATATGACCGATTCTCCCGTGGCAGTAATAACGGAAGTAAAAGAAGAAATAAAGGAAGAGCCTGCCGAAGAAACAGCCTCTGCAGAAGCTGTCGAAGAGGATATGACGGCAGAATATTCAGCGCCCGAGCCTGAAATAGTATCAATGCCCGAGCCTGAAGCCGAGGAAGAAACCGAGTCTGAGGTTGCATCTGTTCCGGAGGCTTATAAGGAAGCCGAGTCGGAGCCTGAAAATATTAAAGAAGCCGAAACGGAAGAAATCGCAGAGGAAACACCCGCTTACGATTATAAGGATACCACGGCTGACGCAGAAAATGAGATTTCCGCTGAAAGCGATACCCCTGCAGAAAAGACAGAGGCGGAACGCACCGCCGCCGCAGAGGCACTTATTGCAAGAATTCAGGCAAGTATAGATATCTCCGAAGAGGAAGAAAAGACCGATTCCGATATCGTGGCTTATGAAAATAAGGAGGAGCAGTCCTATTCCGAGAGTAGCGAAGCAGTCGCAGAAGACTATGAAGAGGCTATAGAAAAGCCATCTGAAGAAAGTGCAGCTACGGAAGAGTCAGAGGATGACGGCTTTGAGGATGATACGGAGGAGGTCGGAAGCTCCGCAAAGGAGATCGGCGACGTGATAAGCGATCTTCTCGGTAATAAGGAAGACTCTGAAGAGGAGAATTCCGACAGTTACGACGAAGAATATGACGACAGCGAAGAGGAAGAAGAGCCTGTAACAAGAAAAAGCAAGGGCTATCTTATTGCCGCTTTTATCTGTGCCTTTATCGTCATAGGCTGTGCGGGAGCGTTAAAGCTACTTCGCTACTATGATATAATCCCGAATTATATTTTCAAAATTCCCGAAATCGTAAGACAGGATATAGTAGACTTCCCCTCGCTTTTAGAGGAAGTGAAAAAGGCGGAGCATACTATAGGCTATACCCTCCCCGAGAGCTTTGTAACAAGCGGTAGAAATAATTTTGTCGCTTCACAGAATGCGGTGGGCGAAAAGGTATGTCTTGCAGTTACAAAGAAGGAAACGGAATATTATATAACCGGCGCCGCACTTGATAACGGCAAGGTGGGGCAATCCTTCAGCTTTGCCGCTGGTATGGGTGACGTATCGGTAGAATACAGCAACGGATACTTTATAGTTGTCGGCAATACCGACAATATGACCGAGGTAAGATTCTATAAAGAGGATAATATCAAGGAAGGAAAGGCAGATTTCAGCTACAGACAGTCGGGTAAATATGCAGGCTACCACACAGACGGTAATGCATTTTACCTGGTGACTGAAAACTATTTCAATCTGCTGGATGCAAGGTCTGAAAGACTCACCTCCTTTATTCCCTCCTTTGAGATAAACGATACCTTATCGGTAGTACCCTTTGACAGAATCTCAATGCCCGAATATGCGGCAAGAACAAACTACTGCACAGTTTCCCGTCTGCCCTTTGATATGGGACAGACTAAAATAAGGTCGGTGCTTATGGGTGACGCAGGCGGATATCACGTATCCGACAAGGGACTTTTCACCTGCGACAATACCTTGCTCAACGAGGAGTACCGCTCAAGAATCACAACGGTAGCCTTTGACGAAGAGCTGACCGCAAAGCATACCGATATCGATGGTGCTGTAAATCCCGCTATGCTTATGAGCAGCGGCGACAGACTTTTAGCAGTGGGTATAGCAAAGGCGGAAAAGGAAAACGCCAATGCGGTATTCAGATTTGATTTCACCTTATCCGAAGCACCTGCAATATTATCTCCTATAGCAAAGGGAGAAGCCTTTGGAAAGGCGATATGCGGTGACGAGGTGCTGACTCTTATCACGGCAGGCGAAAAGCCGATGCAGTACAATATAAATATTGCCGATTTAAGCGCCGCTGAAAAGGGTGCAAGTGCAAAGAGCAATATAAAGATAAAGGATGAACTTTACGCCTCTGTAAGCGTTGCCTTTGACGGCGAGGGAAAACGTACAGGCATCGTTCTGACGGTAGGCGGCAAGGAAAATAATGCCTCAATCACCGCCAACGTAAAGAATAATACAGTCACCGAATGGGACGCATATCTTGATTCTCCCTTTATAGAGGATATATCAGGTCTGCCCTTCTATGACGATGGCAACGGAATAATCGTGGG
The DNA here is from genome assembly GCA_017408635.1 of Ruminiclostridium sp. GTDB lineage: Bacteria > Bacillota > Clostridia > Oscillospirales > Ruminococcaceae > Ruminiclostridium_E. The sequence goes on along the minus strand of JAFQUH010000071.1, from coordinate 1,425 downwards.
ACTTCCCGTCACCTTCTTCGACGGAATCTCCCAGGTGGGAGAATACCGCTTCTACAGATATAAGGATGATAAGCTGACGGAAATCGGAAAGATTTCTCTTTACGATAAGAAATTCACTACCGTTTACTGTAGCTTTACGTCAGGGGATAAGCCCTGCATTCTGACTCTGTGGGACAATAAGGTGATCACCGCCGACACCGAAAAGGTGGACATCATTTCCGAATCAGAAATAAAAGGATAAGCAAAAAATGAATTCAGGGCGACTGCGGTCGCCCGTTTTTATAAGGAGAACTTATGGTAAAGGAATTTGTATACGATAATATTTACTGCAAGAAATGGCTTCCCGAAAAGCCCTGTGCCGTAATTCAGATAATACACGGGCTGGGAGAAATGACGGAATATTACGAGCAATTTGCAGAGTTTATGATGGCAGAGAATATTGGCGTGTTTATGGGCGAGATGAGATATCACGGCAGGACAGAGCTTCCCGTAGACGAGGATGATCTCATTACGCTGATGAAGGAGGAAAGCCATAGGCTGTGCCTTAAAATGAAGGAGGAGCTTTTTGATATTCCCTTTATTCTGCTTGGTCACAGTATGGGGGCGGCGATAGCCCAACTTATGATCAGGGATTACGACTGCTACGATAAGGCAATTCTGACAGGCTGTGCCGAGATAAAGAATCTTGAAAAGCTACTGCCCGATCTAGACAGAGAAATAGAAAAGAACGGCATAGACAGTCCCTGCCTTGAAGTATTTATGAAGGTGTTCGGCAAGGTAGCCGAGCGTTTCCCTGAAAAATGTACTATATCCTGGGTAACGTCAGATCTGGAAAGAGCGGAGTTCTACGAGAAGCTCCCCTACTCAAACGTAATGTATTCAAACCGCTTTTATAAGAGCTTTCTTACGGCGCAGAGGATTACGCAAAGCGAAGACTTTCCGAAAAGCATAGAGAAGAAAATTCCGATTTACGTCTTAAGCGGAAGCGAGGACAGTGTAGGCGGCTACGGACTCTATCCGCCCCGCAAGGCAAAGGAATACGAGTCGGCAGGCTTTAAGACGGCTCTTAAGGTTTACGAAGATATGCGCCATAGCATCCTGCAGGAAAAGGACAGAGAAAGAGTCTATCGTGATATTGTAAAAATTGCAAAGCAGAATTAAACTATAGGATTTTAAAAAGCGTTCAGGCATCTGAACGCTTTTTGTGGTTGTTGGGACTGTCAAATTGAAATTTGTCGCTCCGCTCGGGTTATTGAAGCCCCAAAAAAGAATGCTCGGTGTATAGAGAATCCCTCCGTCAGTCCTTACGGACTGCCACCTCCCTTTAGGCAAGGGAGGCTTTTTGACGCTACACCAACCAAAGTCCCCCTTGCCTAAAGGGGGATGGCGGCGATAGCCGTCAGGGGGATTCATTCCGTCACATCT
>JAFQUH010000070.1 GCA_017408635.1 Ruminiclostridium sp. | reverse complement strand
TAGGGGGCGACGAGCAGAATTGCGGCGCCCTTCAGGGCATGTCCTCGACGCCCCGCCGCAGGCGGAATTTTAAATCTATCCACCGAAGGTAGCAGTCCGCAGGACTGCGACCATTTTTGAAATCTTCGATTTCAAAAATATAGGATTCCACAACATTTGCCGAAGGCAAATATTTCATCCGCCAAAGGCGGATTTCATCAAAACCGGAGGTTTTGATTTCACCGTGCCATAGGCACGATTTCATTTTGAAATTTGTCCCCGACAAATTTCAAACAACAAGGGAGGTAATTCTGTGGCAGATACCAAAAATGAATATACCGAAATTGTAAAGCAGATTTATGATCGTCATGCAGATACGGTTTACAGCGTTTGCTTTATGTATATGAAAAATAGCCAGGATGCCGAGGATGCGGTAAGTAATACCTTTTTAAAGCTGCTTGAAAAGAAAAAGAATTTCGATAGCGAGGAGCACGAAAAGGCGTGGCTTATAAGGGTGGCTATAAATATCTGTAAGAATACCATTACCCATTGGAGCAGGGATAGCGTTGATATATCCGAAATCCCTCTGGAAAGCAAGCAGGTGGATAACGAGGTGTTAAGGCAGGTGCTGGAGCTTCCCGAGGAGCTTAAGGTTCCCGTATATCTGCACTACTATGCAGGCTACAGCAGTAAGGAGATAGGACGGCTTTTAGGTATAGCCGATTCCTCTGTCCGTTCACGACTGCTCAAGGCGAGAAAGCTGCTGGAAAAGGTGCTTTAATCTACAGAAAGGATGGTAATTATGGATAAGAATATTTTTAATGAAGCAGTTCTGACATCCGGGCAAAAAGCAAGACTTAAAGAACGTATTTTTGAAACAGATATAAAAAATGAAGATAACAAAGCGAAAAAGGTATTTCCCTTTAAGACTACAGGTATGATTGCGGCGGCGTTCGTGCTTGTTGTCGGTGCGGCGATGCTTGTTGGCGTGCTTGTCGATAAGATCGGTATGGATATGATGCCACCGGCAACGTATAGCAGCAATGACAATAATAACACCGTTGCAAGCAATGGCGGTGCTGACGATCCCAGCAATATTGAAATCGTGGTAACAGACCTTAAAGCAAAGTACCCCCAGTATTTTAATCTTGATACTACAAAGGGGCTTGTAATCTATACGTGGTTTACACTTGAAGCAGACGACGAAGACGTATGCGTTCTTGTTTCGGGCAAAAATACAGGCTATACCGATGACGAAATACTGAATATGCCTACGGTAACAGTTTCACAGATGAAGGAGATATTAAAAAGCTACAACCTGAGTAGCGATAAAATAAGTGTGGCGTTTTTTGAGCCTCCTTATCTGGCAACGGCAGAATACGATCCCGAGGCTTTTGTAAAAAAAGTCCGCAAGGAGCTGGGACTTGATGGTGAAGCAACAGACCTTCGTGCAAAGTACCCCCAGTATTTTGAGCTTGATACTACTAATGGACTTCTGGTACAGGGGTGGTTTAACGACGAATTTAAAATTGAATATGGGCTTGTGCCTTATAAAGAAGATGAATATACCGAGGATGAAATAGCACTGCTTGAAGGTGTAACGCTTCAGCAGATGAAGGAGATTCTTTCAAGCTATACCATATCTCCCGAGGATATCAGTATAAGAGTTCCGAGAGTGATTTCTACAGCCCCATTATATGAAACTGACCTCCGCACACGGCTTGGAGTGGAGTTTGATTATGATATACAGATGAGCGTCAATTTCAGAAGTGAAACGGAGTTTGACGTAACCTTCCTGCATAGCACTGATGACTGCACACATAGGGGTGAATATCAGGTTTCACCTGAATATAGCATCTGGGTTGAATACAACGGGGAATTAATCAGGTATCAGGATTACGCTCGCCGTACAGGTATGGAGCTTGATATCGGCCCGTTTGCGTGGCAGACCGTTATTTATAAGATAGAAAACGATAAGAAATTTATAATGAATGAGGATCTTTCCATGACCTTCGGAAAGCTCCCCGCCGGCAAATACTATCTGGAAAAAGATGTTATGTATAAGCCTGCGAAGGGTGATTACTTATTTAAGAGCTTTTATGCGCCCTTTGAGATAAAAGAAAAGCCCGCCATTTCCGAGGACGAGAAGGATAAGGTTGTAAGCATCGTGAATGGTGTGGAGGTAAGGCTTGGCGATGGTGAATTCTATGAGAATTACGACTTCATTTACAACTTTGATTTCGCTATAGTTTATGATACACCTCATAACTTCTATCACGATACCTTTACGGAAAACGGCGGTGACATACCACTTATATTCCCCACAGACGGAAATACGGTCTACAGGACTATTAAGGTCGGGGATAAGCTGAGTCCCGACCTTACCGTAACTGAGGCAAGCTTTAACTGTAACGTAATAAAGGGAGCGGGTAACGTAATAGAAGGTCTTGACCCCAAGATGAGCGAGAACAGAGTGAGAGCAGAGGGTAACACCACGGTAACCGCATACGCCTATAAGCAGAAGTATGATAATGGTACCTCTGAGGTTATGGTGATAATCGATCCCAGAAAGGATATGAACGGCGAGATAACTCTTTACAGACTGTACCGTGAGCGACTTTATGATTTCAGGTACGTAAGCGAAAGCGGTGGACTTTTTGAAGCAATATCAAGCACTCCTGTAATGAAACTTTCACAGGTTGACAGCGAAAGCTTTGATAGAGATGGGCTTTGGGAAGTTGAGCTTGATGTAACTGCCATTGAAATGGTGTACACCGAGAGAGGCGGACAGAGCTACATTTCTCCTGAAATCTCCGATTTAAGATTCATAAAGCAGATCGAAGTCAGCGATCCCATAGCAGAATAAGCATACGTAAGCCTTCAGAAAAGTAACAGACAAAATCCCGTGAGCAAAGGATATGCTCACGGGATATTTTATTTATTATCAGTCATAGTATGGAATACTGATTTTTTATTCTGAAACGGAATCGTGCGGGTTGACAAACCTCAATCAACCAGTGCGGGATCAAAATCCTCTCTCCAGGGGAGTCCCCACTTGTTAAGAGCCTCCATAAAGGGATCGGGATCGAATTCCTCAATATTATATACGCCGGGCTTTTTCCATTTGCCTGTCATAACCATCATAGCGCCAATCATAGCAGGTACGCCGGTGGTGTAGCTTATAGCCTGGGAGCCTACCTCCTTGTAGCATTCCTGATGATCGCATACGTTGAATACCTTATAATTAACAGGCTTTCCATCCTTTACACCCTGACAGATACAACCGATATTAGTCTTACCGACTGTTCTGGGACCTAATGATGCGGGATCAGGTAATACAGCCTTTAAGAACTGAAGGGGAACTATTTCCTTGCCTTCGTACATAATAGGCTTTATTGACGTCATACCTACGTTTTCAAGACACTTTAAGTGTGTAAGATAACTCTGACCGAAGGTCATGAAGAAACGGATTCTCTTTATACCGTTTATATTGAGAGCAAGGGACTCCAATTCCTCGTGGTGTAAAAGGTACATATCCTTTTCGCCCACCTCTTCGAAGTTGTAGACTCTCTTTATTTCCATAGGCTCGGTTTCTATCCACTCGCCGTTTTCGATATAGCTGCCCTTGGCGCTTACCTCTCTGATATTGATTTCAGGGTTGAAGTTTGTAGCAAAGGGGTAGCCGTGGTCACCGCCGTTGCAGTCGAGAATATCTATGTAGTGTATCTCATCGAAATAATGCTTCTGGGCATAGGCACAGAATACACCTGTAACACCCGGATCGAAGCCTGAGCCGAGCAGAGCTGTGATACCTGCCTTTTCAAACCTTTCACGGTATGCCCACTGATACTTATATTCAAATTTAGCCGTATCGGGATGCTCGTAGTTTGCGGTATCCACGTAGTCTGTCTTTGTTTCAAGACAAGCGTCCATAATGGTGAGATCCTGATAGGGAAGTGCAACGTTTATTACGATATCAGGCTTCTCCTTATTTATAAGAGCCACCAGCTCGGGCACGTTGTCGGCGTCAACCTGTGCAGTTGTAACAACCGTTTTTGTTCCCTTTGCCTCTACCTGACTTTTGAGTGCGTCACACTTTGACTTTGTGCGGGATGCGATACAGATTTCTGTAAAAACCTCGCTGTTCTGACAGCACTTGTGTACAACTACACCTGCTACGCCGCCTGCACCGATAATTAAAGCTTTTCCCATAACTTTATGTTCCTTTCATTTTAAGAATATAGAATAACGGAAAAAACACCGTAATGATGTAATTATACATTAAACTGATATAAATTACAATAGTTTTAAAAAATATTTTTTATTATGGTAGCTTAATGCCGTGCTGAAACGTTTCGCTATGGGAAAGAACGGCTGAATTTCATTATATTTCAAAAAAATGCTTGTAAAAAATTATAAGCTGTGTTATAATTAATTCAGTTTTGATTAATCGGAGGTTATTATGGAAATTTTACTTCAGGTACTCCTTCTTGTAGTAGGCTTTGTCCTGCTTATAAAGGGTGCGGATTTCTTCGTTGACGGTAGCGGCTCTATAGCAAGAAAGCTACAGATACCCGATATTATCGTAGGTCTTACCATCGTTGCAATGGGTACCAGCGCTCCCGAGCTTGCGGTAAGCGTATCAGCGGCTCTTGGCGGCTCTACTGAAATCGCCATGGGTAACGTTGTAGGCTCCAATATTTTAAACATACTTATCATTTTAGGTGTCAGCGCACTTATTGTTCCTCTTGCGGTTGATAAATCAATGTTCAAGAGAGATTTCCCCGTGCTTTTACTTACAGCGGTGCTTTTACCTGCTATGGCTCTTCTCTTCGGTGATAAGGTCGGTCTTATCGCAGGTATCATATTCCTGGTTATTTTTGTGTTTTATATTTTCCTTGCAGTCCGTTCCGCAATTGCCTACAGAAAATCAGGTGCAGGCGACGGCGAAAGCAAGATAAAGATACTCCCCTGGTGGCAGAGTATTTTATATACAGTAGGCGGTGCGGCAGTTATCGTGCTTGGCGGTAATATGTCGGTAGAAGCGGCGAAAAAGATTGCCGCAGCCTGTGGTATAAGTGAGGTTATCATCGGCCTTACAGTCGTAGCTCTCGGCACTTCACTCCCTGAACTTGTAACGTCCCTTGTTGCTGCAAAGAAGGGTAGCAGTGATATGGCTCTTGGTAATATCATCGGCTCCAATATCTTCAACATTCTGTTTATTTTAGGTACAACAGCAGTTATACATGAAGTACCTGTTCCTGCAGGCGGATACGTTGATATGCTGTTTCTGCTTGGTATTACCGTGCTTCTCTTTATCATCTGTGTCGCAACAAAGAAGATAAACAGAATAGCGGGCGGAACTTTTGTGGCATTGTACGTTGCATACGCTACATATCTTTTCATATCAATGCCTCCCCAGCCGGTAGCGTAAAATATTAAATCACGAGAGTCGCAGAGCGGCTCTCTTTTTTTATAGGATTATAATGCCGTAATTTAGTCAAAATATTGAATTATGCTTTTCAATGTGCTAAAATCAGAAAAAAGAAAACGGCACGAAGGCGTGTACATACGAGAAAGGCGGTAATCATTATGAATATCTTTTTAACCGGCGGTACAGGAAATATAGGACAGTACGTGACAAAGGCGTTACTTGAAAAAGGACATAGCGTCAGACTGCTCACCCGTACACCTGACAGAATCCCTGCTTATAAGACTATGAAAAACGTTACTCTTATAGAGGGTAATATTCTCGATTCCGATATACTGGAGGAAGCGGTAAAGGGCTGTGATGCGGTAATTCACATAGCACTCGGCTGGGGAAACGATCCCGTTTCCATGCTTGAAAACGATACAAGGGTAACTGCACACCTGCTTGACGCGTCAGAAAGGGCAGGGGTAAAGAATTTCATTTATACCAGCTCAACTGCGGCAACGGGTAATCTTCGTAACGGAATGAACGAGGAAACCGCCCTTCGTATACCTGCAGACCTTTACGGCTCTACAAAGGCGGCAAGCGAAATGTATATTTTAGGCTTCCGTCAGTATTACAGTAAGCAGGGCGGCTATGGTGAAAAGGTAAAGATGCGCCGTAATATTATCCGTCCCGGCTACACCTTTTCAAATCCCGCAGTACCCGGCGGTGCATCCCAGTCGGATACAAGATTCAAAAATATTGCCGAGGCTATCGTAAACGATAAGGATCTGTCATTCTCACGAAATGACGGAACACAGTTCTTATCATCGGCACAGATAGCACAGCTTTACGTAAACCTTGTGGAAAGCGAGCTTAACGAAGAAATATTCTTTGCTCTTGGCAGAAACTTTATTTCCTGGTATGATATAGCTTTAGCGGCAAAGAAAATGATGCCCTTATCAAAGAGTAATATTATAGCCACCGATGAAGAAGGCGAGCATTATTATTACAACGTTTCGAAAATGGAAAGAGTATTCGGTCTGTCCTTTGACGGCTGGGACGATATCAAAGAGCATTTAAGATGGAATATTGAAAGAGCATTGGCACAGAAGAACGGCGAAGAAGTTCACAGCACTCTACACGAATTCTGTTAATGCGGCAAGTTGAAGTTTATCGCTCCGCTCGGGGTTATTGTAGCCCCAATCCCCCTAACCCCCTTTCCCCTGAGGAAAGGGGGAAAAATCGGGGGCTACCGCCCCTGCGAC
>JAFQUH010000069.1 GCA_017408635.1 Ruminiclostridium sp. | reverse complement strand
GTCAGCCACTACGTCACAAAGGACTGCGCCATAGACGTCGACGCTCTTGAAAGAGGTACAAGCGTCTATATTGCGGATAAGGTAATACCTATGCTCCCAAAGGAATTAAGCAACGGAATCTGCTCGCTGAATCCCGGCGTTGACAGACTTGCTTTCTCTTGCCTTATGGAAATTTCGGCAGATGGTAAGCTGGGTAAATTTCAGTTCAAAAAATCAGTCATCCGCTCAAGACTTCAGGGTGTATACAGCGAGGTAAACGCAATACTCGAAAACACCGCAGACAGTAGCATAAAGGCAAAATACAAGGAAGTTATAGATATAATTCCCGTTATGAAGGAGCTTGCTGATATTCTTTCAAGGAATAAAAGCAACAGAGGTGCGCCCGATATCCAGTCCAGCGAAAGTAAAATAATCTGCGACAAGGACGGCATATGCATCGACGTAAAAAAGCGTGTACAAGGTATATCCGAAGGCATCATAGAAGAATTTATGCTGATGGCAAACAATGCCGCCGCAAGACTTGCTATGAAGCACGGTCTTCCATTTGTATACCGAATTCACGAAAACCCCACCGCAGAAAAGATTGAAACTCTCAAAATGACTCTTGACGGACTGGGAATTAACGCTCTGCATATAAACGAAAATTCATCGGCGGCAGACTTTTCCGCACTTTTACAAAAAACAGAGAACGATCCCAGATATCCTATAATCAACCGTCTTATTCTGCGCACTATGGCGAAGGCGAAATACAGCGAAAAACCAATCGGACATTTCGGTCTTGTTATGGCGGAATATGCTCATTTCACATCACCTATAAGAAGATATTCCGACCTTGCGATACACAGAATCTTAACGGATTACGTATCAAGAAAGGGTGCAGAAAACATCAAGAAGATATATTCGGATTTTGCGGTAAAGGCCTCTGCTATAGCTACAAAAACAGAACTTTCAGCAGTTGCGGCTGAAAGAAGCTGTGAGGATTTTTACACCGCCGAATATATGGAAAATCACCTTGACGAAGAATTCGACGGAATGATTTCAGGTGTGCTGAACAGCGGATTCTTTGTAGAATTGCCGAACACTGTTGAAGGTAAGGTTGACGTAATGACACTCCCTGCAGGCGATTACGAAACAAGAAACAATATTGCCCTTTTTGAAACCTTATCACACACTGCTTACACCATTGGTGACAGAGTGAGGGTAAAATGCGTAAATGTCAACGTAAATTTAGGTCAGATAGACTTTGAGTTAATCAAGGTTTACGATAATGAAAACTAACAAGGAAGGTAAAAACCAATGGCAAAGGAAAACAAGGCTAAAAAAGCCGCAGAAAAAATCGGAAAGGTTAAATTCATAACCGAATTCAAGGCGTTCATTTCAAGAGGTAACGTACTTGATATGGCTGTAGGTATGATTGTAGGTTCTGCTTTTACAGCAATCATCACAGCTCTCGTAAACAAGGTGCTTATGCCCGCCCTCGGTATGCTGACAGGCGGTATCGACTTCAAGGATCTTAAGATCGTTCTCAAGGAAGCCGTTCTCGACGTAAATGGTGCAGATCCAACAGTTGTATTAACCCCTGAAGTTGCAATCGGCTACGGCGAGTTCATTGCCGCAATCATCAACTTCTTCTTAATCGCTATTTCAGTATTTATTCTTATCAAGGTTATCAGTAGCTTCAAACGTAAAAAGGTTGAAGAGCCTGCTCCCGTCGAAGAACCTAAGCCCGATCCCCAGATTGAGCTTCTTACAGAGATCCGTGATCTTTTAAAGGCTGAAAAGGTTGTAGTTGAAGAAGCCGAAGCAGAAACGGTATAACGTTACATAATGAAAAAAGATAAAATAATATACGACGGTGAACTGACAAAGGAAGAAAAAGAAGAGCTTGCTAAACAGTATTTCATAAAAGAAGAAAAGCAGACAAGGCTTGGAAAAATATTCATTATAGCTTCCCTGATATTGCTTACTTTGAATACCATCATCACAAGCTGCTTCTACCCTTTATTTGCCGAGGACACTATGTATTTTACCTTTGTGGCATATCTCAAAGACGCCGATATGGCGGCAATGAGATTCATTCTGCAATTTGTGGTAATTGCCGTGATAGTGCTTAAAATAGCTCTTTCAGTTTCTTCAATAGTCTGCGGCATTACGTTAAAGGGCGCAAGAGGGATGATAGCGGTAAGCTCATGTATTATAGCATTTATCGATCTGCTATTCTCCGTACTGCTGGCGTGTGATCCTAATACCTATAGCAGTAACGAAACGCTTACGGCTCTTATCGTAAATATGTCAGCATTGCTGATAAGCTGTGCAGTTATCTATATGTCAGTATTTACTGACAGAATATCAGCATTTGCATACTCTAAAACGACGAAGAAAACGTAAATAACAATTCAAAAAAATAACCGCTTCCGGATTTTAAATTTCCGAAAGCGGTTTATTTTTCGTTTAGTCCCAATAATCGACCTTGTCGGGAAGATTTATATTCTTTGCCTTAAATACAGGCTCCTTGCCTTCTTTTCTTTGCTTTTCATAATCCCTTAAAGCTCTCAGAGCATATTTTGAAAGTATCAGAATTACAGGAATATTGATTATAGCCATACCACCCATCAGAATATCCGATACATTCCAGAGCAGATCGGCATTTAACATTGAGCCACATAAAATATAAAGAGAGAACACTATGTGAACCAGTAACATATATTTCTTGCTTGGAACACGACCAATTATATGAGCTATACCCTTATCAACATAGTAAAGATTTCCAATAAGTGTGGTGAATGCAAAAAACACCATAGCAACAGTTATAAATATTGGTCCGAAGTCGCCGAGTGCTGTCTTAAGAGCAAGCTGAACATAAGGTGCACCTGACAATTCCTTGGTTGCTTCTACGCCTGAGCACATACACATAAAAGCGGTTGCACTACATACAAGAACAGTATCTATAAATACTGACAATACCTGTACAAGTCCCTGCTTTACAGGGTGCTGAACATCAGCAGATGCAGAGGCATTGGGAGCAGAGCCTACGCCCGCCTCATTGCTAAACAAGCCCCTCTTGATACCGAACATTACACAAGAGCCTGTGAAACCGCCAAATATAGCCTCAAAATCAAATGCCTCTGAAAATATCTTTTCAAAAACATCGGGTAATAAAGGTAAATTCAAAAAAACTATAACAAGCGCTACCAATATATATGCAAGACCCATCACCGGAACTAATACGCTTGTTACCTTTTCTATTCTTTTTCCACCACCTAAAAGGCAATAGCACACTACAACTGCTACGATAAGTCCAATCATTAAAGGAGTATAGGTAGTGTTATAGAACTCATAGGTTGAAAAAGTAGATTGCAAATTATAAGACGCCAGCATATTGAAGCCTACGCCATAGGTAAATATGAGAAGTATCGAAAACACGATTGCAAGTGGCTTGCACTTAAGCCCTGTTTCAATATAATATGCCGGACCGCCATAGCTTCCGTCGGGGCCTTTCTTCTTATATATTTGTGCAAGAGTACTTTCGATAAAGGCTGATGCACTTCCTATTATTGCAATTACCCACATCCAGAAAACCGAGCCGAAGCCACCCATACAAAGAGCCGTGGATACGCCTATAATATTTCCTGTACCAACACGGGATGCAGTAGACACCATAAGCGCCTGAAAGGATGATACACCATTTTTCTCCTTAGGCTTTTCCATAACAGCCTTTATCTGTTGTTTAAAAAGTCTGAAGGGTGCAAAGCGGGTTGCTACAGTAAATATAAAACCACCTGCCACAAGTATGATAATCAGCAGGTAGGTGTACATAAAGTCACTTACTGATGCTACGATGCTATTTATTGTTTCTAACATATATTTTTCCTTTATAATACTTTCATCATATCGATATGAGGACAGAATTCGTCCATATATTCGTTACCGAATTCTTTATAACCGCATTTTCTGTAGAAATCCGACGCCCTGACCTGAGCGGACAAAACAAGCGAACTTATTCCCTGCTCTTTCGCAAACTTCTCCACTTCATTCATAACATAAGCGCCGATTCTTTTACCGCGATATTCTCTGATTACCGCAACTCTGCCGATATGATACGGATTTTCATTGCCGTAGAGCCTTGCGGTTGCTATAGGCTTTTCGCCGTCATAGACGATAAAATGATAAGCTATCTTATCAATATCATCATATTCTGTGCTGAAGCCCTGCTCGACAAGAAAAACCTCTTCTCTTATCTTTCCGGCAACCTTAAAAAGCTCGTTGTCATTGCCTTTAAAAAGGATAGTTTTAAATTTCATCAAAGCACCTTTGATAAAAATTCCTTGAGTCTTGGACTTCTGGGATTTGCAAAGAATTCTGCAGGAGTATTCTGCTCAACAATCATACCCTCATCCATAAACATAACACGGGAGGCAACCTCTCTCGCAAAGCCCATCTCGTGAGTTACAACAACCATTGTCATACCATCATCGGCAAGCTCCTTCATGAGATTTAAAACTTCTCCTACCATTTCGGGATCGAGTGCGGAGGTCGGCTCGTCAAAAAGCATTATTTCAGGATTCATAGCAAGAGAACGGGCAATTGCAATTCTCTGCTTCTGTCCGCCTGAAAGCTGATTGGGATACTGCTCTGCTTTATCGGAAAGTCCTACCTTTGCAAGAAGCTCCTCTGCTACTCTGTCAGCCTCTTCCTGTGTCATGAGCTTTAATTTAACGGGAGCAAGTGTAATATTCTTCTTTATAGTAAGATGTGGGAACAGGTTAAAATGCTGGAACACCATACCCATTCTGCGTCTTATAAGATTTACTTCTTTTTCAGGAAGACGCGTAATATCCACACCGTCAACAAAGATTTCGCCCGACGTAGGTCTTTCCATTAAGTTAAGGCATCTTAAAAAGGTACTTTTACCAGAGCCGGAAGGTCCTACTATAACCACCTTTTCACCTTTTTCGATAGTTTCTGTGATATTTTTTAAAACATGAAGCTCGTTAAAGGATTTATTAAGATTGTTAACGTTTATCATTTTTTGCAAGTCTCCTTTCGAGCTTTGTTACGAGGAATGATAAGAACATTACCATTACAAGATAAATTACCGCTACTGCGATAAGAGGAAGGAATGCTTCATAGGTAAGGCTTCTGATGATATCGCCGCCCTTTGTAAGATCGGATATAGCGATATAGCCTGATACTGAGGTTTCCTTAAGAAGAACGATAAACTCGTTTGCAAGAGCGGGAAGAACGTTTTTAAGTGCCTGAGGTAATATGATATAAATCATAGTCTGGATATAGCCAAGTCCAAGGCTGGAGCCTGCCTCAAACTGTCCGTTATCTATAGACATAATACCTGAACGAACTATTTCCGCTACATAAGCCGCCGAGTTAAGACCGAAGGCAATTACCGCTACTATCAGCTTGTCTATATCGAAGGAGCCGAAAATTACGAAATAAATAATAAGTAACTGTACTACAACAGGTGTACCTCTGATTACAGTAAGATACAGCTTTGCTATGACGTTAAGAAAACCAAGCTTACCCGTTTTATCATGTGTCGATCTCACGATAGCAATAAGAAAGCCTAAAATAAGACCGATTATTATTGACAGAAAAGTTATGATGAGTGTGTTTGCAAGGCCATCGGTAAGATACTGCCAGCGAGCGTCTTTTATAAAATTATCATAAAACTTTTCGCCGAAGTCTGCAAACCCCTGCATTATGAAGTCCATATTATTGAAATCCTTCCTGTAAAAAGTATTTGTTATTTGCAAATTTTACGCCGTGCAAATCTGTACCGATTCGCACGGCGTAGAATATGTTCAGAGTTAAATTACTTCTTTCTTACAACGATAACCTGGTTTGCCTTTGTGTAAGAATTTGAGAAATCTACGTTCTTAAGACGATCTTCTGTTACGGACATACCTGCAACACCAACGTCAGCCTTACCTGAGTTTACTGCAGAGATGATAGCATCGAAGTCCATATCCTCAATCTTAAGCTCATAGCCGAGCTTGTCGCATACTGCCTGCATAATATCGGGGTCAATACCAACAACCTTACCGCCTTCTACTGCTTCGTAGGGAGGGAATGCCGCATTTGTAGCCATTACGAGTGTGCCGTTGGATCTGTCAACGTTTTCGGGTGACTTGTAAGGATACTGACCGATTTCATCGCCGATCCAGTTTCTTACGATCTTGCTGAGTGTACCGTCTTCCTCGAGCTCTTTAAGAGCGCCGTTGATCTTTTCTGTAAGTTCAGAGCCCTTCTTGATTGCGATAGCATATTCTTCTGTAATGAAGGTTTCATCAAGAATCATAAGGTCTTCATTCTTTTCAACGAATACCTTTGCAGGCTCTACGTCGATAACAACCGCATCAACCTTACCCTGCTTTAAAGCCTGGATAGCGTCTGCACCCTTCTTGTATCTGTCGATTGTAGCGCCTTCTACCTTGGATGCTTCGGTATCACCCGTTGTACCCTGCTGTACACCGATGGTCTTGCCAACGAGATCAGCCTTTGAGTGAACTTCGTTAGGCTTAACACCTGCTGAACAACCTGTTAACGTTGCTACGAAAACCGCCGCTGCGGCAATTAATGAAATAATCTTCTTCATTTTAATTTTCCTTTCCTTTGAGGTAAACCTCAATTTTATTTAATATTAAACATTAACCATACAAAATTATTATAGCATACATGAAGCTATAAAGTCAACTAAAAAAGCAGATTTTGTTAAAAATTATACAATATCATTAAATTCAGGAAGACAATGCGTTGCATCAGGCTTGATAGGTGCTGTTCCGTCAGCAATCATATCCAGCATAAAGGGTACTATATCAGGATCAAATTGAGTTCCGATACCGTTCTTAAGTTCTTCTATAATCTTATCTGAATCCAGCGCCTTTCTGTAGCATCTGTCACTTGACATAGCGTCATAGGCATCCGCCACACCGATGATTCTCGCCACAAGAGGAATTTCCTCTCCGGCAAGCTGTTTTCCATATCCCGTGCCGTCATATCTTTCGTGGTGATACTGTGCACCTTCTCCCGCACCTTCAAGAGCGGTAAAATCCTTAAGAATCTCGCCACCGATAAGAGGGTGAGTTTTTATAACGTCAAATTCCCCTTCTGTAAGTCTTTTACGCTTATTGAGTATTGCGTCAGGTATACCTATCTTTCCTATATCGTGAAGAAGCGCTATATAATAAACCTTTTCCTGCTCGTCGTCAGTCATACCCATTCGTTTTGAAAGCTCTCTTGAATAAGCTGCCACCCTCATAGAATGACCGTTTGTATACCTGTCTTTAGCGTCTATTGTACGGGCAAGAGTTTCAAGTCCCTGTACGACAATTCCCTTGTACTCCTTCTCTCGTTTTTTCAGAAGTGACATTTTCCTGCGTGCAATCAGCATAACCAGAAGAACGGTAACAAGTATAAGAAGTATTACACACAAAGGAACAAAGAAGGGCTGTTCATAGATTTTTCTTTCCTTGACTACGGTAACCCTCTGCTCCTTATAGTTTTCGGGATCAGCAGGATCGTATACTCTAAGCTCGAAGGTATACGTGCCGCCCGGTAAGTTGGTGTAGCTTATCTCTCCGCTTTTCTGATTTTTCAGCACTATCTCCTCGTTTTCAAAGCCATGAAGCCTGTAGGAAACATTCACAGACGAAATTTCTGTAAAGGATAACACAGAAAAGTTAATAGTCACTCTTTTATTGTCAGCTGAAATATTCACAGACGAAGGATGCTGAACTGACGTTTCGTCTGTCTGAATGTTGTTCACTATGATTTTAGGAAGATCTGCCTTTTGAGATTTAAAGCCAAAAATACTGATTCCGTTTCTGGTTGCCAGATAAATATTTCCCTCTTCATCGATATAGTGCCAGGTATTAGCATTGAGCGAGCCGGTAAGACCATGCTTCAAACCATGTACCTCACCCGATACGGTTTTACCCGCCAGCAGCTTTTCCTTATCCACAGAGAATATACCGCTATTCTGCATTATCCAGAGCCTATCGCCCTTATCACAGAAATCAAATATACTTCCTGCGCCCTTTTCAAGATTATCCAGCTTTCTGAACTGTGTATCTTCAAAGTAGTAAAGGCTACTTCCGGCGCTGACAAAATATGCATTCGTCTTTGATTCGTCAGGTATTATACGAAGAACAACGCCTTCCTGAAGTCCTTTATCAAAAGAATACTTTGTAACACCGCTTTCATTTATACTGTAAATGCCGTCCCCGTCACTACCTGCCAGAATAGAGCCGTCAGGTGTTTCGTAAAGACACAGTATCTGTGTTACGTCAAGTCCATCCGTTGCGCCGACGTTTTTTATTACCTTACCATCCTTTATATAGGATAAACCAAGCTGTGTACCGACTACTATAGTTTTATCGGATGTTTCATATATAACTCTTGCACGATTGCATATAAGCCCGTTATCCTCGTTATAAACAACGGTCGAATCCGTTTTTGCATCGTAGCATATAACCGCATCATCGGAATACGTTGCAAACCACACCTTGCCGTTACTATCTGAAAGTATATGTCTTACTCTGACTCCATTCAGTATATCTTCAATAGACGTATCAACAGCCTTCCAGCTTTCATCATATACCATAAGTCCGCTATCGTGACCTATAAAGTATTTATCACCCTGCTTTGCAATAGCGTTTATACTGACAGAGCCAAGCTCCGTAGCGATAGTGTTTGGCGAGCTGAAGCAACCTCTTGTATATTTTATAACGCCGTAAGATGACGAAGCCAGCCAGTAAGTACCCTCATAGTCACAGATTGCGCTATTTACCGAAGCCGCCTTGTCTGTTTCATCAAACTCTGTAAGTCTACCCTCCTTATCGATAACCGCAAAGCCACGAAGTCCGCTTACAAGTATTTCTCCGTCTTTGCTTACTCTTATTTTGTTATGCGTATTGACGATTCCCGTCGGTAAAAGTTCTGTTTTTCCACCGTCAAGATATCTGACAATAAGATTTTCAGACGTTCCGACAAGAATATTTCCTTCGTTATCCGATGTCAGGCAGTAAGGCTCTATATCAGCGCCTTCACTATTTTCAACGGAAAAAACACCCTTTTCTATGCTCATATTATTTTCAAAATCTACTATACAAACGTCAGCGGTAAGAGCACCCCATAGTCTTCCCGATTTGTCTATCGCACAGCTATAGAAGGTTGTCCCCTGAAGTTTCTCACAAACAGGTACTATTCCGCTTGTCGTTATTTCGGCAAGTCCTGAATTTGATGCACAGAATATTCTTCCGTCTTCGCTTTCACAGAAATCTCTTATGCAAAGAAATTCGTTTGCGATGGTACAACTTAATTTTTTAAACTCATCGTTTTCGAGCACGTACACACCTGCATCATTAGTGCCTATCCAGAGCCTTTCCTTGCTATCCTCAAACAACGAACGGATGGAAGAGGATTCTATCTCCTTAAGGGTACTGTAGTTTCTGAATTCACTACCATCATATCTGATAAGTCCGCCATAGCTACCTATCCAGATATAACCATCCGATGTCTGAAGAATATCGTTGGCTTCTCCCGTAGGAAGTCCGCTTTCTTCATTATATACGGATACGACATAATCTCCGAATTCTTCTGCAAAAGCAACCTGAATAAAATTACACACGCTAAAAGCAAATATCGCCACAAGCAGAATAATTCTTTTTACAAATAATTTCTTCATAGTTACTCCAATCTATATATAAACATACTCTATTTAATTATACAACCTAACACGATTATATTCAATAAAAAAATATTATTTTCAGTAAAATTATATATCAGGACAAGATATTTTTTAGATAATTTTACAAACAAAAACGGACCTCTGACAAAAAACAGAAATCCGTAATTAATAACTATTCGTTTATCCATTCCATAAAGCCGATAGCAAAGGGCAGATGAGGATAAATACTTGCGCCGGTATAATTAAAGCCGTTTTTTTCGTACCATCTTTTTTCTATCTGTCCGCCGTCAGCAACGCTGGCAATGAGCTTTTTGCCGTTAAGCTCCTTTACCCTTTTTTTAGCAAGCTCTACCATCTGTGTTCCGTAGCCCTTTCTTCTGTAAAAAGGCAGAACGCTGAAGCATTTAACCTCAAAAACGTCTTTTTCTTTTATAGAAAGAGAGAAAAAGCCGACCATCGTATCATTTTCATCTGTTGCGGCATACATCTCAAAGCCCCAGTTATAAAAGCTTTCTAATTTTTCTATAGGCATAAAGCTTGTATGATTGGGACAATTCATTTTTGTAACACCGAACATAGACGCTTCTGTTTCGTAGCTTTTATGTATAATTTCAAGGCACTCGGGCAAATCTTCTCTGTTTACTTTTCTTATCACTTTGTCATCTCCTGTATTTTGTTCTGAATAATATAGTATCTATTTTACCATATTTTTTCGACTTTGTAAAGTCCACAGGAGAATATATATAAAACCCGCATATTTCTATGCGGGTTTCAGTGTGTAGACAAAGTCATTTGTCTACACACTGTCAGACGATGAAAAACACACGCAGACGAGGAAACTGACGTCGTCGGCGTACGATGGTACGTTAGGCGTCAGTTGACGAAGTAAGCAAAAATGCTTTTAGAGAGCCGTTTAAGGCTCTCTAAAACTTTTATATCATTATTTCGTGTATATTCACAAATTCGTTACAAGTTCCCAGCATTTTTGCG
>JAFQUH010000003.1 GCA_017408635.1 Ruminiclostridium sp. | reverse complement strand
GCTAAATATCACCATTTCGGTAAAGCGTCAGGATTATGAATCTGCGTTATTCGGTGCGAACGGTATAGCAGGTATGGTATTTTATATATCTGTGCTTGTGGCGGCTGCATTACAGCTTGTATTTGGAATACCGATGTTTACACCGCTTTATATTATTTTCCTTATAGTTTTACCACTTGGAATTATGTTCTTCAAGGAGCCTCTTGCTCACGTCGTTTCAAACGCCGTAAGAGGAAACGTTCTGCAGACGCAGAAGCTTGCAGTAGCTAATGCCGCTATAAGAAGCTCTGACAGACTTGATGAGAATGATGCGAAGAAGCTCAGAAAACAACTCGATTATATCCAGAGCATGAAGAATGTACGTGCAGTTTACGGCAGAATGCCTACAGAAGCACAAATGAAGCTTGGATACCACAAAAACAGCGATTATGCCTTTGTACCCATATCTGAAAAGGATGGTATGGTCTACGGCGTCTACTTCACTCCCAAAAGCTCAAAGGCAAAGGTTGACGAGATTTTCCTCGGACTATCCTTTGAAAGAATGAAAATGCCATCAGAGCTTACAAGATATAAACGCTCAAAATCTGCTACAAAGCAGGAAAAGACAGTCAAGGAGAAAAAGTCTGTCGGCAATATGATAGTTGAAGGCTTTATCGAAATGTTTGAAACCTGCCTTTCCTATCTTACAAATACAATGTCATTCCTTCGAGTAGGTGGTTTTATTTTAAGCCACGCAGGTATGATGCTTGTAGTTAATGTTCTTGCGGGAACAGAATTTTCTGCAGGAATGATAATCGTTCAGATATTAGGTAATCTGTTCGTTATCGTTATGGAAGGCTTTATAGTAGGCATTCAGGTTTTAAGACTTGAATTCTATGAGTTATTCGGACGCTTCTACGTAAGCGATGGTAAGGAATTTACACCACTTCAGGTTAATGTTTAATATACGGAGGAATTAAAAATGGAAAAAGCAATCATATTTATTTTACCCTTATTTGCGCTCGCACTTATTATTACACCCCTTGTTCTTATGATAAAGAGAAGACACGACGGTAAGTCTATAAACGTGAAGAAGTCAATTCTTCTTAATGCCGGTAGCTTTATAGGCGTTATGGTGCTTATGAGCATATTTGTACCTGTGTTCGCATTTGCGGCTGAAGAGGGTGCTGAAGTTGTACAGACAGCTCTTGGAATAGGAGATGGCCTCAAGTATCTCAGTGCGGCTTTATCAACAGGTCTTGCTACTATCGGTACAGGTATTGCGGTAGGTAGTGCTGCTCCTGCGGCTATCGGTGCTACGTCTGAAGACGACAAGAACTTTACAAAGTCACTTATCTTCGTAGCTCTTGGCGAAGGTGTTGCTATCTACGGCCTGCTTATTTCAATCCTTATACTCTTCTCCTGATAAAAGGAAGGCTCTGCTATGAAATTTTATCTTATCAGTGATAATAAAGATACACAGATGGGTATGCGACTTGCAGGTATAGACGGAGTAGTTGTCCATACAGCAGAGCAGGTCATAAAATCATTGGAAAATGCCAGGGCTGACGCTAATATCGGAGTTATACTTATTACCGAAAAACTCATAAATATGTGCAGAGATGCTGTTTATGAAATCAAGCTGAACAATGCAAAGCCGCTTATAGTTGAGATACCCGACAGACATGGTACATCTGATATCAGTCAGTCGATAGATCAGTACGTAAGCGAGGCAATCGGTATCAAGTTCTGATTTATTGAAGCCTATCCGCATAAAGAGAGGAATAAAAGTATGCTGGAAGAACAGAAGCGTGCCGAAAGATTAGGGCGTATAATCATAGAGGATGCAAAACGTATTGCAGAAGAGATTATAGAAAACGCCAGAAAAGAATCGGAAGAGATTGTAGAAAAGGCACAGAAAAAATACAAACACGATGAAGAAGAGGATATCCTTCAGGATAAGCATGATACCGGCATAATTTATGCTAAAGAGCTTTCTCATAGAGATTTTGAAGCTAAAAAGGACGTCCTTGCCTTCAGAGATCAGAAGGTGAAGGAGCTTTTCGATAAAATATGCAGACGTATTTCAGAATATACGAATACAGAAGATTACACAGAAAAGCTCAGAACACTTATAGAAAAAGCGGAAAAGGAAACGCCGCTTTACGAAGAATGCGTGATTTATCACAGCGCAAAGGATAAGGATAAAATCGTTCAGCTTACCGCTGATATCAAGGTGCAAACGGCAGTTGATAAAGCGGTAACACTTGGTGGTATTCTCGTATATTACCCCAGAGAAAATATTTATCTTGATTATACCTTTGATACGTTGCTTGAAGCACAGCGCAAGAACTTTGCAAATCACAGTGAGCTTTCACTTTAAACGGAGGTAAGACCTTGAATAAAATCTATGCTATAAATGGTCCCGTCGTAAAGGTGAAGGATACCAAGGACTTTTCAATGCGTGAAATGGTGCTGGTAGGAAAAAATAAGCTGATTGGTGAGGTTATCGGTGTTACTTCGGAAATAACCACCATTCAGGTTTACGAAGGAACGGCAGGACTTATGCCGGGGGACCCTGTAGAATCAACAGGTAGCCCCATGTGTGCAACACTTGGTCCCGGCATTATATCGAATATATATGATGGAATTCAGCGTCCGCTGAAGGCTATGACAAAAACAAGCGGAGTGTTTGTAACAGAAGGTAGCGCTATACCTGCTCTTGACGAAGAAAGAGAGTTTGACGTAACCGTCACAGTAAAGGTCGGAGATCAGGTATCGGGAGGAATGGTTTATGCCGAATGCCCCGAAACCGCTATAATTACTCATAGATGTATGATACCGCCTGCATTAAAAGGTACAGTCACCTACGTTGCGGAAAACGGTAAATATAAAGTAAATGACATTGTATGTAAGATCGAGGATGCCGATGGTACAGAAACCGAGCTTACGCTGGTTCAGAAATGGCCTATAAGAACGTCCCGACCTGTTAAAAGAAGAATACCCATATCAAAGCCACTTGTTACAGGTCAGAGAGTAATCGATACGATCGCTCCTCTTGCAAAGGGCGGCACAGCGGCTGTTCCGGGAGGATTTGGTACAGGTAAGACTATGACGCAGCATCAGATTGCAAAATGGTGCGATGCTGACATAATTGTGTATATCGGATGCGGTGAACGTGGCAACGAAATGACTCAGGTACTTGAAGAATTTTCCGAGCTTATTGACCCTAAAAGCGGAAGACCTCTGACTGACAGAACAGTTCTTATCGCAAACACCTCAAATATGCCTGTTGCGGCAAGAGAAGCGTCTATCTATACGGGTATCACCCT
>JAFQUH010000068.1 GCA_017408635.1 Ruminiclostridium sp. | reverse complement strand
TTTGATGCAGAAATCAAGAACGACGGAAGCAACAAGGAAAAGCAGACCGGCGGTATGATTACCGATGATATTCATTGCTATGGTGCAAAGGGTATTACTTCGATTGAGATACAGTCAAACGTAACAGATGCTGAAGGCGGTAAAAATATTGTAATTACAGTATCCATCAATGATGCTGACAAAGTTTTAAGCTCTGCTGAATGTAATGCAGTAAAGCTCGCCATCCCAGGCTCCGCAAAGAACGTCAAGGTATCTATCACAGACGGAAAGCTCGGTTACTTAAGACTTTCAAAAAGCGCTGAGTCTATAAATTACCGCTTCTTTGATAAGGATATTAAGTCAAAGGACACAAACTACACGGCATCTATATCGTTCTTTATGACTGATGACGCTTATACTAACGAATATAAGTCCTTTGCAAATTACTTTGTAGATCCTAAAAATGCTTTACATGACAGTGAAACGTTAACAGGTCATGGATTTATAGCAACTACACCCGGTATCTACAACGTACCCAAGCCGTAATAAGGAGGTCTTTATGAAAAAATTACTCAGTAAAAAGGCCTTCACTCTGGTCGAGGTTATTATAGCAACTGCGATAATGGGACTTCTGATAGCCGCCGTAATGGCGCTTTTCGGACCTGTCAGAGATATGATAAAGGATATGGACGGTGACGTTAACATAAACAACACCACCGACACTATCCAGGATTATTTCCACGCAAGACTCAACAAGAGCATAGGCTACAATATTGATATTTACGATGGCACAGCAGAAGCGTTACTTTCTGACAAGGACGGCTCTATAGGTCAGAGAGTTGACAGTATGAGAGCTGCGGCGGCAGGAGATGACTCAATATCCACCTACTGCATTCTGTTAAGATACGAAACAGACGGTTATTATATCTACGATTTCGGCAAGGTAGACAGCGGACTGGATTACGATAAGAAAAAAATCTTCCTCGGAAAGCAAAGACTTTTCAATAAGGAATATTATCGCGACGCAAGATACCGTTTCACCTTCAAGACAATCGAAGATTCAACCACAGGTCAGTATTGGTATCAGATGGGTATCACACCTTACGATACAGATGGTAATTTATTACTCGAAACAAGAACAAGCACAATCAAGATGCTCAATACAAAGAGCACGCCTCAGAGCAAACCGGAGCTTGAAACGGAAGATTATATCGACGTTGAAGCAGGAACAACTCCTACAATTGCGATAATCTACAACATCAAGAATTACAAGGATTTAAACAATCTTCCTGAGGCACCGTAAATCAATAAAAAAATCACGACTTGAGGAAATCCTCAAGTCGTGAGATATTGATTAAATTTATTACATAAGACCTAAATACCAGCTTATAATTCTTTCACCGAAGATAACGCCTATTGCAATTCCGACGGCGAGTGCAGGACCGAAGGCAATTCGCTGCTGGAATTTTGATTTTTCCACTACGCCGTTCTTTGCGGTAACACGGAATACGAATTCTTTATTTTCAGGCATATCCTTTGCGATTTCTGTAAGCCTTGCTTCAAGCTCCTTACAGTCATCCTTGAAGGCTTCAGGATTATTCCACGCCTTCTCTTCAATTATATCAGCATTTATCTTGCAGACGCCCTTTTCGTATTCGCCTACGACAATATCGGATACGTCAGCGGTCATTCTGTCCTTTACCCATTCGGAAAATTCTGCTTTTATCTGCTCGTTCATTTCCTTATCTCTCTTGCTGTTTACAGCCTTTGAGATAATGCCGTAAATAGCACCGAGCACGATACCGATAATAGCAGAGGGGATGATTTCCCAACCCATTAAGAAGCCTGCGGCAGCCATAAGCTGAACGTCACCGCCGCCCATACCACCAAAGAGTGCGAGCACGGCGAAGGGAACGGCAATCACAGCGGCACCAGCCAGATGCTCAACCCAGGGGAAGTCAGGCTCGATAAAGAGCATCGGTATTCCAAGCAGGGCTATCGTGATAGTGCACCAGTAGGGGATTTCCAGATGGTCAATATCGATAAAGCTGAGTACGATAAGTACAGAAAATAAAATAATTGCGATAAGCAGCTGCCAGCTTATAGAAAAGCGGATATATGCAGCTAAAAACATAAATCCCGTCAGAGCCTCCACAAATGTGTAGCGGGCGGATATCGGAGCCTTGCAGTTACGGCATTTGCCTCCGAGAAATATCCAGCTGAAGATGGGAACAAGATCATAAGGCTTGATTCTTTCACCGCAGGTAAAGCAGTGAGAAGGTCCGTTCACAATCGACATATGAGCGGGTGTGCGGTAGATTACAACGTTTAAGAAGCTACCGATTACAGAGCCGAGTATGAACGCTAAAATACACATTACGGTGTCGTAGATAAGGATACCGGTCATAATAAAATTCCTTTCTAATTAAACTCGAATATAATTGGGGTTTTAGCTTAATTGTTATTTTACCACAATTTAAATAAATTTTCAAGTAGGCAATAGCCTATACATTATTTATCAGGGGGACAATCACAAATGAAGAATGTACCTATAGGTCAGATTTTGCTTGAGAACGGATTCCTTGTTCAGAATCAGCTCGATAGCGCACTTGAAAAGCAAAGGGAAATGCAGGCGGAACGCCCGGGCATAAAGCTCGGTGACGTACTTCTTGAGCTGGGCTACGTTTCTGAAACACAGCTCGCCCAGGCACTGTCGATCCGACTGAAGGTTCCGTTTATCGATCTTACCACAACAAAGATAGATATCGAAGCGGTAAAGAAGATTCCTGAAGCTATCGCAAAGAAAAACTGTTGCGTAGCCTTCCAGATGTCTGATTCCAGACTTACCGTTGCTACAGACGATCCTATCAACTTCTATATATTTGAAGAGCTGAAGGTTATTTCAGGTATGGAAATCCACGCAATGCTGGCAACCCGTACCGCCATCAACGAAACTATCAACAAGGCTTATTCACAGCAGACGGTTAGTAACGTTATGGATAACCTCAACCGTGAATATACCGGCGAAGAGATGAGCGCAGAGGACGTAGAATCCGGCGAGCGTGTTGATAATGCTCCTATCGTAAAGCTGGTTAACACGATCGTTGAAACCTCCTACAGAATGGACGCATCGGATATTCATATCGAGCCCTTCAAGGACAGAACAAGAATCAGACTCCGTTGCGACGGTGAGCTTGTTGAACAGATGAACGTAAAGCCCGCTGTTCATAACTCTCTTATCACACGTATCAAGATTCTTGGCGGTATGAACATCGCCGAAAAGCGTATCCCTCTTGACGGCCGTTTCGGTATGGTTATCGACGGCACACAGCAGGACGTCCGTGTATCTACCATTCCTACGGTATACGGCGAAAAGTGCGTTATCCGTCTTCTTGCTACTGACTCAGGTGAAATGAGAAAGGTAACCGAGCTTGGTATGACAATGCACAACTATGAGATGTTCAAGCAGATCATCCGTTGTCCTCACGGAGTTATGCTGGTTACAGGACCTACCGGTTCAGGTAAGTCAACAACCCTTTACGCTACTCTCGGTGAGCTTTCAAAGCCTAACGTAAACATCGTAACGGTAGAAGACCCTTGCGAAAAGAAGATAGACGGTATCAACCAGGTACAGATCAACGCCAAGGCAGGTATGACCTTCGCCGCCGCTCTTCGTTCTATTCTTCGTCAGGACCCTGACATCATAATGGTCGGAGAAATCCGTGACGGTGAAACAGCCGATATCGCTATCCGTGCCGCTATCACCGGTCACTTGGTATTATCAACACTGCATACAAACGACGCCGCAGGTACAATTATCCGTCTTATAGACATGGGCGTTGCACCCTACATGGTTGCTTCCTCACTGGTAGGTATCATTGCACAGCGACTTGTAAAATTACTTTGCCCCGATTGTAAGGAAAAAGTATTACTCACAGATCCTGCGGATCTTCGACTTGTAGGTAAGACAGAGCCTGTAGAAATCTGCCAGGCACACTACGGTGGATGTCGTACCTGCCACAATTCAGGCTATAAGGGTAGAACTGCTATCCATGAAATTATAGTAACCACAAATGACATCAAGGAGCTTATCTCCAAGGGTGCCACAACAGAGGAAATCGGTGCACAGGCTGAAAGAAACGGCACACAGCTATTAAGAAGCAACGTTACCGAAATGGTTCTTGCAGGCAAGACCACAATGGATGAGCTTGTAAAGGCTACATATACTGTATAATAAAAGGAGAAATTTAACGTGGATATCAATAAAATTCTTGACGAAGCCAGAAAACTCGGCTGTTCAGACTTACATTTTACAGCAGGTCTTCCCCCTGTAGTTCGTTTACACGGTAGTATCAAAAAGCTCAGCGGTTACCCCGACTGCACAGAGCCTATTATCGTAAATATCATCAATCAGATTACTTCTATGAAGCACAAGGCTTCTATCCAGAAGGGACTTGACACCGACTTCTCATACGTTTCCACATCAGGACACAGACACAGAGTCAATGTATACAGACAGAGAGGCTATCACGCTATCGCAATGCGTCTGCTCCGTAATGACATCCCTACGTTATCAGACCTTATGCTTCCCGGACTTATGGGTGAATTCGCACTCCGCCCCAGAGGACTTGTACTCGTAACAGGCCCTACAGGTTCAGGTAAGTCAACAACTCTTGCGGCTATGATCGACCACATCAACCGTAACAAGAACTGCCACATCATCACAGTAGAAGATCCTATCGAGTATCTTCACACACATAAGCAGTCAATGGTAAACCAGAGAGAAATCGGCGCCGATGTAGATAGCTTCGCAGGCTCTCTGCGTGCCGCACTCCGTGAAGACCCTGACGTTATCCTCGTCGGAGAAATGCGTGACTTTGAAACTATTAACGCCGCAGTAACTGCCGCAGAAACAGGTCACCTGGTGCTTTCCACACTGCATACAACAGGTGCGGCTGAAACTATCGACCGTATCATCGACGTATATCCTCCTCACTCCCAGGGACAGATTCGTTCACAGCTCGCTAACTCTCTCGTTGCAGTTATTTCACAGACTCTCGTTCCTACTGCTGACGGCAAGGGAAGAATTGCGGCTCTTGAGCTTATGAGCTGTACTGACGCCGTTTCCGCACTTATCCGTGAGGGTAAGATATTCCAGATTCCTAACGCTATCCAGACATCAAAGGCAGTCGGAATGTTCTCGCTCGACCAGGATCTTGCAAGACTCGTTCGTACAGGTAAGATTACCGAAGAGGTTGCTCGTAGCCGTTGCCAGAACCCCGACGACTTAAGAAGATATATGACAGCATATTAATAAAAATAATCAGTCGGACAGGTAAAACTGCCCGACTGAATTTTTGAGAGGTTAAAATGAGATTTGTAATTCAGAGAGTAACAAAAGCCTCCTGCACGGTAGAAGGCGAGGTTACAGGAAAAATAGATAAAGGCTTTCTCGTACTTATCGGAATATCAGGCGATGATACAAAGGAGATTGCCGATAAGATGATAAAAAAGCTCATCGGTATGAGAATTTTCGACGATGAAAACGGCAAGACAAATCTTGCCCTTTCGGATGTGGGCGGAGAATTGCTCCTTATTTCCCAGTTTACCTTATACGCCGACTGCAAGAAGGGAAATCGCCCCTCCTTCACAAAGGCAGGCGGTCCCGATATGGCAAACGAACTGTATGAATATATCATTTCAGAATGCGATAAGCAGTACGGCAAGGTGCAAAAAGGCGTGTTCGGTGCTGATATGAAGATAGAGCTTTTAAACGACGGACCTTTTACGGTTATTTTAGATAGTGCAGAGATAATGTGAGCTTGCTATAGTAAAACAAATGACTTGTTTAATTTCTGATATAAACACTCCATAAAAGCAAAGGCGGATTATTGATATAGTCCGCCTGATTTTGTTAAATGAACGCGTGGCGTTCAATCCAAGTTCCGCCTTTTTATATCATGTTTTTATATGAAGATAGCAAAACGGCGGTTTCACGTATTGGTTGTATTTCAATTTATCGCTCAATCAGAAGCCTCCGTAGTGCATTAAAGTTTCCGCTGCAATTTCTGAACCAACACTCATAGCCTTTTCAATATCTTTTTCAAGAATATACGAGCAGACAAACCCTGCATGATAACTGTCACCACACCCTGTTGT